>JBGAMO010000206.1:0-7500 GCA_044222845.1 Phycisphaerales bacterium
AACGTCGGCATCGGTGAGGTCCAACTGACGCTCATGATCATCGGATGCGTGCTCGGGACCTTGGCGGTCATGTTCGCGATCATTCTGGCCGCAACTCGGAAATGAGCGAGATCGCCTCCACGTGGTGCCGTAGTCACGGCGGCAACGCCGCTTGGATGTAAGGTGCTCGGCACGCCCATGGTCCGCACACGAGTGTGCCCGATTCCGACAACTCACCACACCCACGGCGAGCCGTTGGCACACGAGCGTCTGACCGCCCCCCTCCAAAGCCACCGCACCCGCCCGAAAACTCCCGCTCATGTACACGGGGCTTGTCTTCAAGGAAGAACGACATGATCGTCTACATGCTCTTCCTGCTCCGTAACCAGCGCGAGCGGGGCGCGGAGTAATGGGTGCCGCCCGCGGCATGAGAAGGTCGAAGTCACTCTTTCGTCGCGATCGCGGAGGCGATTCCCAGCATGCCCGCGAAGAATCACCCGCGGATGCGCACGTCGCCAAGCTGGTGCCGCGGGCCCCGTGCGGCAATGAGGATTGCGTCCCCTGATGCCCGATGCCATCCGGCATCCGCGTGGCTGTTGAACCGATCCCGATCGATTCTGCGCCCTGCCTCACAGTCACTTGACGCTGTGCGGATCGACCCCGGCCGCGAGCGCGAGGGGATATGAACCTCCAGGCGCAGTGCTGAACTCCCAGGCTTTGTCGCCGCACACAACCCTGCAAGGCAGGCCGGACTTGGAACGGATGACCGCTTCCGTTAATCGCCCGTCCTTCCAACTCATGTCCACCTCGAATCCACCCCGAGCGCAGAGTCCGGACACCCGCCCAGTCGGCCAGGCCTTGGGCAGTGCCGGCAGCAGATGGATCCGGTCCGCGTGACTTTGCAGCAGCATCTCGCAGATGCCGGCCGTAGCCCCAAAGTTGCCGTCGATCTGGAACGGGGGATGGGAATCGAGCAGGTTCGGATAGACGCCCGCGCCGCTCGCGCCGTAGATGGTTTTCGTCTCCCGGACCACGTTCAGCAGGCTTCGCAGCATGGTGTACGCGTGATCGCCGTCCCACAGCCTGGCCCAGAAGTTGATCTTCCAGGCGCGACTCCAGCCGGTGCTCTTGTCGCCTCGGGCCTGCAAAGAGACCCGCGCGGCCTCGGCCAGTTCGGGCGTGGCCAAGCGAGAAATCTGGCGACCGGGATACAGCGCGAAGAGATGGGAGACGTGGCGATGATCGTCATTCGGATCGTCCTTGTCTTGTTCCCACTCTTGCAGTTGTCCCCAGCGCCCGATCTTCGGCTTGAGGAGCTTGTCCCGCAGGCCCGCGATGTGATCGCGGAACTCCCGATCATCGCCCAGCACGTCAGCGGCCTCGATCGTGTTGGTGAACAGGTCGTACACGATCTCCTGGTCGTACGTCACGCCCTCTTCCGCGGGTCCGTGCTCGGGCGACCAGCCGTCCGGCGTAACAAGCGTGCCGTCGGGGCGTCGTTTCAGGTGGTCGTCCCAGAACTGGCAGACTTCCTTGAGCACGGGGTACGCGGTCGTGCGCAGATACGCATCGTCGCGGCCGAATGCGAAGTGCTCCCACAGATGCTGCGCGTACCACGCGCTGCCGGGAGGGTTCCATTTCCAGAACGAAACGCCGCAGGCGTTGTTCATCGTCTGGACCGTCCAGCCTCTGACATTGCCGTAGTTCCTCCGCGTGTTCTCACCACTGACCTCGCGGATGCTGGTGACATAGTCGATGAGCGGCCGGTGGCATTCAGCCAGATTGGCCGGCTCGGCCGGCCAGTAGTTCATCTCGAGGTTGATGTTCGAGTGATAGTCTCCCGCCCACGCGGGCTCGTTGCTGTCGTTCCACACTCCCTGGAGATTGGCGGGCAACGAGCCCGGGCGCGAGCAACTGATCAACAGGTAGCGGCCGAACTGGCAGAACAGCGCTTCCAGATTCGGGTCGGCCGTCGTGCCGTCGGCGTATGACTCCAGCCGAGCCAGCGTGGTCTTGGCCAACAAGTCCGGCGCGGTGGTCCCGACATCGAGGCAAAAGCGACGGAAGAGGGATTGATAGTCCTTCACGTGGCTCGTCAGAAGGTCATGCACGCTCTGCGCGGCGGCTTTGTCCACCCGCTTGGTGACGACCGCGTGGGGATGCTCGCCGAGCCAACCGCTCGTGTGAACCTGGCGAAAGTTCGTGCCCGCCCCCAGGATCAGCGTCAGGCTGTCGCACCGGTCAAAGGCCACGCTGATCGCGGGAACGGCGATGCCCCACGGGTTGCTCGCCGCCGCGTCGTCGCTCTTCACGGTGATCTCACCGTGTTCGCTGAGCACGAGCAACTGTGCTTCGTATTCGAAGCCGTTCTCGAGTTTGCCCGTCGAGATGAGTTTGTGCCCGTCGGCAGCGATCCTGGCCCGGTGCATGTCCGCCAGTTGAACTCGTCCGGTGTACGCGGCCGGCTTGTTCGCCGTCAGGTGCACCACCACGACCCCGTCTGGGTGGCTGACGAACGCCGTCTGCTCATAGCGCACGCCGCTGTACTCGTACGTCACACGGTGGACAGCGCGATCAAGGTCGAGTTCCCGCCGGTACTCGGAGACCTTGGCAAAGTCATGCCCGAGGTGGATGAAGATGTCGCCGAACGCCTGATAGGCCCCAAGGTTCTGCTGCTCATCTCGAGACTTGCCCGCAACCGGACCCTCGACCGCCATGCGATCTCCCGACCAAAGACTGATCTCGTTGAACTGGACCCGCTCGACTTCGGTGCCGCCAAAGAGCATCGCCCCCATGGGCCCATTTCCGATCGGCAGGGCGTCGGTCATCCACGCCTTCGCCGGACGATCATACCAGAGGCACAACGTACCACCGGCGTCAGTGCGGTCCGGAAGTTCCTGCACCGAAATGCCCACGCCCATGGGTGGTTCAGCGCCCAGGGCGGTCGTCGCTATGGCGACGAAGAGCAGGAAATGACGGCGCGAGATCCAATCCATTCGCCATGTGCCTCTGATTGACATCACAGAGTCTAAGAGAGATGTTCGCCATTGGCACACCGCTGTGGCCTTCCGACGCTGCCCGGCCCGCCGCGGCAGCCGCAGCCAGCGCCGGTTTCACAGCCGCCGACGCTTCTCCCCCAATCGCATCGTCTCGAAACAGCGTCATTCGATCGGCGCGCGGACTCGGCCTCGTACATGGCACGTCGTACTCACCAATCTACAATCTCGCGATGCAGCCCCAAGTCCGCACCGTCCCGATCGAGTTCACGATGGCCGGACATTCCCTGCGGCACGACTCCGGCAAGCGGTTCGGCGAAGAGATCATGGCCCTCCTCGGGCGCTTCTGGCCCGTGATCAAGAACAACAACATCCCCAACGACGGCATCAACCGCGTGGTGTACGAGGGGTGCGACGAAGGCTGCACCCTCTTCGCCGGCGTGGTGCTCGGCCCGGGCGCAGAAACGATCCCCGCCGCGGCGGGCCTGGAACGAAAAACAGTCCGGCTGACGCGCTACGCAGTCTGGAAGCACATCGGCCCGTACCACAAGATCCCGGCGACCGGCGCTGCGATGACCCGAGCTCTCGAAGCCGCCGGCCACCGAACGGGTTGGCCGATGATCGAGGTCTACAGACATTGGACCAGCGACGAGAGCAAGCTGGAAACCGAAACGTTCGTGGAACTGCGTTGAGACAACCGCAACTCTCATCTGACATCGGCAGGCCGCATCGCAGCAGCGGTATGGACCGAGCCATCGAAGTCCGCGTCGCCCTTCGACGGCGTGTGCTGAATATTGCCAGCCGTTGAAGTGCGAGACACGTGCAGCTTTTAGCGTCTTCACATGGTTGCGAACGGAACCGTTGCCGACAGCGACGGAGTGATGTACGACACGGGGCCGTAACTCGGGTTGTACAACTGTGTGTTCGTGGGAAGCACATCCGGCGCAGGGAGTGAGCAGGCTCGCGGCACTCGCCATCCCCGCGCTCCGCGTCGAACGCAGCCGCCAGAAGCGCGTCGCCCCGCGAGGTCACCAGATGTCCGGTCGGGATCTTGCGCAAGGTGAGCGGGCAGGGACTTGATCGCGACCCGACGATCCAGCCGCGTGTCGTGAGCAAGGTACACCTCACCCATGCCACCGCGGCCGAGTTCACGCTCAATCTTGAATGGACCGATCGCGGAGGGATGCATGACCGCGGAGTGTACGGGTTGATAGGGCCACCAATTCGTTCCATGCTTGCCGCAGGCAGCGAAAGTGCCAAGATTCGGTTCTCAATCCCCAACCCCCTTGAGGAAGCGTCCCATAGCCGTACGGTCAATCCGATCCCGCAAACTCGGTGGCATCTAGAATGCACGGAAACAGCGTTCGCGTGAACGCTGAACTCAAGTGCGTGCCCCATGGCTCTTTACGACAGCATCGGACGCAACTACGCGTCGTTCCGGCAGCCCGACCCGCGCATCGCGTCGGCCATCAACGCCGCACTCGCGGAAGCTGTCACCGTGGTCAACATCGGCGCCGGCTCAGGATCCTATGAACCCCCGGGCCGAACCGTGCTCGCGGTTGAACCCTCCGAAGTGATGATCCGGCAGCGCCCCCCAAATGCCGCCCCCTGCCTGCAGGGATCGGCCGAAGCGCTGCCGCTGGAAACAGCCTCCGTCGACGCCGCGATGGCGATCCTCTCCGCTCATCATTGGACAGACCTTGAACGCGGACTCAGTGAAATGGCCCGGGTCGCTCGCAAGCGAGCCGTGCTGCTCACCTGGGTTCCCGACGCCGCGCCGTTCTGGCTCACGCAGGATTATTTCCCCGAGATCGCCAAACACGACCGCACGATCTTCCCCAGCTCCCCCGCCCTCACCGCGATGATGGAACGCGCGATCGGGCCGACCCGCTTGACGCCCGTTCCCATCCCTCACGACTGCATCGACGGCTTCCTCTGCGCGTACTGGCGCAGGCCCGAGGCCTACCTCAACGCTGAAATTAGAAACGCCATTTCCAGCTTCGCGCGGATCGATTCCCGCGCCGGTCTGGCCAAGCTGCGTGCCGACCTGTCGAGCGGACGCTGGGCCGATCAGCACCGCTCTCTTCTGGCGCTTGACGCCCTCGATGTCGGCTACCGCATCGCCTGCTCCGACATCCGCGGCACGAGCAGTTGAACCATCCAGCCCAAGCACCCTCGTACGCAAGTCATCCGAACGCTCCATCACCCGCCCACAGCACGCTTGAGCTGTTCGCTGTCGATCTTGACCATGGTCATCATCGCCGCCATCGCCTTCGCGGCCTTGGCCCGGTCAGGATCAGTGATCATGTCGATCAGCAACTTCGGATCAATCTGCCACGACACGCCGAAATGATCGGTGATCCAGCCGCACGCGACCGGCGTCCCGCCCGCCGCGACGAACTTGTTCCAGTATTCATCCACCTGCTGCTGCGTATCGCACACCACAGCGACGGAAAACGCCTGCGTGAACTTGAACTGCGGCCCGCCATTGAGCGCCGTAAACGCGCGACCGTCGAGCGTGAACTCGACCGTCATCACGCTGCCGGCCTTGAACGGCGCATGCGGCCCCAGGTCCGGGTAGTACGCAATGCGAGTGATCTTCGAGTTAGGGAAGATCGATGTATAGAAACGCGCCGCTTGCTCGGCCTGATCATTGAACGTGAGAAAGGTACTGATGTTCGGCATCGCAGCATGATACGAGCATCATCGCCCCGTGCCCACGAGCATGCCCGACTCAGTGGCGAAATCACTCGGCAAAAGCACCCTCCCAACCGATCCCAATCCCACCGAGCCATCCACTCCTCGCGCCGATACTATTCCGCCGCACCTTCATCCATCAGCAATTCGCAGCCTGAGGTGAACGCGGCCTCCGTCCCCATCTACATGGCGTCCCAGTTCCTGATCGCTTTCTGGCGTCACTGCCCGCCCAACAACGTTCGCCGCGATCATGCGCTCAAATCGCCGGTCTCGGACGCTCGTTAGAGGTTCCCCCGGATTTCCCTCCTCACACCGCGGCGTGTGTCACTCAGACCCGTCGCGATTCGCACATCACACAAAGGAGACTCCGATGCCACACCACCCCCGCCCCGCCGACCTCATCGCCCGTTGCGCGCTCGCCATCGCGGCGTCCTCGCTCATCAGCGGATGCGCCACGAACTCCACCACCAAACCCGCCTCACCCCCGGCCGCCAAGGCTTCCGCCCCGCAAGCCCCCCAGATCTTCCAAGGCCTGGGCTCCTACGCGCGCACCGTCTCAACAAGCAACCCCGAGGCTCAGCGCTACTTCAACCAGGCCCTCACCTGGACATTCTCCTTCAACCACGACGAAGCCATCCGCTCGTACCAGCGTGCCGCCGAACTCGATCCGAATCTCGCCATCGCATATTGGGGCATCGCGTTCTGTAATGGTCCTCACATCAACAACCCGGTGATGGACGAACCCCGCGCCATCGCCGCCTGGGATGCACTCAAGAAAGCCCAGGCCGCCTCGCCACACGGCAGCCCCGCCGAGCAGGCCCTCATCACCGCCCTCGCCGCCCGATACACCGATCCTGCTCATCCCCCCATCCCGTTCACCTTCGAAGATCGCGCCCCGCTCGACAAGGCCTACGCCGACGCCATGGCCAAGGCCTACGCCCAGTTCCCCAACGACGCCGACATCGCCGCGCTCTACGCCGAGTCGCTGATGGACTGCCGCCCTTGGGATCTCTGGGACCCCAAGACCCAGGAGCCGCGCGCCGAGACTCCCCTCGCCCTCGCCGCCCTTGAGCACGCCCTCGAACTCAACCCCAACCACCCCGGCGCCAACCACTACTACATCCACGCCGTCGAGGCCTCCACGCACCCCGACAAAGCCGTTGCCGCCGCCAATCGGCTCCGCACGCTCGTCCCCGCATCCGGCCACATGGTCCACATGCCCGCGCACATCGATGTCCGCGTCGGCGCCTGGGCCCAGGCCGCCGAGCAGAACCGCCAGGCCATCAAGGCCGACGCCGCGTACCGCAAGCTCTCGCCCACCCAAGGCATCTACCGCATCTACATGGCCCACAACGACCACTTCCTCGCCTGGGCCTGCATGATGCTCGGCCGCAAACAAGAGTCTCTCGCCGCGGCACGCCACATGATCGCCACCATCCCCGAGAGCTTCGCCAAGGAGGCCGCGCCCTTCGTCGATCCCATGATGATCGTCGAGATGGAAGCGATGATGCGCTTCGGAATGTGGGACGAGATCCTCACCGTCCCCGACTTCCCCGCGTACCACCCCATCTCCCGCGCGTACCGCCACTTCGCCCGCGCCTCCGCCCTCGCCGCCCAGAACAAGGTCGCCGACGCCCAGCGCGAACAGGAACTCTTCAAAGCCGCCGTCGCGGCAGTTCCCGACAAGGCGATGATGGTCCAGAACCCCGCGCACACCGTCCTCGATCTCGCCGCCCACACATTGGCCGGTGAGATCGCGTTCCGCAAGGGCGACACGACTACAGCCGTCTCCGAACTCACCCAGGCCGTCGAGATCGAGGACTCCCTC
>JBGAMO010000207.1:0-7475 GCA_044222845.1 Phycisphaerales bacterium
GGAACGGAGCGAAACATCGACGACAGCGCTGCGCCCATCCGCAACGGTGGCGGCTCGGTCGCCGACAGCGTGCTGGTCTTCCGCGACATCACCGAGCGTTACCGCCAGGAGTTGCTCGTCCGACAGGAGCGGGAGTACGCGCAGAACATCCTCTCCACGCTGCGCCACCCTTTCCTCGTGTTCGACCGCGACCTGCGCGTGGTGTCGGCCAACCGCTCGTTCTACGAGTCCTTCAAGGTCAGGCCCGAACAGACCGAGGGACGCCTGCTGTTCGAACTGGGCAACCGCCAGTGGGACATCCCCAGGCTCCGCGAACTGCTCGAGCAGATCCTCCCCGCCAATGGCCACACGGTCGAGGATTTCGAGGTCGAGCACGAGTTCGAGGGGTTGGGCCGCCGCGTGATGACGCTCAACGCCCGGCGGGTCCGCAAGCCTGGAAATCACTCACAACTGGTGCTGCTGGTCATCGAGGACATCACCGATCGTCGCGAAGCCGAACAGGCGCTGCGCGATTCGGAGATCCGCTACCGCCGCCTGTTCCAGTCCGCCAAGGACGGCATCCTGATACTGGACGCAACCACCGGCCGGATCACCGACGCCAACGCGTTCATGGCGGGATTGGTCGGCCTCGAAGCCTCCGAACTTCTGGGCAAGGAGCTCCACGAGATCGGCTTGTTCGGCGACATCGAGGCGAGCAAACAGGCCTTCCGCACCCTCCAGGAAATAGGCTACATACGCTACGAGCACCTCCCGGTGCGCAACCAGCAGGGTGGCACGATCGAGGTCGAGGTGGTCGCAAACGTCTATCACGAAGACCACAAGCTGGTGGCCCAGTGCAACGTCCGTGACATCTCCCAGCGCGTCCGCATGGAGAAGAAGATCCTGGAGCAAGCCGAGCAGCTCGCCGCCGAATCCCGCCGCAAGGACGAGTTCCTCGCCATGCTCAGCCACGAACTCCGCAACCCGCTCGCCCCCATCCGATCCGCCGTCCACATCCTCAAGCTCCACGAGGCCCAGGGCACCGACCCGCTCCAGAAGCAGGCCCGCGAGATCATCGAACGTCAGACCGGCAACCTCACCAAGATCGTCGGCGATCTTCTGGAAGTCTCCAGGGTCATGAGCGGACGCATCCGCCTCGAGGTAACGCCGGTAGACATGAACGAGATCATCCGTCACGCCGCGGAAACCGTCAGACCGCTCATCACGCAGCGCGGCCACACCCTCGCGCTGAGTCCGCTGGCGGGCGGCTTGTGGGTCAGCGGCGACGCCACTCGCCTGGAGCAGGTGGTCGTGAACCTCGTCACGAACGCCGCCAAGTACACGCCCGACGGCGGAAGGATTGAAGTCTCCTGCGAGCGTCGCTCGGACAACGGAGCAGAACGGGCGGCCGTCCGCGTGCGGGACAACGGAGAGGGGATCGCCGCGGATCTGCTCCCCCGCCTCTTCGATCTGTTCTCCCAGGCGGACCGTTCGCTGGCCCGCTCGGCCGGCGGGCTGGGCATCGGCCTCGCGCTGGCCCACCGATTGGTGGAGTTGCACGGCGGAGAAATCCGCGCCGCCAGCGAGGGACCGGGCAAGGGAAGCGAGTTCACACTCTCCCTGCCGCCGATGGCCACCCGCGCAGCTCCCGTGACGATCACCGGCGCGGGCGCGGCGTCCGCCAAACCCCGCGGGGTGCGAGTCCTCGTCGTTGACGACAATATTGATCATGTCGCCATGCTCGTCGCGAGACTCCTGCACGCGGGCTATCTCGTGAACAGCGCGTACAACGGCCCCGAAGGCCTCGCCATCGCCCGGACCTGGAATCCGGATATCGTCCTGCTGGACATCGGTCTGCCGGGCCTGAGCGGCTACGAGGTCGCGCGTCGGCTGAAAACCGATTCAACCCTCGGCAACGGTGGCGGCAAAATGCGGCTGATCGGCCTCACCGGATACGGGCGCGAAGAAGACAAGGAACTGGCTCGCGAAGCGGGCTTCGACGCGCACCTTGTCAAACCCGTAGAGTTTGAGGACGTGGAAAAGGCCATGCAGACCGCCCTGGCCCGCGCGTAGATGACAATGAACCCAAGGAACTCTACAACCCCGCCCGCCGTTCGGATCTTCTGTGTCGACGATAGTCCCGATCTGATCTCCGCGATGCGGATGATCATCGAGACCGACGGCACGATGGAGTTCGCCGGCAGTCTAGAATCGGCCGACCGCCTGCTCACCGAGGCCCGCCGGCTCGCCGCCAAACCCGGCGTGGTGTCGCTCATCGTGCTGCTCGACGCAAGAATGCCAGGCAAGAGCCCGCTGGAAGCAGTGCGCGAAATCGCTGCCGAGTTGCCCTGGGTCCGCGTGGTCATCCTGAGCGGTTTCGATGACCCGGCGTTCTACGACAAAGTGCTCGACGCCGGAGCGTGGGGATTCATCTCCAAGAGCGACGAGCCCGACGCGATCCTGCGCGCCATCCACAAGATCGCCGCGAAGAAGACCCGAGGCACGTACCTCCCCAACCGGTGATCAGATTCCGGTGTTGAAACTCCGGTGTTTGGAACCCCGCCACAACAAGGTTCGCCAGCCCCCAACTCATATCCACTTCATCCGCAGCAGCCACATCTTGACCACCTGCGTCAGCACCACGTAGCACAGCAACGTCGCCGCGACGATCGGCCAGTACAGCCCCGGCAACGCGGTGAACCCCAGGTAGCCCCCGATCGGCGTATACGGGATCGCCACCCCCACGACCATGATGACCAGCGTCATGATCAGCACGGGAACCGATGAACGGCTCTGCAGGAACGGGATCTTGTTGGTCCGGATCACGTGGATGATGAGCGTCTGCGTCAGCAGGCTCTCCACGAACCAACCCGTCTGGAACAGGCTCGCGCTGCCGGCCGCCGCCGCGGGCGTCGACGTGTCCCAGCAGTGAAAGACGTACAGCATGACCAGGTACGTCGAGTAGTCAAAGATCGACGAGCACGGGCCGATGAACACCACAAATCGCGTCAGCTCGCGGATATCCCACTGCCGCGGCATCGCGATCCGCTCCGGATCCACCGAATCCGTGGGAATCGTGGTCTGGCCGATGTCGTACAGCAGGTTGTTCGCCAGGATCTGCACCGGCAGCATCGGCAGGAACGGCACGAAGATGCTCGCCCCCAGCACGCTGAACATGTTGCCGAAGTTGCTCGAGGCGCCCATCCGCACGTACTTGATGATGTTCGAAAAGACCCTGCGCCCCTCCAGCACCCCCTCGTCCAGCACCAGCAGCGACTTCTCCAGCAGGATCATGTCCGCGGACTCCTTGGCGATGTCCACGGCCGTGTCCACGCTGATCCCCACGTCCGCCGCGTGCAGCGCCGGGGCGTCGTTGATGCCGTCGCCCATGAAGCCCACCGTGTGATTCCTCGATCGCAGCGCCTTGATGATCCGCTGCTTGTGCGACGGCGACACCCGCGCGAACAGCGTCGCCCGCTCCGCCGCGTCCGCGAGTTCTTCGTCCGTCATCTTCTCAACCGCATCCCCCAGCACCACGAACTCCGTCGCCAGCCCCACCTCCGTGCAGATCTTGCGTGCCACCAGGTCGTTGTCGCCCGTCACCACCTTGACCGCCACGCCGTGCGCCCGCAGTGCCTTGATCGCCGCGGTCGCCGTCTCCTTGGGCGGATCCAGGAACGCCACGTACCCGTTGAGGATCAGGTCGCACTCGTCCGCCTTGCCGTAGGGCGTGGCATCGCCGGACACCACCCGCACCGGGCCCTCCTTGCTGGCGATCGCCAGCACACGGAACCCCTCCGCGCTCAGCCGCTCGTACTCCTTCTTGAGGTTCTCGATGTGCTCGTGGTCCATCGGCAGGAACTGGCCGTCCAGCTCGAAGCTCGCGCACTTGGGGAAGATCGCCTCGGGGGCGCCCTTGGAGATCAGCAGATCCAACCCCCCCGGCGTCCGCACCACCACCGACATCACCCGCCGCTTGAAATCGAACGGGATCTCGTCCACCTTCGCGTACTCGGGGATGAACGCGTGCGCGTGCGTCTCGGTGTGCGCCAGCACCGCCCGGTCGAGCACGTTCTTGAGCCCCGTCTGGAAGTGGCTGTTGACGTACGCCAGCGAGAGAACGCGGTCGCTCTCCCGCAGCATCACGTCGCAGTGACGCTCCAGGATCACCCGGTCCATCGTCAGCGTGCCCGTCTTGTCCGTACACAGCACGTCCATCGCGCCCAGGTTCTGGATCGCGTTGAGCCGCTTGACGATCACCTTTCTGCGCCCCATCGCCACCGCGCCCTTGGAGAGGCACACCGTCACGATCATCGGCAGCATCTCGGGCGTCAGCCCCACCGCCACCGCCAACGCGAAGAAGAACGCCTGCCCCCAGCCGCCCTTGGTCAGCCCGTTGATGACGAACACCAGCGGCACCATCACCAGCATGAACCGCAGCATCAGCCAGGTGAACTGTGAAATGCCGCGGTCAAAGGCCGTCGGCGCCGCCTGTTCCTGGAGCGATTCGGCCATCCCCCCCAGGTACGTGTCCTTGCCCGTCGAGATCACCACCGCCGTCGCCGACCCGCTCTCAACGCTCGTGCCCAGGTACGCGATGCTCGTGAGCGAGATCGGCGTGCCCGCCCCCGCCCCCGCGTTGCGCTCGACCTCGGACTTCTCCACCGGAAAGCTCTCCCCCGTGAGCGATCCCTGGATCACGAACAGATCCTTCGCCGACACGATCCGCACGTCCCCCGGGATCATGTCGCCCGCCGCCAACTGCACCACGTCCCCCGGCGCCAGCCGCGCCACCGGTATCTCCACCGCCGCCCCGTCGCGCAGCACCGTCGCCGTCACCGAGATCATCGCCTTCAGCTTCGCCGCGGCGTTGCTCGCCTTGGATTCCTGAATCAGCTTGAGCCCCACGCTCAGCGCGATCATCAGCAGCATCATCGTGCCCGCCCGCGCGTCCCCAGTCCCGAACGAGATGGACGCGAGCACCGCCAGCAGGATCACCAGCGGATTGAGCACCGAACGCCACAGCAGTTTCAGCAGCCCCGGCCGATGATCCTTGGCGAGCACGTTGGGCCCGTATCGCGCGAGCCGATCCGCCGCCTCTGCGCTCGTAAGCCCCCCCGCCCGCGTCGCGAGCTTCGCGTACACCCCCGCCACGTCCAACCCCGCCGACTCCACCACCAGCGCCGAAACGCTGATCCGCGGCTTCTCACGGTGTATCGCCGGGAAAAGCTCTTTGGGGAAAACGACCGACGAAGCGGTGCGCATCAACCACAAGGTAGCGGGCCTCGGCACCCAACGCGCCGCTCAATCACGATTTCACATCTCGCGCTCCGCCGATTCGCGACGCCGCAACTGCAAAAACCAAGACGCGTGCGCTGTTGAACGCCTACTCCATCCCTATTTCACCACCACCTCCGCCCACACCGGAAAGTGATCGCTCGGAAACTCCCCGCCCCCCGGCGACTCTCTCCATACCCCGCTCCGCAGCAGCGTCAGGTCCGACGAAGGCAGCACATAGTCCACGCGCAGCTTGAACCTCGCCGTATCCGAGGGCTCCAATCCCTCGATCTTCACCTCCGAAACCGGCGTATTCGAGAAGTTGATCCGCGGGCACCCCGCGATGTGCTTGGCCATCGGCCCGCGGTAACTCTCCCCCTTCTTCGGATCCGCGTTCAGATCCCCGACCACGACGAACGTCGCGAACCGGTCCAGCCCCCCTTCCACGCCCGCGTCATCGACGATGTACGAAGCCCGCTCGACGTAATCCGCGATGAACCGGATCTCATCGTGGTTCCGCCGCTTGTTCCGCTGTTCGGCCCCGTCAAACGCCGGCGGCGTCGGGTGCAGGCACAGCACGTGCAGCACCGACCCGTTCGGCAGTTTCACCGGCACATCCGCGAACGTCTTGGAGCACAGCCGCATGTACTTGCGTTCCTCCTCCGAATACCACGGCGTGCCATCCGCCTTGAGCGGCATGTAGTTCCCGTCCACGTAATCCCACGGCAGCCTCTGAAACGTCCTGATCTGATCGGTCAGCACCGTCAGCCGCTCATCTACCAGCAACGCGAAGCCGTACTGCCCCGGGAACGTGCCGAACCCCCAGCAGTCATTCCCGTACCGACGCCCTTCCTCCGTCTGCTCCCCCGGCGATCCGTCGGGCTTAGTCGGCGGCGGCGACGGATACGTAAGCACCGCCTGACCGTCATTGTCCAGATCAAACCCGCTCGCCACCCCGGTATTCGTCGGCGGCATGTACGCCGCGAACTTCATCGCCGCCGACTCGGGGCTCTGCGGCACCGCAAGGTAACGCTCTGCAAACCGCCTGGCGTTCTGGCCCGGCGCATCCCCCTCCTTCACATCCGGCCCGCCCGGCATGTCGTACGCCATCTCGTTGAGCAGAATGATGTTCGGCCGCATCCGCTGGATCACCTCCGCGATCCGCTTCAGCCGCGGTTGGTCCCCGCTCGCCACATCCTGCGTCCGCACATCCTCGATATTGAACGTCGCCACCCTCAACGTCACCGGCTCGCCCCGCGCCGCGCCGATGCACCACGCGATCGCACACAACCACAACGACACACTGCTCTTCATGCCTGAGGATACGTTCGCACGCCCCGCCGATCTCGCATCACCGAATCCGCCCGCGGCCCGCCGGCATCCAACCATCACCCTCAGGAGCCCCATGAACTCGCACATCCAACTCATCCTCTGCGCCGCGGCCGCTCTCACCCCCGCCGTCACCGCCCCTCCCGAAGCCGCCAGCAATGCCGAGGCACCCGGCATCGCTGTTCTCGAACTCTTCACCTCCGAAGGCTGCTCCAGTTGCCCTCCCGCCGACCGCCTGCTCACCCAACTCGCCGACGAAGCCGCCAAAGACGGCAAGAAGGTCTTCACCCTCGCATTCCACGTCGATTACTGGGATTACCTCGGCTGGCCCGACCGCTTCGCCTCCCACCAAGCCACCCAGCGGCAGCACGACTACGCCAAGTGCCTCAAGACGCCATCCGTCTACACCCCCCAACTCATCGTGAACGGAACAGAGGAGTTCGTCGGCAGCGATCGCGCCAAAGCCAGGAAAGCCGTCGCCGATGCCCTCGCCCGCCCTTCCTCTCCCATCTCCGCCCGCGTTGAAGAGCGCACCCCCGACCAGCCATTCACGATCACAATCACCGCCGCGGCGTGCCCCAACCTGCATGCCTGCGTCGCTCTCACCCAGGACGGCCTGACCACCGACGTCAAGAAAGGTGAAAACGCCGGCCGCGTACTCCCCCACTCCTCCGTCGTCCGCGCATTCACCACCGTTGCCCTCGACGGCCAGGGTCATGCCACCGCGTCCCTCTCGCCACCCAAAGACCTTGACGTGTCACGCTCCAAGGTCATCGTCTTTGTACACAGTGATGCCCGCCGGGTGATCGCCTCGACCGAGGCCAAGCTCTCCACGCCGCTCCCCCCCGCCCCCCCAGCCCCCGCGGCTCCCGCAGCTCCCGCTGCTCCCG
>JBGAMO010000208.1:0-7434 GCA_044222845.1 Phycisphaerales bacterium
CGGACTCACAACACGCTCTCCGCCGCCGACGCCGCGGCCGGATGGACCCTTCTGTTCGACGGCAAGACGACCAATGCCTGGCGTGGATACAAGCAGGACAAGTTCCCCGCCAAGGGTTGGGTCATCAAGGATGATGCGCTCTTCCACACGGCCCAGGGCGGCGGGGGGGACCTGTGCAGCATCGACGAGTACGGCGACTTCGAGTTTGAGTGCGAGTGGCGCGTGGGCGTGGGCGGCAACAGCGGGGTGATGTACCGCTGCACCGAGGATCACAACTTCCCGTGGGAGACCGGTCCTGAGATGCAGATCCTGGATGACGGCGTGCACGCCGACGGAAAGAAGCCCAAGACGCGATCGGGCACGCTCTACGACATCATCGCCTGCAACGCGGATGTGTCGCGTCCCGCCGGCGAATGGAACAAGGCCCGCGCGGTCGTGAAGGGCACGCACATTCAGCACTACCTCAACGGATTCAAGGTGGTTGACGTTGATACGGCGAGCGACGGGTACAAGGCCGCGCTGGCCGCGAGCAAGTGGCCCGGCATGCCCGACTTCAATACTCGCAAGCAAGGCCATATCTGCCTTCAGGATCACGGCGACGAGGTGGCGTTCCGCAACATCCGCGTCAGGAAACTCAACTGACGTACTACATGGCGGTGAAACATGCTTCTGGGCATCGACATCGGGACCTCGTCGGCCAAGGCTGTGGTGATCGACGAGGTTGACGGACGGATCGTTTCATCCGGCGACTCTGAGTACTCGCCGTCGCAGCCCCGCAACGGCTGGTCGGAGCAGGACCCGGAAGTCTGGTGGCGGGGATGCGTCGAGGCCGTGAAGACGGCGATCGGCGCGCCGGGGATCGCCGGCGCGGACATCAAGGCAGTTGGCGTGACCGGTCAAATGCACGGATCGGTGCTTCTGGGGGCGGATGCGCGGGATTCTGGGGGCGCCGCCGAGGCGCTGCGGCCCGCGCTGCTCTGGAACGACCAACGCACCGCCAAGGAATGCGGGGACATCGAGCGGCTCGCCGGGGGCCGCAGGCGGTTGGTGGAGTGGGTCGGCAACGCCGCGCTCACCGGGTTCACACTGCCAAAGCTGATGTGGGTGCGGGGGCATGAAGGGCACCTGTGGAACCAGGTCAAAGTGGTGCTGATGCCCAAGGACTTCGTGCGATTCCGGATGACCGGAGATCTTGTGACGGATGTGGGCGACGCATCGGGAACCCTTTTGTTCAATCCTGACCGGCGGGCGTGGTGCGAGCGGGCGACCGCGGCGTTCGGGATCGATCCCAAACTGCTGCCCCGCGCGATGGAGTCGTTCCGAATCGCCGGTGTGATGACAGCGACCGCGGCCAAGACACTCGGGCTCGCCGCGGGAACTCCGGTGGCGGCCGGATCGGGCGACAACATGTGCGGCGCGATCGGCGCCGGCGCGGTGACCCCGGGGATCGTGGCGGCGACGCTGGGGACCAGCGGCGTGATCTACGCTCATAGCGATCGGCCCAGGAAGGACGCGGCCGATCCCGAGCATTGCGGGCGTTTGCACACCATGTGCGCCGCGACGGGCGCCGATGGGTGGTGCATCACCGGGTGCATGCTCTCGGCGGGCCTTTCGCTGCGATGGGCGAGGGAGACGCTGGCTCCCGGCGTTTCATACGACCAACTCATGACGCAGGCCGCGGCGGTGCCCGCTGGGTGCGAGGGCCTGGTTTTCCTGCCGTACCTGACGGGCGAGCGGTGTCCGCATCCTGATCCGGGAGCCCGTGGCGGATTCATCGGGCTCACGGTTCGGCACACGCGATCTCACCTGATACGAGCGGTGGTCGAGGGCGTGACGTTCGGGATGGGGCAGATTCTCGAACTGGTGCGGTCGATCGGAGTGCCGGTCGGAGCGATCCGTTTGAGCGGCGGGGGGAATCGGTCCGCGCTGTGGCGGCAGATGCAGGCGGATGTGTACAACTGCCGCGTGGAGTCGACGAATACGGAAGTTGGCGGGGGCGCGTTCGGCGCCGCCGTGCTGGCGGGCGTGGGGGTTGGGGTGTGGGAGAGCGTGGAAAACGCCTGCGCGAAGGTCGTCAAGGTTACCGAAACGGTCGAGCCTGCAGACTCGACAAAGTACGACCCGGTCCGGGCCGTGTATGCAAGGATGTACGAATCGCTCCGGGAGCGGTTCGCCGAGTTAGGCGGTCTACGCTGAGGCCATGCCATTCGCTGACCTGCGCCCTCAGACCGTCCGCCGTACCCCCGAGCAGATGCTCGCGCATCTCAAGTCGTTCGAACTCGACCTGAAGTTCTCGGCGGGCGTGTGGTTCTTTTCGCCCGCCGCGAGCCGGTTCCACTCCAAGTACGGCCCGGATCTATCGATCGAGCAGCGACTCGAGATCGCTTCGGGGCTCGCCAAGGTCGGGCTCTCGGCGATGGAGGCGCACTATCCCAACGAGATCAACGAAGGGAACGTGGCGATGTGGAAGAGCTTCTCGGCCTCGTCGGGGATCCGGCTATTGACGGTGATCCCGTTGCTATTCTGGGATGAGGCGTTTGAGTTCGGGTCACTGTCCAATCCGGACGCGAAGGTGCGGCGGATGGCGATCGACCGCACGATCGGGGCCCTGAAGCTCAACAAGCAGCTCGATACGGATTTTGCGATCGTGTGGCCGGGGATCGACGGGTACGAGAACGGGTTTGGTCTTGACTTCGCCGCGGCGCGGAGGCGTTTCGCGGAGGGGTTGGCAGAGGCGATGGATGCGGTTCCGGGTGTACGCATCGCGTTTGAGCCCAAGCCGTACGAGCCGCGGGGGCACATCCTGTACGGCACGACCCCCGAAGGGGTGCTGCTGGGCCGTGATGTCGAGGCCATGCTCAAGGCAACCGAGAACCGGGCGATGATCGCGCAGGGGCACACGCTGTGCTGCATGAATCCCGAGATCGGGCATGTGTTGATGGGATACGAGGATCCCGCGTACGCCTTTTCATGGCCGCTATGCGAGGGGAGACTGGCGCATTCGCATTGGAACAGCCAGCCGCTGGGCAACTACGACCAGGACCTGGGTGTGGGGGTGATCTCGCCCGAGATGGTCGAGTCCATTCTTTACACGATGAAGATGCACGCCTACCGAGGGTACTTCGGGATCGACATCAACCCCGAACGGGTGCCGGTGGATGTGGCGCTGCGCAACTCCTTTGACGCGCTGCGTGCCGCGAACGATCGGATCTCGTCTCTCGATCACGAGGCGATCCTGTTCGCGCACGCGAACCCGGGCAAGTGCCGCGGTTGGTTGGAGGCGCACCTGTTGCGTGCGAGGGCGTCGCGTCCTGAGCGGCTCACTCCGTTGCCCCGGCCGCTGTGATGAGGGGATCAACGGTTGGCATGTCCGTTGCGTTGGAGCACGGATATGGCAGGCGTGCCCCCAATCCCGACTCGAGTTTCCAACTGGATGGTCTCCCGTCTTTCGCAGGGGAACCTGAACCGCACGAGCCTCGCGTTGTTCGGCGTGCAGCAGCAGATCACCACGGGGCGGTCGATCCTGCGGCCCAGCGATGACGTGGTGAAGTCCGCCACGATCGGGGTGATCGATGACCGCCTGGATCGGTCGGCGCAACTTCAGCGCAACTTCGAGCATGCCTCCGCGGCGGTGAACGAGATTGACTCCACGCTCAATGAAGCCAACCAGATTGCGCTGCAGGCCAAGAGCATCGCGGCGGAACAGATCAATCTGGGCGCCAGCCCCAGCGAGCGTTCGGGGCAGGCGTCGGTGGTTGACGGTCTGCTGCGGGGTCTGTTCAATGTCGCGAATCGTTCTGGCGTCGCCGGCTATGTGCTGGGCGGTACACAGGCGGAGTCCGCTCCCGTGGTGCCCTTTCTTGGTGGATACAGATACGTCGGACGCGGCGAAGGGCTGACCACCGATCTGGGGTTGGGCGGGGATGCGCCGGTCACGCTGGGCGGTAACAACCCGATCGCCAGAGCGTCGTCTCGTGTCAAGGGAACGGTGGACTTCGCGCCGGCCTTAACAGCCCAGACCCGCCTTGCTGATATTCGCGGCGCACGCGGCGGCGGCGTGCAACGAGGCTCGGTGCAGTTCTCGTTCGACGGCGGTCAGCCGACGACCGTGGATCTCTCGGGGGCTGAGACAGTCGGCGACGTGAGACTTCGGCTGGAATCGGCCCTTCGCCGGTACGAAACGGACAACGGCGTCACGATCCTGGATTCGAGCGGCGTCACGCTGCAGGGCGAATCGCTGAACTTCGGGGTGGTTGCCGGCGCACCGGCGCCGACGCTCGAGTTCTTCGACTCGGGGTCGGGGACCACGGCCCGGGATCTGGGGCTGACGGGTTCGACCCCGACCCAGTTCACTTCGACAACACCCTCCGGGGCTTCGCTTGATCCGGCGCTCACCTGGAACACCCCGCTCTCGGCGATGGCGGGCATCACCGGCTCGCTGGGAACGATCAGGATCAGCAACGCGGGGCACACGACCACGGTGGATCTTTCCGGAGCGCAGAGTCTGCAGGATGTGCGGAACCTGATCGAGGGAACCAACCTGGGGCTGCGGGTGCAGATCAACAGCGCGGGCACAGGTATCGATGTGCTGAATGAAGTCGCGGCCGGGAGCACCAATTCGCTCTCCATCAGCGAGGTGTCCGGCGGAGACACGGCCACGCGGCTGGGAATCCGGACGATGAGCGGGGACACCCGCCTGAGTGACTTCAACTTCGGGCGCGGTGTTTCGATTGTCAACGGCGTCAACGACCCCACCACGGGGACGGCGACCTCTTCGCTCAACGAGGATTTCATCATCACACTGGGCGACTCGGCCCGCACGCAGATCTCCGTTGATCTGCGGCCTCAGGATGTGACCACCGTTCAGGCGGTGATCGATCGGATCAACTCGCAGGCGTCGGCGCAGATCGCCGCGGCGGGGTTGCCCGCGGGCTCGCTGGTCGCGGGCCTCGCGTCGGACGGTAACGGGTTGAGGCTGACCCAGTCGGGCACGTTCACGAACGCCCTTTCGATTCAGGCCCGCAACAACTCGCAGGCGGCGCAGGACCTGGGCCTGGCCGCGGGGACGTACGACGCTTCGAGCGCAAGTTTGATCGGCGAAGACCGCGCGAAAGTGCGCACGGACAGCCTGTTCACGCAGCTGATCGACCTGAGAGACTCGCTCACGCAGAACAGCACGACTGGCATCGGCTTTGCTGGTTCAGGTATGGAGGGGTCCATCGGCGAGATCGCGGAACTCCGCGGCATCGTCGGCGGGCACGCTCAGCGGATCGATTCGGCGGCGACGCGAGAGACGGATCGCGCGACGTTGGACGAGACGATTCGTTCGGGTCTACGCGACGCTGACTTCACGCAGGCGGCTACACAGTTCTCTCTCCTGCAGACACAGTTGGAAGCGGGGCTCCGGGTGGCGGCGATCTCTTCGCAACGCACCCTGCTCGACTTCCTGGGTTGATCGGGATGCCCGGTACGGCAACTACAGACGCGCGGCACTGCTACGGGTTTCTCCCGCGCACGAACGACGGAACTGATCTGACATCACGCCAACCGGCGCCGGCCAATGCCGACCTCCGGGGACGCGTGCGGAAGGAAAACCCCGAGCGTGTTTCGGCCACACGCAAGGGGAGGATACACCGGACCCCCGCGAGGGGGCCGGATGAACGGTGGAACCGGCCGGCGATGCTGGAGCGCACGCTATGGAAGTGCGGACGACAAGATTCGGCATGGTTGAAGTCGCGGAGGACCGCGTCATCACCATCCCCAAGGGCCTCCTTGGGTTCTCAAAGTACACACGATACTGCCTGCTGGAGCCGGGCGACGACGCGTGTTTCTTCTGGCTCCAAAGCCTGGACGAGCCCGGCCTGGCGTTCGTGCTGACGGACCCGAGCCTGTTCGTTCCCGACTACTCGGTGCCCATCCGCGCCGAGCAGATGGCCGAGCTGAACATCACCCGTCTTGAGGACGCGCAGGTCTTCTGCATTGTCAACAAGGTGGACGGCGTTCTGACCGGCAATCTCCAGGGCCCGCTGGTGGTGAACACCGTCACCCGCGCGGGCGAGCAGATGGTGCTCGCCGAGAAGCGGTGGACGACCCGCCACACGCTCGTCAAGGTGGCCAAAGCCGCCGATCGCCCCGTGGCCGTGCCGGCCTAGCAGAGGCTGATTGCCATGCGCAACCCGCCTTCCAACCTCAGTTTGAACGCACTTCCACCCCGCACGCGTGGGCGCGGCGATCACGCCATGCCCCAGGCGGCTTCGGGGACTACGCCAAGTCAGGGACACCCGCGCAATGACGCGCGGAGCAAGGAGCAAAGAGATGCTGGTGCTGTCCCGGCAGCGCGACGAGACGATCATGATCGGAGACGAGATCGAAATCACGGTGGTGGACATCCGCGGCGACAAGGTTCGCCTGGGGATTTCCGCTCCCTCTCGTATCGCGGTGCATCGCAAAGAAGTTTACGAGTCAATCCGGCGCGAGAACGAGCAGGCCGCGCGGATCGTTGGTCAAGACCTGGACCCGCTCGACGATCCCGGCCAGACTGTTTCGCCGGGCCCGCGGCGCATCCGTGTGCGTGCCGCGGCGATCCTGGCGAGAAAGGCTGGGCCCACGGGCGCCGGCCTGGGCCTGCCGCCGCCTCAGCCGACGGCCCGGGCCCCGGACACCGCCCTGCTTCGGAAGGCCGGCTGACCAACACGTTTGTAACGCCCCGCGACCGGGGCGAGTTCGGGCGGAAGCCCGAGTACCCATCAAGAACCACAGCCTCAATCACGGAGGATTGTCATGGCTCGGATCAACACTAATATTCCCAGTCTGATTGCGCAGGAAAACCTCAAGCGCACGCAGAACGAACTGGGCACTCGCCTCGAGCGACTGTCCACAGGCCTCAAGATCAACCGGGGCAAGGACGACCCCGCAGGGCTCATCGTGTCCGAACGCATCCGTTCGAACATCCAGGGCCTGGAGACGGGCGTCAAGAACGGCGAACGCGCCAGCGCCGTCATCTCCACCACCGAAGGAGCTCTGACGGAGGTCAACGACCTGCTCAACTCCATCCGCAGCCTCATTGTCGAGGCGGCGAACACGGGCGCCAACTCGAGCGCCGAACGCGACGCCAACCAGCTCCAGATCGACTCGGCCATCGAATCGATCACGCGGATCTCGAACACTGCTTCGTTCGGTTCGCTGAAGCTGCTTAACGGCTCGCTGGACTACACGCTCTCGGGCGTGGCCTCCAGCGCGGTCACACTGGCGAAGATCCACAACGCCTCGTTCGTGAACGGGGCCTCGCTGCAGGTGCAGGTGGATGTGGTCGCCTCGGCCCAGGTGGGCGCGCTGTACTACAACGGCAACACCACCCCCCCCGGCGTGACCCTCTCGGCGATGACGCTGGAGATCGCCGGACCCAAGGGCGTCCAGGTGATCACGGTGGCGTCC
>JBGAMO010000209.1:0-7279 GCA_044222845.1 Phycisphaerales bacterium
CTCTCCGCCCGCGCGCACTCCACCAAAACTTCATCGCACCCACCCCGCTCTACAGCACCCGTCCCACACGAATCGCCGCTGGCCTCCGGGCGTCACCTGCCCACCCGTGACCGCAGCACACCGACGCTTGAACCGCGCGGTAACTTTCGAAGGTGCCACCAGCCCGGGCAGCAGTCACAACTGCTTCCCTGATGCCCAATGCCCGATGCCCGATGCCTCCCAGCACCAACCCTCCCCTCCATCTTCCGTACACTCACCCATGCCCCCCGCTCGCAAGCAGGAATCCTCCGCCACCAGGAGAAGCCCGGCCTACCCCAAGGCCGTCGACCGGCTCATCTCCCTCTTCGCCGATCTCCCCGGCATCGGTCGCCGCAGCGCCGAGCGCCTCGCCTTCCACTTCCTCAAGAACGAAGAGAAGACCGCCGCGGACCTCGCCGCGGCCCTGCTCGATGTCAAACGCACCGTCCGCCACTGCGAAGTCTGCTGGAACCTTTCCGACGGCCCCCGCTGCGACATCTGCACCTCCGACAGCCGCGACCGCAAAACCGTCCTCATCGTGGAGCAGCCCCGCGACCTCATCGCCCTGGAGCAAACCGGCATGTACCGCGGCCTCTACCACGTCCTGATGGGGCGTTTAAGCCCCTTGGACGGCATCGGCCCCGAGGAACTCACCGTTACTGACCTGCTGAAAAGACTTGATAATCATTCCATGAACCCGGGGCAGACACCCGTCGGGGAAGTTATACTCGGTCTGAACCCCACGCTTGAGGGAGACGGAACTGCGCTCTACTTATCAGACCTGTGTAGACAAAGGGGGGTCAAAGTGACACGATTGGCACGTGGTTTGCCGACAGGGTCTCAGTTGGAGTACGCCAACAAGGCCGTGCTTGCCGATGCCATCGAGGGCCGGCAGGGCGTCTAGACCTGCACCCCCGACCCGATCGACCGAATGAGATTCGAGACCGCACAACACCTCCGACTCGGCCAGACCATGAAACTGGCCCCCAGGATGATCCAGTCCATGGAGATCCTGCAGATGCCCCTCGCGCAGTTGGAGGAACGAATCGAGCAGGAGCTCGAGAGCAACCCCACGCTCGAACTTCTGGACGGCGATCCCAGCGAACCCCGCAGCGAAGACGTCATCGCCCCCGAGCGAGAGACCGACGAAGACCGGCCCCTCAAGCTCAACGAGCGCTCCGCCGACGATGATTTCGCCCGCCTCGACTCCTTCGAGGAAACCCACCCCGACGCCGCCGAGAACGAGTTCGACGATGCCCCGTTCCACGATCGCTCGCAGCGCACGGAGCGCCAGGAGACCGACTACTCGCCGTGGCGCGGCGACGGCGAACGCGACGCCAAGATGGAAGCCATGGCCGCCGCGCCCGCCCGCGGCGTCTCGCTCACCGAGCAGCTCCGCGGCCAGTGGGCACTGGTCGACGTTGACTCGGTCCTCCGCGCTCCCGGCGAACTCATCATCTCCTTCCTCGATGAAGACGGCTACCTCCGCACGCCGCTCGAGACCATCGCAGACCGCGCCCCCATCGGCGCTCCGCCCCCGCCGCAGGACGGCGACACCTCCAGCGAGGACCTCTCGCTCTTCACCCAGAAGCCCGACCCGGCCCTGATGGAGCGGGCCCTCCGCGCCGTGCAGCTCTTCCTGGAGCCCCCCGGCGTCGCGGCACGCACGCCCGCCGAGTGTCTCCTCCTCCAGTTGGAGGCCATGGAGGACGACGCCGAGGACATGGGCTGGACCCGCAAGACCTTCACCGACGCCCACAACATCGTCGAGCACCACCTGGACGATATCTCCCAGAACCGCTTGCCGCGGATCGCGGAGAAGACCGGCCTCTCGCTCGACGAGATCAAGAACGCCCTCTCGCTCCTCAAGCGCCTGAGCCTCTCGCCCGCGCGCCGGCTCGTGGAGGACGAGAACCGCCCCATCGTCCCCGACGCCATCGTCGAGTACGACGCCGAGCAGGACCGCTACATCGCCTACCTCAACGACTCGCGCATGCCCAACCTGCGCATCAACCAGGAGTACGCGCGCCTCGCCAAGGACCGCGGCATGGAAAAGCGCGACCGCGAGTTCATCAAGACCAACCTCGGCAACGCCCAGTGGCTGCTCGAGGCCGTCGGCCAGCGCCGCCAGACCCTGCTGCGAGTCCTCACCAGCGTCGTCGAGGCCCAGCGCGATTTCTTCGACTACGGCCCACAGGCCCTCAAGCCCCTGCCCATGACCGCCGTCGCCGATCAACTCGGCATCCACGTCGCCACCGTCAGCCGCGCCGTCGCCGAAAAGTACATCGCCACGCCCCGCGGCATCGTGCCGCTGCGAAAGTTCTTCTCCGGCGGCGTTCAGGCCCGCACCGAGGAAGGCAACGAAGACCTCGCCTGGGACGCCATCAAGGCCGCCCTCCGCGAACTGGTCAACGCCGAGGACAAGTCCAAGCCGCTCAGCGACGAGGCCTTGGTCGACGAACTCAAGAAACGCGGCATCGAGATCGCCCGCCGCACCGTCGCCAAGTACCGCGACCAGCTCGAAATCCCCACCGCGCGGCTGCGTCGCAAGTTCTGATCCGCGAACCCGGCCCCCGGCACGAACGTACAATGAGCCCCGTCGGATCCGCTCCTGGGCCCGTGGCATGTGTACACGCTCAGTGCCATTCCTGATCCCGCCCGCGCCCCCGGCGATATCCGCGCACCCGCACATCCCGATCACCCGCGTGCGCCCGTTCGCACGCCGCCGTGTGCATCCCGACTCTGAACTTTGTCGGTTGCTTGGTTCCCGCTTTCATTTCCTTCCCTTCCTTTTTTTCATCCGGAGTTCGCCATGTCAGTGAAATCCACGCTCGTCCTCTCCGCACTCGCCGCCCTCACCCTGGGCGCCGGCTCGGCCATCGCCTTCGCCCCGCACGCGCCGTTCGTCGCGCCCGCCGAAGAGGCCGCGGCCCGCATCGGCGACGCCTTCCCCTTCGACACCTGCCCGGTGGACCACAAGAAGTTCTCGGTGAAGGAAGCCCCGATCTCCAAGCTGTACGAAGGCCGCGAGATCCGCTTCTGCTCCGCCGCGTGCCCCGCGAAGTTCGAGAAGGACCTGGCCGCGAACATGGCCAAGATCGATGACCAGATCATCAAGGATCAAGCCCCGATCTACCCGCTCAAGACCTCGCTCGTCACCGGCAAGGACCTGCCCGCCAAGCCCTACGAGTTCGTGTACGGCAACCGTCTGATCCGCCTGGGCGACCAGAGCGAGAAGGCCGCCTTCACGAAAGACGGCGAGAAGATGCTCACCAAGCTGAACGAGGCCGTCATCACCGCCCAGAGCAAGAACTACCCCGCAACCCAGTGCCTCGTCACCGCCGAGGACCTCGACATGAGTTCCGGCAAGCCCGTCGAGATCGTCGTCGCCGGTCGCATGATCCGCCTGTGCTGCAACGACTGCAAGGGCGATATCGACGCCGCGCCCGCCAAGTTCATCGCCAAGCTCGCCACCGTGAAGAAGGGCGAGAAGTTCAAGGCCGAACGCGAGTGCGCCGACGACGCCGAGAAGCAGCCCGAAACCAAGAAGTAAACTCGCGCGACATCGCCGTCAAAAAGCACGCCCCGCGGCGTGCTTTTTTCATGCGGCCGCCCCTTGAGTCGACAGCCGCGCCGCCTTCAAGACAAACCGCCAATGGCCCCACAAGCCCGCCAGCACCGCCACGTGGAAAAGCTCGTGCGGACGGATCACCCCGGGCCAAATCACCGGCCAGCCCGCCAGTTCGATGACCGCCCCGGCCGTGTAGAACAACCCGCCGATCAGCAGCGGCGCGATGAACCGCACGCCGATCCGCAGGCTCAGCGCCACCATCGCGTACACCCCCAGCCAGCCCATCGCGACATACACCCAAACACCCAGCGCCGGCGGGCAGGTCTCAAAGTACACCAGCTTGAGCGCGATCCCCGCGACCGCCACCGACCAGATCAGCCAGAGCATCCCCCACCGCGACACTCCCTTGAACAGAATCGTGTGCACCGGCGTGAACGTGCCCGCGATGAGCACAAAGATGGCCGCGTGATCGAGTCGCTGCAGCACCTGCCGCGCGGACCCCACCGGCGAGCCGTGAAACGCCGCGCTGCACGACAGCAGGAGGACCGCCGAAATGGAGAACACGAGCAGGCTCAGACGCGCCCCGCCCCGCGTGCCCCGGATGAGCACCGGCGTGGCCGCCGCCACCGCCATCGCGCCCAGCAGGTGCGTCGCCGTGCTCACCGGATCGTTCACGGAATACAGCGGGAATGGCGCGAGCGCGAGCAACACTCAGGATAGCGCCGCCACGCCGTCACGATTCAACAGAGCTTCATGCACAGTTGCTTCTGCCCGCGATCAGGCCCGGGGTTCAAGCCCTGCGATTCCGATTGATCGTTCACGACTTGAAACAACCCGCTCCGCGCCGCGGGATCCTCGGGCAACTGCACCACCAGATCGTTCGCGGGCCCGGCGAATGCCGGAGTATCAGTTGCCCACCAGCTTGTTCTCCCGGCCGCCCACATCGACGCCCCGCAGGCCCATGCGCGTCCACTTCTGGTAGCCCGGCGCGATGAACTCGGTGCCGCCGCGGATGGGCGACTCCCAGGTGCTGGGCTCGTACCGGATCAGCATCGGGAAGGGCGTGACGGGCCGCGAAGGATCCCAGCCGGGATTGGCTCCCACGTCGTAGCCCGATGGGTCGGGCGGCCCGGTGAGAATGACCCGCACCGAGGCATCAAAGAACAGCATGGGCGAACGGGCATCGGAGTACGCGTAGTAGAACTGAGCCTTGCCGAAGTGCCGCACCTGCGAGTCGTACTGGTGCACCTTCTGCGCCGGGAACGTCACCTCGCTGATGCGGCGGCGGCCGAAGTTACCCTCGGGGCCGTTGCCGGTGAGGTAGTAGAACCGGTGGCTCCCGGCCTGGGTCACGCCGCGTTCGTTGTCGGAGCGGTCGGGCGAGAACGCGCAGTACACGGTCTCGTAGGTGGAGCCGTAGGGCCAGCGCTGGGAGCCCTCTCCGGTGGGCTGGGGCTGCAGTTCGCCGCGGTCAAACGCGAAGGGGTCCGACGACCAGCGCAGCCGGTTCGCATCGTCCGGGCAGATGACCATCCGCTCGGGCAAGCGCTGGGCGAGGTAGTCCTGGAGCACCAGGTGGCTGTACAGGATGTTCGGGATCCACGAGCTGATCGTCGGGAAGTTGGATTCGTCGCGCCCGCCGCGGCGGCGCACGATGTCCACCGCTTGCGCGGAAGCCGCTTCGAGATCATTGCCTCCCAGCGCCTGCGCCCGGGTGTCCGCGTATGTGAGCAACGACGCACTGATCGGACCGGGGGGCACCGTGAAGGCCCAGAGCCTGTCGAAGTAATCCGCGGCGTAGGACGCCGTGGCCACGCCCGTCTGCTTCATGTTGGAAAGGCAGATCGAGAGCCGCCCGGTCTTGCGCGCCTGCCCGAGCGCGGGCAGCAGGATGCCGATCAACAGCGCGATGACGGCGATCACCACCAACAGTTCGATCAGCGTGAACCCAAAGCGCGACGCAACGGCACCCCGTCGATGCATGGTCTGCTCCAAGGTAGAGTCACCACAGCCGGAACGCTCGAGGCCGGTACACAACCGGCGCGCCGCGGCACCGAACAGAGTGTTCGGTACACACAGAATACCAGATTCCTTGGCCGGTGTCTAGAAAATTCACTCGCAAACCAGCGGGTTATCGGCAAATCATGCCCGCTGTGGGTGATACAGCCTGATGTGCAGGCCGAGCTACCGGCCCGCGAAGGACCGCTTGAACCACTCCACGGTCTCGGCCAGTCCCACTTCGAGCGAGGCTACCGGCTCGTAGCCCAGGAGCTGTTTGGCCAAGCCGATGTCCGCCACGGAGTGCTTCACATCCCCCGTCCTCGCCGGTTCGAACCGGGGCGAGAGCTGGGTCGCGCCGCATTCGCGGGCGATGAGGCCGGCGAGCTGTGCCACCGTGGTCCGAGATCCCGCGCCCACGTTCACGGCCTGGCCGTTCAGGCGCGTCTGTGTCGCGCCCGCCAGCAGCATCGCCAGTACAGCGTTGCTCACGAAGGTGAAGTCGCGGCTCTGTTCACCGTCACCGAAGATGGTCGGCGCTTCGCCGTCCATATAGCGTTTCGTGAAGGCGGGGACCACCGCGGCGTACGCCGAGTCCGCGCTCTGCCGAGGCCCGAAGATGTTGAAGAACCGCATCGACAGGGTCGAGAGCCCGTACGCCGCGGCGTACACCGCGAGCACATGTTCTCCGGCGATCTTGCTCGCCGCGTACGGCGAGAGCGGCTTGGGCATCTGCGTCTCGACCTTGGGCAGTTCCGGCTGGTTCCCGTAGACCGAAGACGAAGACGCTGCGATGACGCGCTCCACGTGTGTGGACCGCTTCTGCATGCCGCGGCCAAACCCGCGGGCGGCTTCCATCACGCGCAGCGTGCCCGTCGCGTTCACGGACCAGGTACGCTGGGGGTCTTCGATGCTCCGGGGCACCGAACCCAACGCCGCCAGATGGAAGACCGTCCGGCAGCCGCGCATCGCTTCGGCGAGCGCATCGTCGTCGAGGATTGAACCGTGGACAAAGGCGACGCGGTCGGGCTCAAGTTCGATGAGGCCCGCCAGGTGCTCCACCGTCGAGTTCGAGAGATCGTCGATCACGCGGATCGAAGCGCCCAGAGAGAGGAGCGCGTCGCACAGGTGACCTCCGATGAAGCCCGCGCCTCCGGTGACGCACACCGGACGTTCGTCATAGAACGTCCGCAACTGATTCACCTTGTCGGCCGGCAGTTTCATCGAGGTAGTGCAGTGTAGTGATTTCCGCGCATTAATGGAAGAAAAATCTGAGTTAGCCGCAACCGAACGGAATGCGACCGCCTATCACACCCCTTCCACACCTAAACTCGAACCCTCATGAGCCGGGCCGCGCGCCAATCCCCATCGGTCGGACTGACCCAGGCGGCGGGCATCATCGCTTCCGATATCAAGCTCGCCCATTCGATCTTCGCGCTGCCGTTCGCGATTCTCGCGGCGTTCATGGCCTTCCCCCAGCACCCCGCACCTGCGTGGCGGGAGTCCGCGGTCAAACTGGTGCTGATCGTCGTGTGCATGTTTTTCGCCCGCACGTGGGCGATGCTCGTGAACCGGCTCGCCGACCGCACGATCGACGCCGGAAACGAGCGGACCAAACGCCGCGCGTTCGCCTCGGGCCGATTGTCGGCGCGGGCGGGCTGGGCGGCGGCGGCGGGGTGCGCCGCGGCGTTC
>JBGAMO010000210.1:0-7243 GCA_044222845.1 Phycisphaerales bacterium
CGGGGGACACTGGACCGGTCGGCGCTGCGGGGCCTGCTGGTCCGACGGGGCCCACGGGTGATGCGGGGCCGGCTGGTCCAACCGGGCCCACGGGTGATGCGGGGCCGGCTGGTCCAACCGGGCCCACGGGTGATGCGGGGCCGGCTGGTCCGACGGGCGCGACGGGAGATACAGGTCCGGTCGGTCCCACGGGGGCGACGGGAGTCGCGAGCGCGACTGCACCGATCGTGCTGACCGGAACGGACGTTTCGCTTGCGGCGAACGGGGTGACTGCGGCGCACATCGCCAACCGGGCGAGGCGTGTGTACGTTCCCTCCGACGCGATCACCGTTTCGGATAACTCTGCACCTGTTCTGTTGGTGGGGTCCGGCACCGACGTGACCGGCGTTTGGGCGCGTCGTATCGGTAACGACGCGACCGACGCCGCCGCGACGTTCACGATTCAGGTTCCCAGCGACTACGTGGGATCGGGCGTGGCGGGACTTAACGCGCCTCGAATGACGATTTACTGGGGAACGAACGCCACGAGCGCCGACCATGCAGTGAACGTTGACATTGGATTCCGATCCGTCACCGACTTCACCGGTGCGGTGAGCAACTCGTTCCGCTACAACATCCGGAAGAGCGCGGGCGTCTCCACCGACGCGGCGGAATCCGCCAACCCGGCGGCGGGCGCGATCGTGGCACAAACGATCCCCGAGGCGACGGAGACTTGGACGGGCAATCCGACCTGGACTCCGGGAGACGTTGTTGTCGTGACGTTGAAGCGCAATGCGGGCGCTTTGGACGATCCCAATAACGGGCGGTTCTACATCATCGGTGTGTCGTTCGAGTACGAGGCTGATCAGTAAGTCATCGACCGTTCATGCAACCAACGACGAACAGGAGATGACTCATGAATTCGACTGAGTATTTGCGGACGATACTGCGATTGACCGGCGCAGCGTGCCTGGTCTGCGTCGGCACGAGCGCAGCTCTGGCGGACTGGCCGGTGTGCCAGACGACCATCTACACACCATCGACGGTGCCGGTGGTCGAGAACGCCAACAACAGCCAGCCGATTGAGATCGGCACGAAGTTCCGGACGACGGCGGCGGGCAACGCCGTGGGCGCGAGGATCTACGTGGGCGCATCGAACACGGGGCCGAATGTGGCCAACCTGTGGACGGGGTCGGGGATGCTCCTGGCGACCCAGGCGTTCCCCGCGTTCACGGGGCCGGGGTGGAGCCAGGTCATGTTCAGTTCTGCGGTGGCGCTGACGCCGGGGCAGACGTACGTGATCTCCTGCTATTCATCCAGCGGCTGGTACAGCGGGACCAACTACGCGTTCACCAGCGCGGTGGTCAACGGGCCGCTGCGTGGACTGGCCGATGGTGAGGATGGAGCGAATGGTCTCTATCGCTACGGGACAGGCTTTCCCACATTGACGTACCTGTCGACGAGCTACTTCGTGGACGTTGTGTTCGAGAGCCCGTGCGCCACGAATCTGGAGATGGACTGGTTCACCATCGATGGCGGCGGGTACACCAACTCGAGCGGCGGCACGCTGGAGATGGGCTCGACGATCGGGCAGCCCGACGCGGGCCCGATGGGCAACGGCACCACGGTGTTCTACGGCGGCTTCTGGGCCGGAGAGCTCCAGCCTCCGCCGTGTCCCGCCGACTACAACATGGACGGCGGCATCGATGGGCAGGACGTGCAGGCGTTCTACGCCGACTGGGAACTGGGCCTCACGCCGGCCGACGTGAACCAGGACGGCGGTGTGGACGGCGCAGACGTGCAGTTCTTCTTCGAGGTATGGGAAGCGGGCGGCTGCTGACCTGACGAAGATCCTTTGACAAATCTCGGCCGATCGGGCGAGTACCCGATCGGCCGCGTTTATTTTTGGATCGTGGCGAGAGCGGATTCAACTGCGGGAATCGGGCGCGGCGGCTTCCATGCGGGCCGCGGCGTTTGCTTCGCCGTCTTCTTCGTTCCACTTTCGGCGGATGCGTTTGGCGTGGCGTTCGAAGCGGTCGCGCAGTTCGCCGACGGCGCCGTCGGACGATACCGGCCGGGGCAGTTCGGGGACGTCGGCCTCCATCGGCGGCGAAGCTTCGGTGTCGGGGCGGATCTGAAGTTCATCGATCCAGGGGCGGAAGAGCGTGCCGCACTCGGAGCAATGGACGGTCATGTTGCGTGCGAGGGGGCCATCGAGGTTGTAGCCGCAGGTGGGGCAGTCGTTGCGGAGCGCGTACTTGAGCACGCGCCGGTGCTGCTGGGTGTACGACGCGACGCCCACGCCGATGAGCGAGCCCCAGGTGCCGGGGCTGATCATGGCGAAGCCCATCCACTGGTCGGTATCCCAATCCAGCCGCGGCTGTATATTCGAATCGCCCGCGACCAGGACCAGGACGACGAATGCGACTTCTGACACGAGTGCCCCCCACAACGCCGTGATGCGGTCGGGGTACCAGTACGCCGTGGCGATGATGATGCAGGGGTTGAGCCAGAAGAGCGCGAGTATGACGGCCAGACCGCGGAAGGGGAAGGTGGGCGAATACGCGGCGGCGGCGATGAGGCCCGGGAGCGCGTAGGCACCGATCGCGGTTGGCCATCGAGACTTGAGAACGTAGTTCATGGCCACCCCGCCTTACGCATCACCACGCCGGAGTGTTCGTGAATGAGCACTTCGACGACCCCACCGTTCGCGGCTGCCACACGGATGCCGCGGACATGCGGGTTCCTCGGTGCGATGGTAGGGGGATGAGGGGATGTCAGCGAGCTTCTGGAACGAAAGTCGCGCTGCTAGTGGACGGGGCGGGTCGCCAGCGGAGCAGTCCGAGAGCCATCGCGGCCAAGGCGAGCAACTGGTAGCCGGATATCGGGCCCATCAGGCGCTGGGTATCGCGCAGGAACTCGTGGGCGAAGCGGAACGCGCCGTAGGCGATGAGGTAGACGTGGAATCGGTTGCCCCTGGCCCAGCCGAGGCGGTGGGCGGCGATGGCCCAGAGCCAGAACGCGGCGTTGAAGGCGAGTTCTGCCGCGGCGGCGGGCCAGCGATGGACGCCGGAAGCGTCCTGCATGGTCCACCAGTGTGGTTGGCATTCGATACCGCCGCAGCAGCCTTGGACGAGGCAGCCGATGCGGCCGAGGATGAGCGCCGGTGGGACGATGAGGGCGAAGTAATCGCCGGTGCTACGCGTGTGCCCCTTCAAGAACTTGGCGAACTCGACACCGGCGTAGCCGCCGAGGAGACCACCGATGATGGTCTTTCCGGAGAGGAGCGCGAGGAGGTTGTCGCGGTAGTGCCAGCCTTCGGCGAAGAGGAAGCCGAGCTTGGCGCCGGCGAATGCGCCCAATAGGCCGCCGAGGTAGATGGGGAAGAGACGGCGCGATGTTTCGGAGCGGCGGGTGAGGAGCAACCACGCGGCGGCGGAGAGGATCATCGCGGCGACGAGGAGCCACGAGTACGGCGTGATGTGCATGCGGACGGGCATGGAAGATCAGCGCTGGGCGTGGGCGAGGCCGCGGGTGAGGTAATGGCGGCAGAACGAGTCGAGCGATCCGTCGGGGAGGATGACGTGCGTGCAGCAGCGGTCGATGCGGTCCTGATCGAAGGTCCATGCGTCCATGAAGGGCTTGATGAAGATGCGGAAGGGGCCATCGGGGCCGATTTCCATCTGCTTGAGGATCGCGGCGAGAGGCTCGCTCTCGCAGCCGCACTTGGCGAGGTCTTCGATGCGGTAGTCGGCGCGGTCGCTGAGGAAACCCTGCAGGTTGTTGAGGTCGATGAGGCGGCCCAGGGCCTGGACGCCGGTGGGGAGACGGAGGAGGTAGCTGATGGTGTGGCAGTTGGGGTCGCCGCACGGGAGCGGAGTGAAGTCCTGTTCGCGGAGGAACTCTGGGGCTTGCGCCGCGAGGGCGGTGATGATGTCGCCGACGCTGATGGGGGTGGGCGTGGGTTGCGGGAGGACCGGGAGTGTGCCGCTGGTGACGCCGTGATGGGTGCGGCCGGAGTTGAACATGGGCTGGATGATGATGCCGCGGCAGTGAGGGCGCTCCAGACCGAAACGCAGCGTGTCGCCCAGGTGCGGCATGCTGGCGGGGGTGGCGACGAGGGCGAGCGAACTGGGGACGCCCAGGGCGCCGACTTCATCAAGGGCTTTGCGGCGCATGTCGCGGAGGTCGACGCCGCGGAGATCGCGCTGGCCGGCCTCCTGGACGCCGTCGAACTGCATGTAGAGCTCGAACTTGCCGTGGGCCTTGCGGCGCTGGGCCAGGGAATCGCGGAAGCGGGCGTCGCCGGCGATGCGGACGGCGTTGGTGTTGATGAGGATGTAGCCGATGTTGCGGTTGGCCAGGGCCCAATCGAGGATTCGGAAGAACTCGGGGTGGATAGTGGGCTCGCCGCCGGAGAGTTGGAGGATGTCGATGACGCCTTTGCGGTCGATGATCCCCTGCACGCGGCGGACGACGTCATCGAAGGGTGTGCAGACGATGTTCTCGCCGACCCCGTAGGGGCTTGAGGCGAAGCATGTGGGGCAGGTGAGGTTGCAGGAATCGACGATCTCGATGAGGGCGATGCAGGTGGAGAGGCGGTCGAAGATGTTGGCGGATTCGGAGGCGGGCGAGCAACACTCTGAGCCGCCGCAGCAGGAAGATGAGCCGCGGGAGTCGTGGTAGTAGCGCGGGTTGGCGGCGATGGGGACTTCGAAGGCGCCGTGCTGCGGGCAGGCCTTGCGCATGACGACGCCCGTGGGAGTTTCGAGCACTTCGGCGGCGACATCTGCGAGACAGACGGGGCAGCGCGAACGGGTGGCCTTGATGACGCGAGGGCCGGGGAGGATGGAAAGAGAGAGGGGCATGAGAGGTATTGTGGCCTCACCTTGGTCTAGAAGATGCGGCCGAGCGAGCGGTGCAGTGCGCCGCGAAAAAAGATTGCGTCGACCACGAAGAGGACGGTGTAGAGTACAACTCCGCACACGATCAGATCGGCGAAGAGAACGAATGAACCGAGCCGCCAGAGGTTGACCCATCGCCAGCGGGTGCGTGAGCGGCGTGGGAGGAAGAGCCGCACCATGATGGGCGCGCTGAAGAAAATCGAAAAGAGGCACCATCCGAAGGACACCACCACACCGAACATGGCGAGCATCGCCTCGGAAGTGCCGAGTCCCCAGATGAACGCCGCGAGCGCGCCCAGGGGCCAGATGATCCAGAGGAAGAGGAGCAACTGGCCGGGATGGCGGTGAAGGACTTCCGGGGGTTGCGGGGCGTACTGGGCGGAACACTCGGGGCACGTGCCGCGGTCGGAAAGGCCGGAGAGGTCGTAACGGCAAACGGGGCACTCGCGCGGCGAGGGCGGAACGGGTGATGTCGCCGGGGCGGGCATCGATGTGAGCGTATGACGGGGGCTTGATGGCGAGCATCGGGAGGGATTATGGAGCGCCGAGCGCGTGCGGTGGGTGAGTCGGCACCAAGTAGATTCTCTGGGTGATCGGCGAAGGAACATCGGCTAGACTGAACGTGTGAAACACGCGGGAATGCATGGCGTTGCGGTGTGTGTTCTGGGGCTGGCGGGGTGCGCGGCGAACGTAACGCCGCGGGTGTTGACGGCGCAGGAAGCTGCGACATCGGCGACGCTGATGATCGGGGACGCGGCGCCGCCGGCGGCGGTGAAGCGATGGGTGCGGGGCGAGGCGGTACAGGCGTTCGAGCCGGGGACGGTCTACGTGCTGGATTTCTGGGCGACCTGGTGCGGGCCGTGCCTGGCGTCGATGCCGGAGTTGTCGGCATTGCAGGATCGCTACGCGGGCAAGGTCGTTGTGATCGGCGTGACGCGGCTGGATTCGGACAACACGATGGGCGACGTGGAGCGGACGGTGCGGCAGCGCGGGAGGGCGGTGCGGTTTCGGATCGCGGTGGATGAGGGCGCGACGACGGAGGGGTATCCGGTGGCGGTGCGGGACTCAGCGCTGCCGCGGTCGTTCGTGATCGATCAGCAGGGGCGGTTCGCGTGGTACGGGCATCCTTCGGAGCTTGCGGGCGTGGTGGACGCGGTGGTGGCGGGCACTTGGGATGTGGCGGCGGCGCGGAAAGAGCAAGTGGAGCGCGACGCGGCGGCGGTGCGATCGCGGGCGTTGGCGAAGGAGTACATCGAGGCGGGGAATCGCCAGGACGTGGAGGGCGAGTTGCGAGCGGCGGAAGAGACGACGCGCATGCCGGTCAAGTACGTGACGGGGATGAGCCCGCGGTATTGGGCGTGGCCGGTGCGGGTGGATTGCCTAGCACGGCTGGGACGCAGGGACGAGGCGCGGGATGTGGCGCGCGTCGCGGCGGGAACGGCGGGGGTTATGGATGAGCCTGAAGCGATGGGGCGGCTGGCCGCGGTGATCAAGGGCGTGTCGATGGAGGATGCGACGGAGTACGCGAATCGGGCGATGCGGCTCGTGGAAGAAGCCGAGGCACGTACGCCGAGGAATGAGTGGGAGGAGTACCTCGCGAACGCGGAACGGCTGGGCTATGGGTGGGTGCGGGTGACGTGCGCGGATATCTATGTCGCGGGGGGACGGCTGGAAGAAGCGCGGGCGTTGCTGCGATCGGCGATTGCGGTGTGGCCGGATGATCGGCGGCTGCTGCCAAACAAGAAGGAGTTGGAGCGGCGATTGGCGGAATACGAAGCGAGGTAGGCGGTGGTCGGCGGAGAGACGATCGATCATCTGAAAACGCATGAGCCCAGGAGCACGACAACGCCGACCACGCTTGCTCCGACGAGACAGAGGACGGCGAGGGATGAACTCGCGGCGAGGAGGACCAGGGGCCCGAGTTTCCAGAGATTGCGGAAGCGGCCGAATCGGCGCTCGTGCTTGGGGAGGTACGTCTTGATGACATAAGGGACGGTGACCAACCAAATGACCACGCAGGCGATGAAAGCGACGATGCCGAAGACAAAGGAGCCGGGACCGATGAAGTAGGCGGACGCCACCGATGCCACGAATAACGCGCCGGGCCAGCCGAGTCTGAGCGCGAGAGAGAGTTGGCCGGGATGGGGCTTGATATGAACGATCGTGGCGGGCGAGTAGGGCTTGGAGCACTCGGGGCAGACGCCGACGAGCGACAGACCGGCGAGGCTGTAGCCGCATGCGGGGCAGAGCCAGCGGGAGTTGGAGCCCGGGGTTGGTTCGAAGTTGTAGGGTTCTGCGCAGGTCGGACAGTTGCCGCGGGGGCCGAGCGCGGCGAGGTTCTGTCCGCACTTGGAGCAGGG
>JBGAMO010000211.1:0-7242 GCA_044222845.1 Phycisphaerales bacterium
GTTCGGCCTCTGCGTGCCGAATCGCCCATTATCGAACCTTCCCGGAGGTTTGCGGAGGTTTGGTCCGTTCTTAGCGTGATCCGAATGCGGGATGGAATCACCTTGGTGTACCGTTTTTCCGATGAACTGCAGAGTCGGTCACCCACCACGCGCGAGGATCCATGAAAGCACTTGAGTCTATGTGCCAATCTCTGCTGGCGATCGCCGAACTGGTCATCGCCATCACCGTCGTCGTCCTGATGCGGGGGGTCGATCGCGTGCGCGGGTTGATCCCCGGCATCTCGATCGGCCCGCGCGATCGATCGACCTCGCAGGGCGCATTCGCCGCGAACACCACAACGTAAACCGCGACGCCGGTCACACAATTCGTGACGCGGCGTCGCGGGGCTTCCCATCAAGACCTATTGAATCTCCGCACCGTGTTCAGCAGCCGCCCGCTTCCCACACGTTGAAGAAGGCGCCCACGTCGGAGCCGTCGATGCCGCCGTCCTGGTTCACGTCGGAGCAGCCCACGGACGACTCCCAATCACCGAAGAACGCCGAGACGTCTGAGCCGTCGACACCGCCGTCGCCGTTGTAATCGGCCGCGCACCCGCACGGGGGCGGGCAACCGACGCGGGCCACGATGTGATTGGCGGTCTGGCCGTTGACGGTGATGAACGAACCACAGGCGTACATCTGGTTTCCATCGACCAGGAATCGCACGACCTGCGCATTGGCGCCGCCTTCGACGGTGGTCCACGTGTTGCCTTCAAGCCGGTAGACGCAGCCGTTGGCGGTCTGGGTGCCGCCCGCGTACAGCTTGGTGCCGTTGCCGTCGTCGAACGGCATGAGGGTCCATGTCCGCCCGGTGAGCGCCTGGCCAACGGCCGACCATGTCGTGCCGTTCCACTTGACGGTGGCGCGATTGACGCCGTCTGCATTGATCCGCAGGTTCGTGCCGCTGGCGTACAGCGCGGGGCCGGTGCCGTCGTCGTACACCTGCAGCGCGTCGATCTCGGCCGCGGCGTTGCGCGGGGCCAGATTCGTTCCCACGGCGGACCATGTGGTGCCGTTCCAGCGTGCGATCATGTTGGCCGCGACGCTGCCGATCGTGGCGAATCTGCCACCGGCGTACAACTGGGGACCACCGCCCTGGCCGTCATCAAAAACAGTCATCGCCATGACCAGCGGGTTGATCCCCACCAGCGTCATGGTCGGGGCCAGGGGCGTGAGCGTGGTGCCGTCCCACGAGGCGATGCAGCCCGCGGGCTGCCCGCCGATGTTGTCGAACCCGCCGCCGATGTACAGGCGCCTCTGGCCGCCGATCGCGTCGGTGTTGAGCAGGCACCACACCCCGTTCACGCTGTCGAACGCCCAGCCGGTGTGCAGCGAATGGAACGCGGAGCCGTCCCAGCGCGCAATGCTCTTGGTATCGGGCAGGCCGGTGGCGTCCGCGAAGAAGCCTCCGACGATCAGGTCGCTACCCCACATGGCGAAACTCGTGCCGAAACCGTTGCTGATGCCCGCTCCCAGGCCCGAGCCGAAGCCCGACCATGTGCTGGTTGAACGGTTGTAGCGTGCGAGAAACTGGGTACCGGCAGCGCCGCTCATGTTCGTAAACGAACCGCTGACAACCAGGTCTCCCTGGTAAAGCGTCATCGCTCCCACATATCCGTCGGGTGCTCCTGGGTTCCCGGCGGTGTAGTCCCAATGGGGCGTGCAGGACTGGGCCAGGCAGGTCGGGACAAAGAGCGCCGCGGCGACGAGTGCAAGGGGAGTACGCATGGTATTAACTTTCTGAAAGAGGTCGAACCGACGTGGGTCGAACACCGGCGCCGATGGCGAACCAACAGACTACCGGCTCCGGAATCCTACGTCCAGGGGATCGCTCACGTTTCAGAAAAACTTGGCAAAACGGCGACTTGCGAACGCACTCCAACCTAAAATTCAAAGAGCATCTGGGATTCAAAAGTCCGCAATCAGCGTCAGCCGCCGGCTGCTTTCGCGGGATATCCGAGCTTCTTGAAGTGTTCGACGAGGCGATCTCGGTGGTCGCCCTGCAGTTCGATCGTCTCCGCGTCAAGAGCGACTCCCGTGGCCAACGTTGTCTTGAGTTGCTTCAACAGCGCGGGCAGGTCGTCTGTTTTCGCGGATCGGGGCGCAAAGCCCGTGACGACGGTGACGAACTTGCCCCGCCGCTGCTCGCGGCGGATGCGCAGTTGCTGATCGGCGGGGCTGAGCACCCGGCCCGACTTGGCATCGCGCGGGCAGGCGCACAGCCCCACGGGCCGGGCGCACCGCTCGCACGTGGCGGGCTGTTCGAACTGGGTGCCGGCGAACAGTCTGGACATGCGGCAACGGTATCGACGCTCTCGTGCATGTTCCGCGTGCGCGGGATTCAGAGGTGTCCTAAGCTGTGACACGAAGGGACGCGTGCCGCACGCGGTTTCACACTACAAGGAGCATCAACATGCGTCGGATCCTGTCTGCGTCGTTGGTCGTGCTGACTGTCGGCCTTGGATTCGCAAGCGCCGCCGCCGCGCAGAGCCCGCCGATCGATGTGAAAAACCTGCCTGCGGAGATCAAATCGCTGCCGTGGAAGGACATCGATCTCGCCAAGGTGTCGCCCCTGGAGCGGTGTCGCGCCCTGATGCTGATGAACGATGTGCTCGCGGAACTGGGGGCCCAGCTCACGGCCGACGCGGACCTGATGAGCCAGTACATCGACGTCAACAACTTCGGGGAGAAGTTCGCGGCGACTCCGCCGCTCGCCGATCCTTCCCAGTTGACGATGGACAACGGTCTGCAGATCGCCGTGGCGTTGCTGCGTGGCCCGATGGCGCAATCCTCCTACGCGACGCAGCACTCGGGCGAGCAGGCGAGCGACCTGGGCGCGTACGAGCAACTCTACCGCTCCAACTGCCAGTGGAAATGGCCCTCGATGGCGGCGGACAAGCTACAGGTGCGGAGCATGACGGCCTTCCTTCAGGCCGAGGGCAAGTGGGAGGCGTACCAGGCGTGGGCGCCGGGCGAAATCGAACGCCAGAAGGAGCTCCAGAAGGCGCAACAGGCGCAGCGCCGTGCCGAGCAGCAGGCCATCCAGCAGCAGAAGGCCGAGGAACGCCAGCAGAAACTCCAGGAGCAGCAGGAGCTGAAGAAACAGCAGCAACAGGAGCAGGCGATCCTCGAGATGCAGCAATCGCTGTGCGCGGCCCAACAGCAGCAGAGCCAACCGGCCGATCAGCAGCAGGTCGTCGTGAACGGAACGTACCCCTACTGGTACTACGGCGGCGTCACCGGGATCGCCGCGGCGGACTGGTATCGCGACGGGGCCTATCAGGGCGCGGCCAGAGCCCGCACAGAAAGACGCATGTCCGGCTGGCACCGGGGCGGCGGCAGGCGCCGGTAAGCATCCGGACTCGGCCGCGCGGTGACGGCACCGCGAATGCTCTTGCAACTTAGGGCGTTTGCTGTATCATGGAAACGGGCCCACGAACGCGGGCCCGCCCGGACTGAGTTTCCGGAGTCGCGCCATGATCCACAACGTTACCTCGTTTTCATCCAGGCCCATCGCTCGCGCCGCGTTCACGGCGCTGGCGGCCGGATGCTGCGCCATCGCCTACGGACAGAACATCGTGTTCAACGGCGGTTTCGAATCACCCGTTGTGAACGGCGCCTGGGCTCAACAGCTCCCCGGAGTCACGTTCGGCGGCTGGCTCGTGGACAACCTCGGCCAGGGCATCGTGCACGTCGGGACCTTCGGCGCCCCCGCGTCGATTGAGGGCTCGCAATCTGTCGAGCTCAACTTCTATCAGACTGGCGGTATTTCGCAGACACTGACCACCGTGCCAGACTCCTTCTACGTTGTGTCGTTCCTCATGGCCGGTCAACTCAACGCGGGGCCGGATGGCAAACAAGTTCGGGTGGATTGGGGCGGCACGCCGCTGGGCACACTTTCCTGGAGCCGCGGCGCCACCGGCGGTCAATGGGTGCGTCAATCGCTCATCGCGCACGCCACGTCCGGCAGCACGGCGCTGCACTTCCTTGGAATCACCCCCGCGACGCAGGACGGCGGTCCGTACATCGATGATGTCTCGGTGGTGCCGTGCCTGGCGATCACGCGGCAACCGACGCAGGCTCTGGCGTGCGCCGACGGTTCGGCGTCGCTCTCGATTGATGCCGCGGGCGCTGGAACACTCGTCTACCAGTGGCAAATAGAAACGTCTTCGGGCGTTTGGGCCGGGATCGGCCACGACCCGATGCCGCTGGCGTGCGGTGGCTTCGTGTTCGCTCAGCCGCCCAACGCGTCGACCACCAACATCGGCGTGCGCGGATGCACCGGCCAGTTCCGCGTCAGGTGCGTTGTCACCAGTTCCTGCGGCAGCACCAACAGCAACCCGGTCGCGCTCACGGTGTGCGCGTGCCTGGCGTGCCCGGCGGACTTGAATCAGGACGGCGGCGTTGATGGGTCGGACGTCGCGGCGTTCTTCGATCGCTGGGAGTTGGGCAACTGCGACGCCGACATCAATCAGGATGGCGGCGTCGACGGCGCCGATGTCGATGCGTTCTTTGAAGCCTGGGAAACCGGAAACTGCTGAGCCGGGTCGTCGCGAATCCGGCCGCCCGGTCCTGCCGTCGCGCTCTCCATGGCAGCGTGCGATCCGCCGTACGACGGGCAGATCAGGGAATTCTCCGTGTAGTCCGATCCGGCCCTCTCCCGTAGGCTGAGCGCATTCAGATTCCAGCACGCCCCGGGCTCCGCTCGATGTAGAACTGACGCCTTTCGGGCTGACGGAACTGCATAAAGGAGTTGGCCCATGAAACGTCCCACTCGTCAAGTTCTTCTTGCCTCGATGTGCGCGATCGCGGGGATGGCGAACGCACAGGTGCCGATACCGAGCACGGGCGCGCTGGGCCCGCTCAATGTCCCCGGCGGCGAAGTAGAGTTCTTCACCGATACGGGCCTGTACGCGATCGACGGGATCATCCGGAACTCTCCCTTGAACCGCCGCTCGGTGCTGCTCCCGCCCGACAGCGGTTCGGCCCAGCACCGCGAAGCATTTGTCACCGTGTTCGATTTCACCGACATCAGTCTTTTCCCGCCGACCATCGTGCGAGTCACCGGGTCGCAGCCGCTCATCTTGTTGGGCACATCCCAGGCGTATATCGGCTGCACGTTCAACCTTCAGGGCCAACCGGGCGGATTCGGCGGTGACAGTTCCGGCGGCGGTGGCGGCGGCGGCGGCGGCGCGTTGGCCGTGTTCGTCCCGCACGCATTGCTGTTCCATGGCTCGATAGATTGCTCGGGCGGCCCGGGCAGCATGAGCGACTTGCCGACCGGCAACACGCCCGGCACTGGCGGTGCGCCGGGGGCCGGTGGCGGTCGCGGCGGTATCGGTGGAGGATCGCCCGCCGGCGGCGCCGGCGCCAACGGCGGCGATGGCGCGTACGTGGGAGTTGAATCCCAGTGGGTCAACGTTGGCGTGCATCTGGGGGGTGGTGGAGGCGGCGGAGGCGGCGGCTACAACGGCGCCGGTGGAGGCGGTGGCTCGATCCTGGGCCGCGCCGGCGATTCTGGTGCTCCGGGCGTTTGCGACATGATCGGCCCGGGCGGTGCCGGGGGTGCGGGCGGCTCGCTGAGCGGTTCCATCCCGGGTGGTTCGAGCGGCGGTGGTCGCGGCGGCGATGGACCCCAAACCGCGTACCGCGGCGGCGGCACCGGCGGAGGGGGCGGAGGCGGCGGCAGTGCGCCTGAGGGCAGCCCCGGCGGCCTCGGTGGCAAGGGTGGTTGGCTCGGCGGCGGTGGCGGTGGTGGCGGCGGCGCGGGCGACCTGTGCCCCGGTCACGGCACGCAGCATGGTGATGGAGGTGGTGGTGGTGGCGGAGGAGGCGGCGGTTCGAACGGAGGCGCCGGCGCGGAAGGCAAGGTCTACAACGTCAGTTCCAACTGCGGAGCCGGCGGGGGCGGCGGCATGGTCATGCTCGGCTCCGGTTCGGCCGAAGTCATCTTCGACGGACAGGTGATCACGTTCGGCGGCCCCGATCCATGCGGCAATCAAGCCGGCGGCGGCACGCTCACACTCATCGGCCCGATGGTCCAGATCGGCCCCGGTTCAATCTTCAATGGGATCCCAATGCCAACACCCATCACAGAAGGACTTTATCTCGTGCCCTCCATGGAGTTGCCCCAGTTCCTGCTCGCCGGAGGAGGAGGAGGAGGAGGCGCCGGCGGCATGGGGTTTGATCTCGGAGACGGATGCCCACCGTGCGCCGCGGACTTCAACCAAGACGGCGGCGTCGACGGCTCGGACGTCGGCGCGTTCTTCGCTACGTGGGAAGGCGGCCTGACCTGCGGCGATGTGAACCTTGATGGAGGCGTGGACGGCTCTGATGTCACATCATTCTTCGACGTCTGGGAAGACGGCGGATGCTGAACGCTCGCGCGGATCGACGCGTACTCCGCGTCGAGAGCGGGCCCCGCAATATGTGTGCGGGGCCTTTTTTTTGCGCTGAGGGCTCCGCCCGCACCCGCAAAAACAGACAGGCCGCGTCCGCCGCGGCCTGCCCGAAGAATGCAATCTGTCTACCAGCGTTACTTGGCCTTTGCGAACAGGTCCGCCGCCACGTTCCAGTTCACGACGTTCCACCACGCCGTGATGTAGTCGGCGCGACGGTTCTGATACTTGAGGTAGTACGCGTGCTCCCACACGTCCAGACCCAGGATCACCGCGCCCTCGCACCCGGCGATCGCTTTGCCCATGAGCGGGTTGTCCTGGTTGGGCGTGGAGCAGATCTCCACTTTGCCACCGTTGGCCACGAGCCAGGCCCAACCGGAGCCGAAGCGACCGACCGCCGCCGCGGCGAACTTCTCTTTGAATGCATCAAACGAGCCGAACGCCGCGTTGATGGCCGCGCCAAGCGGCCCCGCGGGTGCCCCTCCCCCACCCTTGCCCGCCGGAGCCATCAACTGCCAGAAGAACGAGTGGTTCCAGTGGCCGCCGGCGTTGTTGCGAATCGGGCCCCGCTTGTCGTCCGGCAAGGAAGCGAGTTTGCGGACCAGATCTTCGACGGACCATTCGGCGAAAGGCGTGCCCTCCAGCGCCTTGTTGGCGTTGGTGACGTACGCGGCGTGGTGCTTTCCGTGGTGGATCTGCATCGTCTGAGAGTCAACGTGCGGTTCCAAGGCATCGAACGCGTAAGGCAGGACGGGGAGTGTGAGAGGCATGGCAGTTTCCTGTGAGAGTTTTGAACGGTAAACGG
>JBGAMO010000007.1:0-53881 GCA_044222845.1 Phycisphaerales bacterium
CGACGTTCAACTGGACGCTGCTGGACAACGAACTCGCCCGCGCGCGGGCCAACAACACGCGTGTCGCCCTGGGGATCGTCACCGGGCCGTCGGCGCCGGCGTGGCTGGCCTCCCAGGGGGCGGCTATGTTCAACTTCACCACGCCCCAGGGCGCCGCGGCGTCGATGCCGGTGCCGTGGGACCCGGTGCACATGAGCGCATGGACGGACTTTGTCGCGAGGCTCGGCGCCCGCTACAACAGCGACGCCACCATCACCCTGGTGCACATCACACATTCCAGCGCCAACGGCTTCGAGATGCAGTTGCCCTTCTGGAGCAACAACCCGGCGCAGTGGACGGCGATCGGCTACACCGCGCAGCGCCACATCGACTCATGGAACACTGTGGTCGATGCCTTCGCCGGTGCGTTCCCCTCCAAACCGCTCGACATGGAAGCCCATCCGGTCCTGGGCAGCGACGAGGTCGCACGGCAGGTGTGGGACCACGCGAACGCACACGTCCCCGGCCGATTAGGACTGCTGGCGGCGTGGTGGAGCCAGAGCAACGCGTCGGGCATCTACGCCGGGATGCACACCTTGCTGCGGGAGGCCGCGGCGTCGTCATTCGGCGCCGTGCAACTGGTCACCAACGCCACCGCCAACCCCAACGGGTTCGGAACGGGCGGCATCGCCGGAGCGTTCGAACTCGCGTACGACGATGGCGTCCGCTACGCCGAGGTGTGGAATCAGGACCTGCTGAACACGAGCCTGTCCACGCTGCTGCGCGACACCAACGCGTCCTTCCTCGGGCCTGTTCGCGTCTGCACAGGGCACGAGGCGACCCTGCGGGTCTACGCGGCGGGCACGGCGCCGCTAGTCTTTCAGTGGCTGCGCTCGGGCGCGCCGCTGGTCGACGACGGACGCATCGAGGGATCGACTACCGCGACACTGACGCTCCACGGCGCACGCGTCGCGGACGAGGGCGACTACACCTGCATCGTCACCAACGCCTGCGGCGCCGTGTCCAGCGGCTCTCAGACGCTGCGGGTCTGCGCCGCGGACTTTGACTGCAACGGAGGCGTCGACGGCGCCGACGTCGCGGCGTTCTTCGAAGCGTGGGAGTCGGGCGATGGCACGGCCGATGCCAACGCCGACGGCGGCGTCGACGGCTCGGATGTGGCCGCGTTCTTCGCGGCGTGGTCATCGGGGATGTGCGGCTAACCTTGCCCGTTCCCACCGAGTCGTGGATGGGTACCCCGAGCGATCGACATGACCAAAAAACACCCCGCCGTGTTGCTTTCCATCCTGTTCGCGAGCGCCCCCGCCTCGGCCCAACCGATGTGGACATCAGAGGCACGCTCCGTGAACGCCAATGTCTACGCCAACGGCGGCACGAACGGGGACTCCCAATCTGCCGGGGACGGCCTGCTCCCGTTCGAGGGCTCCATCGGGCCCATCGCATCGGGCCCGTGCAGTTTCGACGGGATGGAGTACGGCGAATCCTCCGCCACCGCGGCGGTCACCCAGCGATCTTCGTTCAGCGAGCGGGGTCTTGTCGCCGTCGGGTCCGCCGCGATCTACTTGAGCGAGTCCAATCAGAACGTCGTCTGCGGCTCCTCCGGAGATGCCAGCAGCGTGGGCACCGTGGAGTTCACGCTTGGGGCCAACTCCGCCTTCACGCTCACGTACACACTGGCCTCGGTCATCGGCTCCGCCAGCGTCGATCTCTACCACCGCGATTCAGACACGTACGTCTTCCTCCTCGCGGCGACCACCCAGGGAACCGTCGCCGATGTGATCAGCGGTGAACTCCCCGCGGGGCGATACCTCCTGAACTGGGGCGCTTCCGTCGCAACGCAAACAGGCGGACCCGCGAGCGTCACCACGTCCTATGACTTCAACCTGGAGATCGGGGCCCCGGGCCCGTGCATCGCGGACTTCAACGGTGACGGCGGCGTTGACGGCGCGGATGTCGAAGCGTTCTTCGTGCCATGGCAGGAAGGAGACGCTGCGGCGGACGTGAACGGTGACGGAGGCGTTGATGGCGCGGACGTTGAGACGTTCTTCGTCGCCTGGCAGGCCGGAGGCTGCTGAACAGATACGATCCTCCGGGTGCAGCGACCGCGCTCACCCGGGAGGACCGATCGATGCGAGTTCCGCTTGCGCTCGTGCTGTGCATGGTTTCAACCGCTTCCTCGCCCGGACAGGAAGGCTTTGGCGGTGCGGTTCGCCGCGGCCCGTTCCAACAAGCCGCGGTGCTCTCGTTGGTGCCGTCCTTTGATTCGCGGGATCCACTCCCATTCCTGCCGCGGTGCATGGCGCCCGCCGTCGCGTGCTACGACCCGACCTTTCCGCCCCCGCCGGAGGTGATCGACGCGATCGAGGGCCTCATGCATGGGTACGGGCCGCGGTACGTCATCACCGCGCGCTGGACGAGCACCGCCGCGGGCAACGTAGGCCCCATCGGCAACCCACCGACGCTCACGTACAGCCTCGTGCCCGACGGTGTGTACATCCCCGGCCAGAACTTCGAGCCCGACAGCGTCAACTACCTCTTCACGGTCATGAACACCCGCTTCGGCGGCAACACCGCGCTCTGGCAGGCCAAGGTCGATCAGGCGTTCGTAGCGTGGGCGCTCAACTCGGGCGTGCGGATCTCCCGCGTGAGCGATGACGGCGCGTCCTGGCCCGGCAGCCCCGGCCAGGCCGGACTCCGGGGCGACATCCGCCTGGCGATGCACCCTATGGACGGGTTCGGCGGCGTGCTCGCCGCGGCGAGGCTCCCGACCATCGGCGACATCGTGCTGGACTCTTCCGAGAACTGGGCTTCGGCCAGCAATGACTATCGATTCCTGCGCAACGTGCTCGCGCACGAGGCGGGGCACGCCCTGGGCTTCAACCACGTGGGCCCCACCGACAGCACCAAGCTCATGGAGCCGATCTATTTCAACGATCGCGACGGCCCGCTCGATGACGACATCCGCGCCGCCCACCGGAACTACGGCGACCCCGACGAGAACAACGATTCCATCGCCGCGGCGACGGCGCTGGGCACGCTGAACCCCGACGCCACGCTGACGCGTGCGAAGCTCTCGCTGGATGGCGCGGCCGACGCGGACTATTTCGCGTTCACGCTCTCCCAGCGCTCGCAGGTGAACGCCGCCGCGTCGCCGGTGGGGTCCAGCTACTTCGTCGGCCCGTACAACGGCGCCACCACGCTCACCAACACGCTGGCGGTGCAATCGCTCTCGGTTCAGTTGCTCACCACATCCGGCGGCACGATCGCCGCCTCGCCCCCGCACGCCCCGGGCGTGAGCGGTGAGACCCCGCCCGCGCCGCTCGAATCCGGCGACTACATCGTCAAGGTCTTCAGCCCCGCCGGCAGCACCGACAACGTCCAGCGCTACACGCTGACGCTCACGGCCATCGGCCTGCCGCCCTGCTTCGCCGATTTCAATCAGGACGGCGGCATCGACGGCGCCGACGCCGACGCGTTCTTCGCGGCGTGGGAACTCGGCCTGTTCGAGGCCGACGTGAACCAGGACGGCGGCGTGGACGGGAGCGACGTGACCACGTTCTTCGCGGCGTGGGAAGCGGGCGGCTGCGGCTAAGCGCGGCCGGGTTTGCGCTTCAATCCTGCTCGCATCGACGGAACAACGCTGCGTCGCGCCAGTTGAGGGAAATATCCCTCATTGCGCGGCAGCATCGCGCGCCGCCGCGTGCGCGGAATATGCTGGTATAGATCAGTCGCTGTTCTTCGTTGCATAATCGGCGTACGCCGATCATACGACACCGACTGATAGCGACCACGCCGCTGAACGATGCCCGCTCGCACGCGGGACGCAGCGTCGCCACCAATAGGGAAAGACCATGAACCGTCTTTCGCGAAGTCGATCGAAACTCCTCTGTCATCATTTTCTGAGCATTGATGCGGTGCGCCGGCCGGGCGAGTTCGCTGCGATTGACGCGGGTGTGTGCGGGATTGCACGCGCTCGGGAACCCCAATGGTCTCAGCGGGAGGGCGGACGTCGATCGCCGCGAGTTTACCAGGCGATGGCGCATGACACCGGGCGCGGAGTGACCGTGCTTTTCGGGGGTTATCAGCATGAACGCATTGGCCAGACTTGGGAGCACGAAGTTGCCGCCTGGGCCCAGCGAATGCTTGCGGGCCCATCGCTACGCAATGTCGTCGCGCGGCGGCATCCTCTGGTTCGCCGTCGTCGCCCGATGTCCACCATGCCGGACGCATCGGCGGCACGGACGTGCGGTTCTTCTTTGACTGCGCGGACGACGGCTGCTGCTCCGAGTAAGTGTGGGCTTGGGCGCCGCTGTCCATACAACGCGGTTGCTGCGACCAACGTTGTTTCCGGGACGAAGACGTACGTTCGCGCGAGCGGGCGAGGACATGCGAGCGGCTTCAGGGGCGCATTCTTTGGTGCCTGGGAAGCAGGCGAAGCGCGGAGTGATGTGAACGCCGACGGTGGCATCGACGGTGCCGATGTGAACTCGTTCCATGAGCACTGGCAAGCGAGTTGCTGAAGACACATAAGGGAAAAAGCCATGATTTGCTCTAATTGGAACCGGTCAGAGTTTTTTTTAAGTGTCGTTCCCTCCAAGCCTTCACGGCTTCTCGCGGCCTTGCTCGCGGCGCTCGGGCTTGGCGTTATTGCGCCCACGCCCGCGCCAGCGCAGGCCGTCCACTGGCACCAGGTTGCAGACAGCGGCCCCGCTTCGCGCTATTGGCATGCGTTGGCGTATGACACATTTCGCGGCGTCACCGTTCTATTCGGCGGCCAAAACGCGAACGTCAGTAGTGAAACGTGGGAATGGAACGGAGTGATGTGGACACAGCGGGTTGTGAGCGGCCCCCCGCAACTCTACGCGCACGCGATGGCGTACGACTCGGTTCGTCGCGTGACTGTTCTTTTCGGAGGCTCCTTTGCCAACACCGCTCGATCTGATATGACTTGGGAATGGAACGGGAACGTCTGGACGAATCGGGCAGTCGCGGGCCCCGTAGCGCGAAGTTTGCATGCGATGGTGTTTGACTCGGCCCGGGGCGTGACCGTGCTCTTCGGAGGCTACACAGGGACAAGCAACGGCGAAACCTGGGAGTGGAACGGCGCTACATGGACGCAGCGAGTGGTGAGCGGCCCCGCGCCGCGCTATTCCCACGCGATGGCGTATGACTCGGCGCGTGGTGTGACAACGCTGTTCGGCGGCGTAACGAACACCAGCACAAGCGCTGAAACGTGGGAATGGAATGGGGCCACCTGGACGCAGCGCGTGGTGAGCGGACCCGTGGCGCAGAGCGAGCGTTCGATGGCATACGACTCAGCGCGCGGGGTCACGGTTCTCTTCGGGAGCAACTCTGAACCATGGGAGTGGAACGGGACCGCTTGGACTCAGGTCGCGGTCAGCGGCCCCTCGCTGAGGTCCCGCCAAGCGATGGTGTATGACACTGCGCTGGGAGTGTCCGTCCTGTACGGGGGCAATTCACACTCAGGATATCAAGGTGACACCTGGGTGCTGGGAGTGCCATGCGACCCGCCGACTTTCACTATCCACCCGGCAGATCAGGTTGCCGGCGCAGGGGGATCAGCGGTCTTCACAACCGGATCCCCGGGGTCCTTGCTTGCATACCAATGGCAACGCAACGGGGCCAATGTCACCAACGGTGCCCGCATCAGCGGGGCGACGAGCAACACACTCACGATTGCCAACGCGCAGTGGTCGGATCAGGGCGGCTACGCATGCCGAGTCACCAACCCCTGCGGAAGCTCGACGAGCCTGCCGGGAACGCTCAGTATCTCGTCGTGCCCGCCCTCCTGGGTATCGCTGGGCGATGCCGGCTTCGGGCAAGCGCTGGGTTCATGCCCAGGCGTATTCGGCGGCCAACGCGCGGGCACGCTGGTCTTCGGCGGAAGAGATTCGTCCAACAGAGTGCTTGGTGATACCTGGCTGAAGAAAAACTGTACCTGGAGCAATCGCACCAACACCGGCCCCGCGGCTCGAAGCGATCATGCGATGGCGGCGCTCGCGAACGGCCATGTATTGCTGTTCGGCGGAAAGACTGACGCGGCGGGCGCGGCTTCGGCACTCGGCGACACCTGGGAGTGGAATGGCAACGTGTGGGTGGCCGTTTCCACCACCGGGCCCGCCGCTCGCTTGGGTCATGCCATGGCGCTCGATTCAGTCCGCGGCCGCGTGGTGATGTTTGGTGGACTTGACACGGGTGGCGCGGCCATCGGAGATACCTGGGAGTGGAACGGGTCGAACTGGGTGCAGGTCGCCGCGATCGGACCCTCCGCCCGGTTTGCCCATGCCATGGCGTTTAGCCCTGTAGGCGGTGAGACCCTGGTTGTCGGCGGCCTTGGCTCGACAGCGCTCAACGACACCTGGGCCTGGAACGGTGTCTCGTGGCGTCAGGCAGCGGCGAGCGGGTTCCCGGCTCGATACTACAGCGCGGCGGCCTTTGATGTGCAGATGGGTCGCGTGCTGCTTCTGGGCGGTGTGACCGTCGCCGGAGCGATGAACGATTCCTACACCTGGGACGACGAGTCGTGGAGCGCAGTTGCTTTCGCGACCAGCCCGACAGCGCGATGGACGTACGCGATGAGTTACGACGCGACCTCGCGATCTATGGTGGTCAGCGGCGGCGCGGGCGCGGGCTCGACGCGGCTTTCTGACTGGTGGGAAGAGTCGGGCCTGCCGATCGTTACATCTCAACCACGGGATTTGGTGCTGGATCTGGGCGCCAACGCGGTTTTCAGCGTGGGCGCTTCGCGTACCGATGTCACGTACCAGTGGCGCAAGGACGGGATTGAGCTCCCGAACGATGGGCCGTTCTCGGGAGTGACGACCTCGATTCTCACAATCAGCGATGCTCAAAGATCTGATATCGGTGGTTATGATTGCATCGTTGCGAACGTGTGCGGAGCCACGACGAGCCATTCCGCCCTGCTCGCGCCCAGCGTGCTCTACGTGAACGCGGCGGCCGCCGCGGGCGGCAACGGGTTCTCGTGGGCGACTGCGATGCATGACCTTCAGTCCGCGCTCGAAACGATGCGGGCGAACCACGAACCGCGCCAGATCTGGGTGGCGCAAGGAACCTATCGCCCGGACCGGGGCACCCGCGACCGCGAAGCCTCCTTCCAACTCATCGGCGGCGTAACGCTGATCGGTGGATTCGCCGGATCGGAATCGAACGCTTCGCAGCGCGATCCGGTCGCGCATCCGACGATTCTCACAGGCGACCTGGGGGCCGCCCCCCAAAATAGTTACCGCGTTGTATCGGCGCAGTCGTTGACCGCCGCCGCGGACGTCGTTGGTTTTACAGTTCGCTCTGCATTTGCCCAATACGGCAATAACGTCGACAGTGGCGGGGGCATCTTCGTGTCTGCTTCGCGCATCAATCTAACGGATTGCGTGGTGACGGATAGTCAAACGTATTCGGGGCTCAATGGTGGAGTGGCCCTCGCTGGGATCATCGGAGTCGATGGGTCGCACATGCAACTGACAAACTGTCGGATCACACGCAATACTGGCCTGACAGATCCGTATGAAGGCCCCTATGGACCCGACGGGGGCATCGGCTGGGGCATCATCTGCGACCAGTCCACACTCGTTCTTACCAGTTGTGTGATCGCCGAAAACAGAGGGGGCAATGGCGGCAACGGAAGTTGCACCGCGGGCTACGGGTGGAACGGTGGAAACGGCGGCGGGGGCGGTGGCCTGCGACTGGGAGGGGGCTCGACGGCGCTCGTAACCAACAGCGTATTTGTCGGCAACTGGCCTGGCGGGGGTGGTTCGGGCGCTTACTGCAATGTGCACGTGGGCAGCCCGGGGTCCAGTGGGGTCGGTGGAGGAATCTCGGTATCTTCTTCAAACTTGACGCTGGTCAACTGCGACATTGTCTCGAACAGCCGGGCGATGGTCGGATCGCTTTCGGGCACTTCGCTGCAGAACTGCATCATTTGGAACAGTTGGGGATCCGCCACGATCGACCCAGGAGCCGATGTCCAGTATTCATCCCTGCCGGCGTTTTATCCCGGCCAAGGGAATATCTTCGGCGATCCCCGGTTTGCGGATATGGCCGGGCTCGACCTTGTGATCGGAACCCAGGACGATGATCTGCGCCTCGTGGCGACATCGCCGTGCATCGATGCGGGCGACAACACCGCGCTCGCAACCGATGTGCTCACCGACTTGAACGGTGAGGCTCGCTTCGTCAATGACCCCGCGCCGGACACCGGCGTGGCGGGTGGCGCGGGAGGGGCTGCGATCGTGGACATGGGTGCCTATGAGCGGCAGGTCTCTTGCCTGGGCGACTACGACGGCGACGGCGGCACCGACGGTTCGGATGTCAGTGCATTCTTCCATGACTGGGAAGCAGGCAATTCCGCCGCGGATGTGAATGCCGACGGCGGTATTGACGGGGCCGATGTCAACACGTTCTTCTCGCACTGGGAAGCGGGCTGCTGAGCCTTCACTCTAAAAGGAGTCGGTTGTGAAAAACATGTTTGGTTGTATCGTCGTTGTCGCTGGCCTCGCAATGACGGCGAGCGCTCAGGGCACGTCCCGCCTGGAACTGGATTGCAGCCTGGATGGGGTCACGTGGTCTCACGATGTCGTGGTTCACCTGTCCTCGGGCCGGGCGGCCGATGTGCTGCTCCGGGCCCGGATCTCGTGGGTCGGCGCCACACGGGCGTTCGGGTTCACCAGCCTGACCTGGCAACCGGTGATCGGCAACGCTCGCCCGGGCACTGACTTTGTCAACCCCTTCGCCGATCGCGGCAACAACACGAGCGGAGGCGGTGTAGACCTCGACGGCTCTGCCCTCGACGGCCCGTTCGGACGCATCCGCCCGTTCGCCTCGACCGGCCCGATACAGCCCCATTTCTATACGGCGCTCGCTCACGCGGGCGGTAGCGGCGGCGCTCCCCTGGGGAACTACCTCCGCATCGCCCGCGACGACATCACCCGCTGGATGGGCACCGGGCCGACCTCTGGCACTTCGGCCCTGAACAACTTCAACGGCGCGGGTGGCGTGCAGTCCGTGCAGAAGGCTCGGGAAATCGTCGGCCCGAACGACCCGCCGTACAACCCCAGAGTTTCCGATGTGACCATTGTTCTGCTCTCGCTGCACGTGGGAGGTCCTGCCGTCGGCCAGCCGCAGGTTCTGAGCTGGGGCGCGCCGACCACCGGCATGAGCCGGAACTCCATCACCGGAGTACGCGAAGCGTCGTGGTTCGACGGCCCGGGCGACTATTCCGGTCGCCTCAAGGGCACCGTGGAAGTCTTGCCGGCATCGATCACGATCAGCGACCAGGCGGTGCTGCACGTCAACGCGGCGGCCGCGGCGGGAGGGAACGGATTCTCATGGGCAACGGCGTTCCGCGACCTTCAGGACGCCCTCGACGCGGCACGGGCGCTCAGCGCCCCGCCTCAGATCTGGGTGGCGCAAGGAACGTACCGGCCGGACCGGGGCACGGGCGATCGTAACGCTTCTTTCCCGATGGTCTCTGGCGCGACGCTGCTCGGCGGGTTCGCCGGCACCGAATCCGAAGCTTCGCAACGCAACCCGGTCGCGCATCCGACGATCCTGACCGGTAATCTCGGCAGCGCCCCGCGAAACAGCTTCCGCGTGGTGACTGCGGGCTCGCTCGCCGACACCGCTGAGATCGCGGGTTTCACGATCCGCTCCGCGATCGTCGACGAGTACATCGGTGCCGGTGGCGGGGTGTTTGCGGAGGCATCGCGGATCAACATCGCCGATTGCGTCCTGACGGACAACAGTGGGCGTCTGCCATATGAGTACGGCGGCGGCACCGCCGCGGGCGTATTCGCGGGGAGCGGATCGGTCGTGCACCTCACCAACTGCCGGCTGATCCGCAACGTTGGTGAGTCAGAGGTCTATCCGCTGAATCCGTTCGGACAAGAGGGCGGCTATGGGTGGGGAATCGTGTGCGATCAGTCCTCGCTTGCCTTGTCGAACTGCGTTGTCGCCGAGAACACAGGCGGCAACGGCGGCAACGGGAACTGCACCGCCGGATACGGCTGGGACGGTGGAAACGGCGGCTCCGGAGGCGGGCTTTTCCTGAGCGGGAACTCAACCGCAACGGTGACGAATAGCGTGTTCGTCGGCAACCGACCCGGCAGCGGCGGCTCGGGGGTGTATTGCAATGTTCACTCGGGCTCGCCCGGGTCGCCGGGCGCCGGCGGCGGAATCTCTGTCACCGACTCCACGCTCACGCTCACGAACTGCACACTCGCCTCCAACTCTTCGGCGATCGTCGGCTCCATGCCGGGAGTCACTGTTCGCAACTCCATCGTGTGGAACAACACGTGGGGCACCCAACTGGCCGGCGGGGCCGGCGTTGAGTTCTCGTCCTTGCCCCAGGCCTACCCCGGCGTCGGCAATCTCGTCGGCGATCCCATGTTCATCGACATGGCCGGCCCGGACCGAATCATCGGCACGCAGGACGATGGCTTCCGCCTCGCGGCTTCATCGCCCTGCATCGACGCCGCGGACAACACGGCCGTTCCGCTCGGCGTACTGACCGATCTGGCGGGCGGTCCGCGCTTCTTCGACGAGCCGTTCACCTCCGACGCGGGCGTGCCCGGCGGCGCGGGCGGGCCCGCGATCGTGGACATGGGCGCGTTCGAGCGGCCGCTGATCTGCTTCGGCGATTACAACCGGGATGGCGGCACCGACGGCACGGACGTGCAGGCCTTCTACGCCGACTGGGAAGCCGGGCTCCCCGGCGCCGACCTCGACAACGACGGCGGGGTTGACGGCGCGGACGTTGAGGTCTTTATCACGCACTGGGAAGCAGGCTGCTGAGGGCGGGCACAGACCGGCGCAGACCGAAATCGGATTTTCGATTTCCTCGACGGGTGGACGGAGCCTCTCGTACGGGGCCGGTCCTGTAACCACTTCAAGGCGCCTTTGTTTCCGGCAATTTGTGTATGATCCTCGTGCCACAGCGCTCTGATGGGTTGATTGCGCCCTTCCGGCCTTCTGTCAGCCCACCCCGCGCGAGTCTGAAACACGGAGATCCGTATGCACCGGCCGAATCCGATCGCTCGCCCCTTGTCTTGTTCGCTCGGCCGCTTCTGCATCGCAATCATGGCCGTCTGCGGCTCGATCGGCACGCTTTCTTCGGCGCGGGCCGATGATCCGGCGATCGACGCGTCGAAACAGACCAATGACGGTTTACCGGCCTTCGACATCCGTTTCAACGCGAGCGGCGAGCCCACGCAGGTCGTCGTCACCGCCCTCGCCAGGAACACCAAGGGCCAGGCGCTCGCCGATGATCTCGCGCGGCTGCGTGCCGCCGTCGACTCTGTCCAGATCGACGACGATCCGTGCTTCGGTACCCCCCGGTTCGTCCGTTCCACCAGCGCGTTCCTCACCGCCGCCGACCCCGCCGCGGCTCCCGCCGAGGTCGTCTCCAAGTTCATCCGGTCTTACCCGGCGCTCTTCGAGATCGACGCCGCGGAGGTTTCCAACGCCCGCAAGACTCGCGACTTCGTCACCGAGCACAACGGCGTCACCCACCTCACCTTCCAGCAGTTAATCAACGGCATCGATCTCTTCGACGCCGGCATCAAGGCCAATGTCGCCCGGGACGGTCGCCTGCTCAACGTCTCCAGCACGATGCTACCGCGGCCGGAGAAGGGCTTCAACGTCGCCGATGCGAAGCTGTCGGACCTGGAAGCGATCCGCGCCGCCGCGGCAAACGTCGGCGTTGATGTCACCGCCGATCCCACACCCGCCGCCGAGCCGCAGGGCGCGAACTTGAAGCGCACGTGGAACAACTCCGTTGATTTCCGCGCCGACCGCGCCATCGCGACGCAGCGCGTCTATTTCCCGCTCAGCCGCGACGAGATTCATCCCGCGTGGTACGTGACGATCCCCGTCAAGGGCATCGGCCACACGTACAACATCGTCGTCGATGCCATCGACGGCAAGATTCTGCACCGCGTCGATGAACTGTGCATGGAGGTCGGCGCCACCAACCTGCGCGTGTTCACCGTCGGTCCCGCGCCGTATCCCGAGCCGCTCTTTGACTCGCGCCGCATGGTCACCGTGAACCCCAGCGACCCCGGCGTCACAACCGCGTCGCCCTTCGGCTGGCACGACACCAACGGCGCCGCCGGCGCGGACTTCACCGACACCCGCGGCAACAACGTCGATGCCCATCTGGACGCCAACAACGACAACTACGCCGACCTTTCACGCCCCGACGGCGGGCCGTCGCTGGTCTTCAACACATGGCGTGACCCAACCGCCCAGCCCTCCACTTGGGGCGATGCCTCCGTCGTGCAGAGCTTCTATCTGGCCAATCTGTACCACGACCGGCTGTATGCGCTGGGCTTCACCGAGGCCGCGGGCAACTTCCAGTCCAACAACTACGGCCGCGGCGGCACCGGCGGCGATGCCGTGCAGTTCGATTGCCAGGACGGCAGCGGCACCAACAACGCCAACTTCGCGACTCCGGTCGACGGCACCGCCGGCCGCTGCCAGATGTACCTGTGGACATCCGCCTCGCCGCCACGGGATAGCGCGCTCGACACCTCGATCGTGATGCATGAACTGACGCACGGCCTCTCCAACCGTCTCACCGGCGGGCCCGCCAACTCCAGCGCGCTCAACGCCACGCAGTCCGGCGGCATGGGAGAAGGGTGGAGCGACTTTGTCGCCCTGTGCCTGGACTTCATGCCCGGCGACAACCCCAACGGCACGTACCCGGTGGGCACCTACTCGATCAACAACAGCGCGGGCCTGCGCCGCCGGCCGTACAGCACCAACACCACCACGAACCCATTGACATGGGACGCTTACGGCACCACCGGCACCACCAGTTACGGCATCAACCGCTCCACCGAGGTCCACGACGCCGGAGAGATCTGGTGCAGCGCGTTGTGGGACTGCCGCGCCGGCCTGTTCCAGACCCGCGGCAACGCCGCCAACGAGCAGATACTCCAGTTGGCGGTGGACGGGATGAAGCTCCAGCCCGCGAACCCGTCATTCATTCAGGCCCGCGACGCGGTCATCCAGGCCGATCTGGTTCTCACGGGCGGCGCCAACCGCTACACGCTCTGGCAGGCCTTCGCCAAGCGCGGCCTGGGCGCCTCGGCCGGCACAAGTTCTTCCAACGCGAGTTCGGTGACCATGGGGTTCGACGTGCCCGAGGGCGCCGACGTCGGCGAGCTGCCCGCCAGCGCCGGGGTGCTCGCGGGCAGCAGCCCGATCACCAACATCTCCGGCGCGCTCGGCGCGGGCGATGTCGACATGTACCGCATCAACGTCTGCAACTTCTCGGGCTTCTCCGCCACCACCGAGGGCGCGGCCGCGTTCAACACCCAGCTCTTCCTGTTCGACAGCACAGGCCTGCCCGTCACGTTCAGCGACGACACCGCAACGAGCCCGCAGTCGCGCATCACCGGTCAGTTCCTCACCGCCAACGGCGACTACTACCTCGCGGTGAGCGGGTCCGACCGCGACCCGGTCTCCAGCGCCGGCGAGATGTGGATCGACACGCCGCTCACCACCGAACGCACCGCGGCGGGCCCGGGCGCCGGCGCCGCGATCACCGGATGGACCGGCGCCGACACGACGGCCGACGGCGCGTACACGATCACCCTCACCGGCGCGTGCGGCGCGACGCAGGGCACATTCCCCGCCGAACCCAAGCCGCTCACGGCCTACGGCATCTCTTCGCCCGGGCTCGCCACGTACGGCACCCCCATCGGCAACACCACGTTCACGGTGCGCGTCAGCGCGGCGACACTCCCCACGTCGACGTCGATCACCGTCACACTCAACGCCTCGGCGATCGGGCTGGGCACGCTCACGCTCAACAGCGTCGGCGGCGGGAACTACTCGCGCCAGGTGACGCTCTCAACGCCCCCGGGCGGCTACCACGACCTTCCTTACCACGTCGCCGACGCCCAGGACCGCTCCTACGACGGCACCCTCCTGCTGCACGTGAACGACGCGCCCGGCGCGTGCTGCCTGCCCTCGGGCGGCTGCGCCTTCCTCACCCGCCAGGCGTGCACGGCCCAGTCCGGCACGTACCGCGGCGCGGGAATCCCCTGCGATGTCAACCCCTGCCAGAGCTGGACCGAGGTTGAGCCCAACAACTTCCGGCCCTTCGCGACCGACCTCTCGCGCAGCTTCTATCCCGCCACGGGCGCTCTGTACCACCTGGGGATCAACGGATCGCTCCCGAACTCCACCGATTCGGACTACTTCAACATCGGCGAACTGCAGCAAGGCGACGTCATCACCATCACCCAGAGCGGCGCGGCGGGGCTTGGCGGCTCCATCAACAACGCCCTGGTTCAACTCTTCCGGGCCAACGGCGGCGCACCGATCGTCGAGATCGCGGACGATGAGTCCGGGCCGGGGAACGACGCGATGATCTGGAAGGTCACGATCGCCACGACCGACACCTACATCATCCGCGCCGCGCGGGTCACCCCGACGATCACCGGCTCGTACCGGCTGGGGATCTACCTCAACAACGCCGGCGCCGCCCCGCTCACCGGCGGCGCCTTCACCAACGAGGCGGAGCCCAACGAGAGCCCGGCAATGGCCAACAACGCCTCCACGTCGTGGCGGCCCGTGCAGTACATGAGCACCGTCGCGGGCTCGATCACCTCCGGCGATACCGACTACTTCTCCTACCAGTTCACCGCCGGAGATCTGGTGTCGTTCAACGTCGCCGCCGCGGCTCCGCTCGACGCCCGCCTCAACCTGTACAACTCCGGCGGCATCGTGCTCCGCCAGGAGGACGGCACCAGCACCGGCCCCGGCGGCGATTCTCCCATCCATGCCTACCAGGTCCCCAGCACCGGCACCTACTACATCAGTGTGTTCGCCGCGGGCGGCACCGGCGGTTACTTCGGCGTCGTCTACCTCTCCACCAACACGCGCCCGCTCCCGCTCTGCTTCGCCGATTTCAATCAGGACGGCGGCATCGATGGGGCCGATGTGGACGCCTACTTCGCCGCGTGGGAACTCGGCCAGCCCGACGCCGACGTGAACCAGGACGGCGGAGTCGACGGCGGCGATGTGGGCACGTTCTTCGGAGCGTGGGAAACGGGAAGTTGCTAATCCGGACCAAACGGCCTCCATGTCCGCAAACACGTTCTCGCTCCATCCAGTTCTCACAACTCGTGACTGCGCAGGCCCGCCCGAACGAGGCAGCGTCCTGTAACCACGCCCGATTTTGCTTGTATTTTCGCAAAAAATGAGTACGATGGGCGGTCAAATGCGCACCTCAAGGGGTCGGTGCGCCCGCAGTGTCGTTTTTCTCGCTCACCCCGCCCCTGTCTGCATCACGGAGATCTGCATGAATCGGCCGAATCCGAACGCTCGTCCTTTGTCTGCTTCCTTCGGTCGTTTCTGCGTCGTATTGATGGCCGTGTGCGGCACCGTCGGCACGCTCGCCGCGGCCCGCCCCGCCGACGATCACGCCGTCGCCGCCAAGCAGGCGGACGAAGGCTTCCCGGCCTTCGACATCCGTTTCAACGCGAGCGGTGAGCCCACGCAGACCGTCGTTACCGCCCTCGCCAGGAACACCAAGGGCCAGGCGCTCGCCGATGACCTCGCTCGCCTGCGTGCATCCGTCGACTCCGTCCAGATCGACGACGATCCGTGCTTCGGCACGCCCCGGTTCGTCCGCTCCACCAGCGCGTTCCTCACCGCCGCCGACCCCGCAGCGGCTCCAACAGATGTCGTCGCCAAGTTCATCGGTCTTACCCGGCGGTAGTCTTCGAGATCGATGCCGCGGAGATCCCCAACGCCCGCAAGACCCGCGATTTCGTCACCGAGCACAACGGCGTCACCACCTCACCTTCCAGCAGTTAATCAATGGCATCGATCTTTTCGACGCGGGCATCAAGGCCAACGTCGCCCGTGATGGTCGCCTGCTCAACATCTCCAGCACCATGCTGCCGCGGCCGGAGAAGGGATTCAACCTCGCCGACGCCAAGCTGTCGGACCTGGAAGCGATCCGCGCCGCCGCGGCGAACGTCGGCGTTGATGTCACCGCCGACCCCACCCCCGCCGCCGAGCCGCAGGGCGCGAACCTGAAGCGCACGTGGAACAACTCCGTTGATTTCCGCTCCGACCGCGCCATCGCGACGCAGCGCGTCTACTTCCCCCTCAGCCGCGACGAGATCCATCCCGCGTGGTACGTGACGATCCCCGTCAAGGGCGTCGGCCACACATACAACATCGTCGTTGACGCCCTCGACGGCAAGATCCTGCACCGCGTCGACGAACTGTGCATGGAAGTGGGCACCACCAACCTGCGCGTCTTCACCGTCGGTCCCGCGCCGTATCCCGAGCCGTTGTTCGATTCGCGCCGCATGGTCACCGTCAACCCCAGCGACCCCGGCGTCACAACCGCGTCGCCCTTCGGCTGGCACGACACCAACGGCGTCGCCGGCGCGGACTTCACCGACACCCGCGGCAACAACGTTGATGCGCACCTGGACCGCAACAACGACAACGTCGCAGACCTGCCGCGCCCCAGCGGCGGCGCATCGCTGGTCTTCAGCCCCGTTCTGGATTTCGCCGCGGCTCCCACCTCGTGGAGCGACGCCTCCGTGGTGCAGGGGTTCTACTTGTCCAACCTGTACCACGACCGGCTGTACTCCTTCGGGTTTACCGAGGCCGCGGGCAACTTCCAGACCAACAACTACGGCCGCGGCGGCACGGGCGGCGACGCCGTGCAGTTCGATTGCCAGGATGGCGGCGGCACCAACAACGCCAACTTCGGCACTCCGGTCGACGGCTCCGCCGGGCGCTGCCAGATGTACCTGTGGACCACGGCCACGCCCAACCGCGACGGCTCTTTGGACACCGCCGTGGTCTTCCATGAGTTGACGCACGGCCTCTCCAACCGCCTCACCGGCGGGCCCGCCAACTCCAGCGCGCTCAACGCCACGCAGTCCGGCGGCATGGGCGAAGGGTGGAGCGACTTTGTCGCCCTGTGCCTGGACTTCATGCCCGGCGACGATCCCAACGGTTCCTACCCCGTTGCGACCTACTCCGTCAACAGCGGCGCGGGCATTCGGCGTCGGCCGTACAGCTCGAACCTCTCCGTAGATCCGCTCAACTGGGACGCGTACGGCACTTCCGGCACCACCAGCTACGGCATCACCCGCTCCACCGAGGTGCACAACACCGGCGAGCTCTGGTGCAGCGCGCTGTGGGACTGCCGCGCCGGCCTCTTCCAGACCCGCGGCAACGCCGCCAACGACCTGATCCTGCGGTTGGTCGTGGACGCGATGAAACTCCAGCCCGCGAACCCCTCGTTCACGCAGGCCCGCGACGCGGTCATCCAGGCCGATCTGGTTCTCACGGGCGGCGCCAACCGCTACACGCTCTGGCAGGCGTTCGCCAAGCGCGGCCTGGGCGCCTCGGCCAGCACGGCCTCGTCCGCCGCGACGACGGTCACGCTGGCTTTCGACGTGCCCGAGGGCACCGACGTGGGCGAGCTGCCCGCCACCGCCGGGGTGATCGCGGGCAACGGCCCTCTCACCAGCATCTCCGGAACGCTCGCCACGGGCAACGTTGACATGTACCGCATCAACGTCTGCAACTTCTCGGGCTTCTCCGCCTCCACCGTCGGCGGCGCGACATACAACACGCAGCTCTTCCTGTTCACCAGCACCGGCCTGCCCGTCACCTTCAACGACGACACCACGACCAACACCCAGTCGCGCATCACCGGTCAGTTCCTCACCGCCAACGGCGATTACTACCTGGCCATCAGCGGCGCGGACCGCGACCCGGTCTCGAGCCTGGGCGAGCTGTGGCTCGACACGCCCCTCACCACCGAGCGCACCCCCACGGGACCCGGCTCCGGCGGCGGCCGCACAATCACCGGCTGGACCGGCACCGACGCCACCGCCGGCGGCAACTACGTCATCACTCTCGCCGGCGCCTGCGGGGCCACCGTCGGCACGGCCCCGGCCGAAGCCCAGCCGCTCACGGCGTACGGGGTGTCGTCCCCGAGCCTCGCGGCGTACGGCGTGCCCGTGGGCAACACCACGTTCACCGTGCACGTCAACTCGGCGACGCTGCCCGCGTCAACTTCCATCGGTGTGACGCTCAACGGCTCCTCGCTGGGGCTGGGCACCCTGACGCTCAACAGCGTCGGCAGCGGCAACTACTCGCGGCAGGTGACGCTCGGCACGCCCGCCGGCGGCTTCTATGACCTCCCGTACCACGTCACCGACGGCCAGGGCCGCACGTACGACGGCACGCTGCTGTTGACCATCGTCGACTCGCCCGGCGCGTGCTGCTTGCCCGCGGGCGGCTGCTCCTTCCTCACCCGCCAGGCGTGCGACGCCCAGGGCGGCACCTACCGCGGCGCGGGCGTCACGTGCGACATCAGCCCCTGCACCAGTTGGAGCGAGGCCGAGCCCAACAACACCCGGGCGTCCGCGATGGACCTCTCGCACAGCTTCGCGGCGTACGACGGCAACGTCTACCACATGGGGATCAGCGGAACCCTTCCCAACTCCACCGACGCTGACTTCTTCAGCATCGGCGCCCTCCAGGTGGGCGACGTCATCACCATCAGCGAGAGCGGCACGGGCGGCCTGGGCGGCACCATGACCGACGCGCTCGTCCGCCTGATCCGCAACAACGGCGGCACGCCGGCCGTTGAAGTCTCCGATGATGATTCGGGCCCCGGCACCGACTCGCTGCTGTGGAAGTACACCATCGCGACCGCGGACAACTACATCGTCCGCGCTTCGCGCTTCAACACCTCCGCCATCGGTTCATACAAGCTCGGCATCTTCCTGGAGAACTCCGGCGCCGCGCCCCTCACCGGCGGCACCTTCACCACCGAGGTGGAACCCAACGACACCAACACCACGCCCAACAACGCCTCGTCGTCCTGGCGGGCCGCGCAGTACATCAGCTCGGTCGAGGGCTCCATCACATCGGGCGACTCGGACTTCTACGCCTACGACTTCACGGCGGGCGATCTGGTGTCAGTCAACATCGTCGCCACCTCGTCGCTGGATGCCAGGGTCAGCCTGGTCAACTCGGCCGGCACGACGCTGCTCCAGGAAGACGGCACCAGCTCCGGCCCGGGCGGCAACTCTCCCCTCTTCGCGTACGTGATCCCGTCCACCGGCACCTATTACCTCAACGTGCTCCCCGCCTCCGGCACCGGCGCTTACTTCGGCGTGGTCTACCTCTCCACCAACACGCCCCCGCCCTCGCCCTGCATCGCCGACTTCAACCAGGACGGCGGCGTCGACGGCGCCGACGTCACCACGTTCTTCGCGGCGTGGCAGGCGGGCGGCTGCTGAACAGAACGCTTCGCCCGACCGGGCCGCACAGTCCAGACACGCCCACCGATCGCCGAACATCGCCGACCGCACGCTTCTCAATTCCGGAGCGCTCGCGGCGTCGATTTCTCATGCGAGAGAAACTAGAGCGCCCGCAGCTTTGAACCGCAACCGCGGCTCAGCGCCGTTGTACCACCAAATGGTCTGGGTGGGTTTTCCATGGCTTTTTAGACGTGAACACACTCGGGGATACCTGTGATGCTCGCTTCAATGAACTTGAGCGGATCTACCATTTGTGATGCTGCCGCACGCAAGCGCGCTCGGCGAACGTCCGCCCATCGCGCGGAAACCACCTTCACCGCGCGCGATCGCGGGCAAGAGCATCCGCGGAAACTCACGCCACAATTGCTACAACTGCCAAGTCGGAACCTGAAACTGCTCTGATCGGGAGGAACCATCATGCACGCACCCGCTTCTTCACATCCGCGCCCCGGGTACCGGCGTGGCAGGCTGCTGACCGCGCTCGCCCGGCTGCTGCTTGGTCACGCGTGCCGCTCCGCCGTCGCGCTACTGGCCTGTGTCAACGTGACGATACTCTCCGCTCTCGCGCCCGCGCAATCCTGCGGCGGCCAATGGCTCGCCGGGAACGGACTGCCGGGACTGGATCGGGATGTCTACGCCATGACATGGTGGGACCCCGACGGCCCCGGTCCGCGGCGGGCGATGCTCGTGGTCGGCGGCGATTTCACGATCGCCGGTGAACTCATGGTGAACTACCTCGCCGCTTGGGACCCCGAAACCCGTACCTGGGCCACTCTGGGTTCGGGAGTCAACGGGGGCGTGCGAGCGTTGCTCGTGCTCCCCGGTGGCGACCTGATCGTCGGCGGCGCCTTCACGCTCGCGGGTGGGGTCGAGTCTCAGCGCATCGCGCGGTGGGATGGTGTCGCGTGGCACCCCCTGGGCCTCGGCATGGACAACACGGTGACTGCGCTGGTCCTGCTCCCCAACGGCGACCTCGCCGCGGGCGGCTCCTTCACGCTCGCCGGCGGAGTCGCCGCGAGCCGCGTCGCCCGGTGGGACGGCACGGCCTGGACCGCGTTCGGGTACGGGCTCAACAACACCGTCAATGCGCTCACCACGCTTGCCAACGGGGACCTGGTGGCGGGCGGCGCATTCACGACGACGGTCGACGCCAACCTCCTGCGCGTCGCGCGCTGGACCGGGACCCGCTGGTCCCCGCTCGGCGCCGGAATGAACAGCACCGTCAGAGCACTCACCCGGCTCCCCAATGGCGACGTGGTCGCTGGCGGTTCGTTCACAACGGCCGACGGACAAGCCGCCATTCACGTCGCCCGGTGGAACGGCGTGTTGTGGTCCGACGGCGGACTTGGTCTGGGCGGCACCGTGTACTCCCTTGTGACGTTGCCAACCGGGGATTTGGTCGCGGGCGGATCCTTCACGGTGAACTCGAGTGGCAACGGCAACATAGCGCGTTGGAGCGGTTCCGCGTGGACCACGTTCGGGAGGGGCATTGACGGCCTTGTGCTATCCATCGCCATCAGCCCCGACGGCGCGTTGTTCGCCGGGGGCAATATCGCACTCGCGGGCTGGGTGGGGGCTCGCCATATCGCCTGTTGGGATGGATCCGAGTGGTCCGCGTTCGGAAACGGACTCAGCGGCAGAAGCACACCGACTCTCTTCGCCTTCGCCGAGATCCCAAGCGGTGACCTGATCGCCAGCGGCGTATTCGAAACAGCCGACGGTGCACTGGTCAACGGAATCGCCCGTTGGAACGGGGCCGCGTGGAGTTCAATGGGTCAACTCACGGGGCAGGCTGCCGCACTGGCTTCGCTCCCCAACGGCGATGTGATCGCGGGCGGACCCCTCACGTACGCCAACGGAGTGCCCGTCGGCAACATCGCGCGTTGGAACAACGGAGTGTGGTACGCGATGGGCCAGGGATTCAACGCCCGCGTGAACGCCCTCACAACACTCCCGAACGGTGATGTGATCGCCGGAGGTGAGTTCACCCTCGCCGACGGCCAACCCGCCAACCGCGTGGCCCGCTGGGACGGTTCTTCATGGTCGCCGCTGGAGAGCGGCATCGACGACCGCGTGTACGCCCTGGCCACGCTGCCCAACGGCGATGTCGTCGCCGGCGGCAGGTTCCTCGTTGCCGGCGATGTCGCGGCGAACCGCATCGCCCGGTGGGACGGCAGCCGTTGGTCGGCGATGGGCGACGGATTCAACGACTCGGTCTATGAACTGGTCGTGCTCCCCAACGGCGACGTCGTCGCGGGCGGAGCCTTCACAACAGCATCCGGTCAATCCGCGAACCACATCGCCCGCTGGGATGGCGCCGCGTGGACCGCGTTGGGCTCGGGCACGAACGATTCCGTCACGGCCCTGGCCGCGCTCCCCAACGGCGATGTGCTCGCCGGCGGTTCGTTCACCACGGCGGGCGGCGCGCCGGTCGCGAACCCCGCCCGCTGGAACGGTTCGCAATGGTCCTCGTTCGGCGGCGGAACGAACGCGCCGGTGGACGCGATGAAGGTCGTCTCCAGTGGCGAACTGGTTGTCTGCGGCCGGTTCACCATCGCGGGGCAGACCGTCGCCGGTTACTTCGCCCGCTGGTCCTTCACCAACATCCCCACGATCGCCCAACCCCCGCCGCCCCAGGACGGCGAGATCAACCAGACCCTGACCCTCGCGGCCCTCCCGACCGCAGGCTACTCGAACGTCTCCGTGCAATGGAAGCGCAACGGTGTCCCGATCACCAACGGGCCCGGCGGCGCTTCCCCCGGCGGCGGAACCGTCACCGGCGCGGTCGCGGTGCTCGAGTCTCCCACGGCGGGAGTGCCCGCGCTCCTCACGATCACGAACGCGGCGTTCACGGACGCGGGCGAGTACACCGTCGTCGTCTCCAACACCTGCGGACAGAACGAAAGCCCCGCCGCTCGCGTGCGCATCCTCCCTTATTGCCCCGCCGACTTTGACCGCAGCGGCGGCGTCGACGGGGCAGATGTCGAAGCCTTCTTCACCCTGTGGCAGGTAGGCGACTCCGGCGCCGATGTGAACCAGGACGGCGGCGTGAACGGCGACGACATTACCACCTTCTTCGCGGCGTGGGAGGCCGGCGGTTGTTGACCCGACCCGCGTTCTACGCGGATTCGTACCCGGCGCGGCGAACCGCCGAACGCACCCATGAAAAAACGCCGCGCCCCCGATGCGCTTCGGCGGGGTCGCGGCGTTCTTCGTTGCTCCGCGGCGCCTACTTGTGCGCCGGGATCGCTTCGCCCTTGATCAGGGCCTCGATCTCCTGGGTCAGCATCTTCTCCTCGTCGGGCGAGTAACCCACGTGGATCTGCCGCACCACGCCCTGCTTGTCGATCAGGATCATCGCGGGGATGGCCGAGATCTTGAACGTCTTGGCGATCGCCCCGTCGGTGTCCATCGCCTGCGTGAACGTGAGTTGCTTGCGCTCGATCGTCCGCTTCACCTTGCTCTCGTCGCCCGCCTTGTCGCGGTTCATCCCGACGATCGCCACCGGCTGATCCTTGAAGTGCTCGCTCAACCGCTGGATCGCGGGGATCGCCTGCATGCACGGCCCGCACCAGGTGGCCCAGAAATCCAGCAGCACCACCTTGCCCTTCAGGTCCGCGAGCGCGAAGTTCTTGTCGTCCACCGTCCTGGTCGTGAACGCCGGCGCGGGCTTGCCCATCCACGCCTCGCGCATCACGTCGGCCGGAGAGATCGTCTCCCCCGGCTCCGCGTTCGCGGCCGCGGCGTCTACGGGCTTCGCCGGCGCCATGCCCGTCGGCTGCGCCGGGGTCATGCCCATCGGCTTCGCGGGAGTCATGCCCGCCGGGGCCGCGCCGTCTCGCTTGCGGGGCGACATCGAGATACCCGGGGTCATCTCGTGCTCGAACTTGCCGCCCCGGGGAGCGTCCGCGGAGTACACGAACAGGCTGTCGGAGATCGGCTCGTTGATCGCCACGCCGCCGATGCGAACGGTGACGTACGCGTTCACCGATCCGCCCCCGCCGTTGCGCTCCCCGAAGTTGTCCGCCGCGTCCAGCGCCCAGTTGGTGCGCGAGATGTCGTAGCGGATCTCCCTCAGCAGCCCCGTCTTGTCGCTGAACCACGCCTTGATCGGCACGACATCCTTGCCGCCGCCCGAAGCGCCGAACGAGTACGGGCAGATGCCCTTGCCGCTCACCCACACGCCCGACCGTTCGTCCAGGTCGCCCGGGGTCACCTGATCGGCGCTGATGAACAGCTCAAGCCCCGCGCCCGGCCCGGTCATGAGCAACGCCTGCCCGGGCGTGGGCATCATCCCCGCGGCGAGGTTCCCCATCGCGTCCGCCCAATCTACCGGCCCCTCCGGGGAGAGCTTGGTGATCTCCTTCTCCTCGGTGGGCTTGCCCTTCTCGTCCCGGCCCGAGCGGATCTGGTTGGTAAAGACCTGGTCGTAGCAGTAGACCGCCGTGCTTTCGTTGCGCAGCGTGTACCGCCGCGGCCCGGCGTAGGCGAACCGCGTGGAGTTCCGCGAGGGCATCCGCAGCTCCTTGCCCGAGGCCGACTTCAGCTCGAACACCGTCTCCACCTCGGTCTGGTCGCGGTACGTCTTGAGCGCGTGGTACGCGGAAGCGGACCTGGCGAGCACCGCCTTGGCCGCGTCGCTCAGCGACACCTCACGCCCGGAGATCTTGGCCGGAGCCCCGGCCTCCTGCGCGCTGCCCGGCACGGTCTGGGCGAAGGCGCAGAGACTCGCCGCGAGCCCCGCTACGGCAACAATTCGGTTCATCATGGTTCAGGTTCCTGTGCGCCCGATCGGGCGATAGAGTCGGAGATGCACCGCCCGCCCTTCGGAGGCGGTGGGGGAGGCGCGGCTGTCTTACTTGGCCGGCTTGTTGAACACCTTGAGCGCATCCTCGCACTGCGAATCAAGGTCGTTGAAATCAAACTTGTCCTTGAGCTTCTTCACGCCGTCGAGCGCCGACTGCATCGACTCGATCGCCTTCTCGCGGTTGCCCGTGTGGTAGTAGGCCCAGCCCAGCCGCCACTTGGTGTACTGCGCCCACCGCGAATCGGGCTTTGCAAGATCGGCGGCCTTCTTGGCGGTCTCGAAGGCCAGTTGCTTGTCGAACTTGGGCTCGTCGTCGGTCGAGACGATGCACGCCGAAGCAAAGCCCATGATGTCCTCGTTCGTGGGGTACTTCTGGAGCAGCTCGCGGACGTACTGGTTCACTTCCTCGGGCTTGCCGCGCTGCATGAGGATCATGAACTTCCACTGGTACGCGCCGGTGGTCTCCAGCGACGGGTCGGCCTTGAACGCCGCGTTGAGCGACTCGAGCGCCGCGGCCTGATCGCCCCGGTCCATCGCTTCCTTGTAGCCGGGGTACTTGGCGTACACGTCGTTGCCGTTCTTGCCCTGCGCCTTGGCCTTGGCGATGTCCGCCTCGCTGCGCTTCCTGGCTTCCTCTTCGGCCGCGCGCTGGAGTTCCTTCTCCTTCTTGATGTCGAACGTGCCGGCGAGCACCTCTCCCACGATCCGCTCGACGGTGTCGGGCGAGCCGATGCCGATCCACGCCACCTGCCCCTTCTGGTCGATGATCCACGCCGTGGGAATGCCGCCCGTGCCCGAGGGCTTGAACCACGTGGTGTACATCTGCTTGTCGGGCGTGTCCATCGCCACGCGGTAGTCCATCCGGTCGTCCATCTTCGTGACGAACTTCTCCACCACCGCCATGTACGCCGTGTCGGACGCGTCCTTCTGCTTCTCCATGATGCTGATGCCGATCACCTCGACCTTGCCCTTGTTCGCCTGCGCGAGCTTGGTAAGGTGGGGGATCGCCGCCTTGCACGGCCCGCACCAGGTGGCCCAGAAGTCAACAACATAGACCTTGCCCTTCTCGAACTCCTTGAAGGGCTCGCCCTTCACCCATTTGGCCACCTTGATCGCGGGCGGAGACTTGCCGAGCAGCGCGTCCGCGGGCGACGCGGCTTCGGCGGGCTTCGCCGCCGCGGGCTGGGCGGCCGCCATCGGCGTCGCGCCGGCGCGCATCGCGGGGGTCTTCATGACCGCCGGGATGGACTTGGGCGCGTTGGGGTCCTTGGGCGGCTCGGGCGGGATGCTCGCCAGATCGACCTTGACGCCCGCGCGGGCCAGGGCGTACTCGAGCCGGTAGTCGTCACCGGCCCCGCCGCCGCTGAGCGTTTCGAGCACCTTGCCGTCGCGCCCGATCACGAACATCGTCGGGAAGCCCGTCACGCTGTACCCGGTGTTGAAGACCGACGTCTTCCAGTTCTCCTTGCCCGCCGGGTCGAACGCCATGGTGAAGGTGTACTTCCCGTCGTTCTTCTTCAACCAGCCGTCGTACGCCTCGCGGGTGTCGTCCGCGGTGATGCCCAGCAGCACCACGCCCTGCCCGCCGTACTTCTTGAAGACGCGGTCGTTGTTGGGCATCGCCAACTGGCACGGGCCGCACCAGGTGGCGGAAACGTCCAGGATCACGACCTTGCCCTTGTAATCCGAGAGCTTGATCTGCTCGCCCTTGGGCCCCACGACGGTGAACTCCGGCGCGGCCTGGCCGGCCTTGAGACGCACCGCCGCCGGCGCCGCGGCGTCCGCGGCGACAACCGCCTGGGCCATCGCCGGAACACTGAGAAAAAGATACGACGCGAGCGTGATGGGGAGCGTGAGTTTCATGGTGGTAGGTTTCTCTGATTGCGGGCCGTCGTTCGGCACGGAAAGTCAAGGGTGCCGCGGCGGCGGCGATGAACGAACGCGCCTGGGGAGCGTGATGTCGGGGAGGTTCCTTCCCGGAGCGGGCGGGTGTCTACTTGGGGTTGTTGATCCATCCGTAGCCGTAGGGCGTGCTGGGCAGCAGGCCGGACCATTGGGTCTTGCGGCGCTCCATCGGCATCCAGCCCGTCGTGGCCTGGGGCGCCGTGACGTAGAAATCGTCGGCCTCGAGATCGCCCACGTCGCGGGTGTTCTCCTGGCCGCCGGCGGGCGCCTTGAAGCCGCGGACGAAGCCCTCGAGATAGCCGATGTTGCCGGCCTGGTTGTGCCGACCCGAGACCTGGTCGCCGCCGATACCGCCGCGTGAGCCGGCGAAAAGCCCGAACCACGCGTTGTCGCCGTCGGGGTCCTGCACCGGATCGCTGGGATAGTTGGTGAGCTGGTTGTTGAAGTAGAAGCTCTCTTCCACGAACACCGGCACGCCGGGGAACATGGTGAGCTGGTCGAACCCCACGTTCAGCCCCGGACGCGTGTCGATGGAAAAGTCGGCCGGATTGGTGAGGTAGGCGAACTTGGTGTTCATGCCCAGCTTGGCCCCCTCGACCCGCTGTACCATCGTGTAGTCCCACTTGAGTTCCAGCGCGAGGAAGTTGTTGGTCGAATCGACGCGCGCCTCGCCCGTGGCGGATTTGCGCTTGCTCGTCGGGCACTCCACGATCTTGTCAACGTCGCCGCAGTACTTGAACAACTGCCCCGCTTCGTACACCACCAGCGAGTTGGGCCCGTCGCCCAGCGGCCGACCCCAGCGGCCCCACCCCTCGGCGGGCCACACCTGGTCCTTGAAGTCCAGCGCGTACGCGTTGGTGGCGATCACCATCTGCCTGATGTTGGAGGCGCAGACCGTCTGCCGGCCCGCCTCGCGGGCCCGGCCCAGTGCCGGCAGCAGCAACCCCACGAGCACCGCGATGACGGCGATGACCACCAGCAGTTCGATCAGCGTGAATGCCGCGCGGCGGGTCTGGTGCTGTGTGAACATGGTCGTTCTCCGCATCGAACGTGAATCGTCGCCGTTCATGCGCCGGCGACGTGCTTCGGGAACCAGTACGAGAGATTGACGACGGGGACGGGGTACCGCACCACCGTGCGGTAACCCACGAACCTGGACCGGTCCCATCCCAGGGACCTGAACACATCGCCGATCATGGCGGAGTAATCCGGGATTTCCGGGGTCGCGATCTGATGCAACCCCTTGGAGAGATTCTGCACGGGCGCCTGGAGCGACACTTCGTCGAGATTGAAGGCCGGGTTGCCGGGAGCCACCGGCACGCCGTTGAGGCTGTGGAGCGTCGTGCCCAGGATCGGAGGGCCGTCGAACAGGCCGTCTTCCACGAGCGCATCCATCAGCAGGATCTTGCTGGGCATGCGGGGCGTGAACCCCTCGAAGCACGGATAGCGCGCGCCCGACGCCAGGTGCGAGCACCGATTCACCAGTTGCGCGCTCACCAGCGAGACCGACTCGTTCACCGCCGGCACGCCCTCGGGCAGCACGTTGAGCACCGCCGTGGTGGTGTTCACGATGTCCATCTGGGGCAGCGGACGGCTGCAGTAGTCCGGCAGCAGGTAATCCGTGATGTCGGCCGTGATGCGCCCGTCGAGCGTGCGGCCCGTCGTCGCCTCCGGGTCGTTGGCCGTCGCGGCGAGCAGCGTCCGCCCGAACATCGTGATGGCGTGGCTCGGACGCAGGCGCTGCACGTTGAACTTGCCAAGGATGTACGCCGTGTCGCTGAAGTCGGGGTTCTGCGCGTTGCGACGGATGACGAAGGTCGCCAGCGACACGTCGCAGCAGAATCCCAGCAGCATCGACATCGACTTGAAGATCGACTGCTTCGCCGCCCGCTCGGTGTGGTCGCGCGTCGCCTGGCTCAGCCCGGCGAACGCCGCGTTCAGGCCGCTGCGGCCCCCCGGGAACTCGCCGATCAGCCGCTCAAAGTCACGCACCGCTCGCACCGCTCGCTCTTTGGTGTGTTCGCTCAGACCCACGCGTTCCGCCGCGGCGAGGAAGATCCGCAGCCCTTCGGGCGACGGAACTTCATAGATGACCGAAGTGATGTCGGGCGGACGAAGGGCCCTGAGGATGCGGGCCGAGAGCGTCTTGTCGATGGCCAGGTCACGGGCGAGCGCGGACGCTCGCGGCGCCGGACCGCCGGATTCTCTCAACACAGGACGCAAAGACTCCCGGATCTCATCGAGAACCGGCCGGACTCGGTCCATCATGCCCGCCTGAGAAGGTTTCATCAGGCCGGATTCTACATGGGATCGCCCATTCTGCCATGCGGCAGGATGAGAGGGCTTGGCGGCCACTTCAATAGGCTTATGTTTGGTAATGATGTCCATGGAGTCGCAATCGGTCCGCGAGACTGATCTGCAACATTCTCCCATAACCGACGAGATTTGTCAAGATTAATCTTGAAATTGTCTCAGACTCATGTCATACTATCGGCCGGTCATCCAGTTTCCCATCCGATCTCGGTCAGTGCGATCGACGGATGTCTTTTCATTTGGTGACCCCCTTCAGGAGAGACATGATGAAGAAGGTTTGTTTGCTTGGTTACGCGCTCGTCGCAAGCGCGGGCATCGCCAACGCCGGCGTGTGGTCCGTCGACAACACCGCCGATGTCGGCAACATGCTCAACACCGCCAGCGTCACCGACGGTTTCGGCTCTCTGGAGAAGATCCAGGGCAGGCTGGTGGCAACATTCAGCGGCACCGTGTCGTGGGATCAGGACATCTACTGCATCCACATCAACGACGGCGCCGCCTTCAGCGCTGTGGCCTATCCCACCCCGGGCAGCGCCAGCGGCCCCGCCGACATGAACCTCGCGCTCTTCGACGCCGCCGGGCACGGCATCGCGTTCAACGACAACTCCGGCGGCTTCGCCTACCCCGCCCTCACGAACTTGTTCACCACCGGCCTCGCGGCCGGCGATTACTACCTCGCCGTCTCGCGCAACTCCTCCGGCGGCAACCCCTCCCGCTTCCGCGGCAATCGCCCGCTGGCGGGCGGCGTCCTGATGTTCCCCGGGCAAGTCAACAACTCGCTGTCCACCGATCCTTCCGCCCCGCTGCGCGATGGTGAATTCTCCAACCTGGGCGCGGTCTTCTCCGGCTGGGAGGCCGTTCCCTTCTCCTTCCCCCTCAACGACTTCTACGACATCGACTTCGGCTGCGGCTACTGCGTCCCGGCGCCCGCCGGCATGGGCCTGCTCACCCTGGGCCTCCTGGGTGTGTCGCGCCGCCGTCGTTAATACTGACGGTTGAGTGAATCATCCGCCCGCGGCGTTCCCAGACCGGAACGCCGCGGCTTTCGTGGCATCCCGTTGCTCTTGACAGAAACGACCGGTTCATTCCAAACGACGACGCAGACTGTCGCCCGTATGTTCAAGGAGATCCGCATGTCCACCCAATCCGCTCGGCGCAGCTTCGCAGGCGTGATCCCGGCGCTGCTCGCCGCCGCCGGCAGTGTCGCCCAGTTGCCCCCGGCCACCTACAACTGCCAGTTCCACAGCGGCACGACGGTCGACGGCATGGGCGCGATCAACACGCCGTTTTATCCCAGCGCCAACGGAGCGGTGGGGGCTGAATCCTTCGGCCCGGTCGCGATCAACAACACCGGCTACGGCATGGCGATGGCGAATATCTACGCCGCGCCCCCGCTGGACACGGCCCTGCTCGCGACCGATCTGGGGCTGACCCCGTACATCGGCGGGGGGCTGCTCCCCGGCGATGGCCCCGCGCTCGGCCTGCCCTCCGACCAGTACGCGGCCATCGCGTTCTACGGCGTTGACCTGAACAACCAAGGACTGCCCGCGATCAACGTGCGCGTCGGCACCGGCGACTTCGGCCCCACCGTGACCCCCTTCTCCGGCATCGTGCAGGGAAAGGTCGCGTTCATCGTCCGCGATGGACAGATGGTGACCGCCGCCGGTGTCGCGCCCGGCACGACGTTCCGCACCTTTGACGCAGCGCGCGTACTGGGCGTGAACGACTCGAACGTGTTCCTCATCGGCGCCGCGATCACCGAGGGAGGAATGACGAAGAACGCGCTCTTCAAAGTACAGACCGACGCGGCCGGAAACGTGCTGAGTCAGATTCTGGTGGCCAAAGAGGGCGGCCCCGTCGGCGCCGGCCCGGCCACCTGGGCCTCTCTGAGCATCGCCCCGGTCTCGGCCGCGATCAACAACGCGGGTTCTGTCGCCTTCTCCGGTATTACCTCCACCGGCGAACAGGGCGTGTACGTGGATTCCGTCGCGGTGGCCCGAACGAACGACGCGTCCGCCATCCCCGGCGAACTCTGGGGCAACCTCCTGGGCACGCCGGTGGACATCAACGCCTCGGGGTCCGTCGCCATCCGGGGCCCGTGGGGCGACGGCATCGTCGACGAATCCGCGGACACCGGTGACGCCTACGCGACCGCTCAGGCATCGGTGGAAGGAACGCTCAACTTCATCCGGGGCACCCTCGACACCGACCACGACGTTGATATCTACCGCCTGCGGATCGGGAACTTCGCGGCGTTCTCCGCCACCACCGTCCCCGCTCCCGGCTTCCCCGGCTGCGCGGGCGACACTGTCCTGTACCTCTTCCGCAACTTCGGGAACGCCAACGGCATCACCCGCACCGTGCTGGCCCGCAGCGACGACGCCGCCGCGGGCGTGGTGCAGTCCACGCTGACGTCCGTCAATCTCCCGCCCGATACCGGCAACGGCACGGGCGACTATTACATCGGCATCGCCACCCCCAAGGCCCGGCCCGTCACCTCCAGCGGCGCGGAGATGTTCCAGGAAGACCCCGCTTCCATCGCGGTCGCCGGCGGCAAGGTGTACTGGTCCGACCCCAGCGAGGGAACCATCGTGCGGGCCGACATCGCCTCGGGCGCTATCGACGCCTCGTACCCGGCGAGCGTGATCCCCGCGCCGTTCTCAGGACAGAACACCGGCACGGGCCAGATGCTCGTCCCGCCCATCGCCGTGGTTGATTCCGGCCCCAACCGCTTCGCGTACTGGCTCACCAACGCCTACGCCGACAATCGCCAGCGCCGCGCGGACCTCAACGCCGCCACCTTCACCGTCCAGGACATCCGCTCAGGCGCCGCCACCGCCGGCGAATACAACGGCATGACCGGGATCACCTACGACCCCACCGGCAACCGCATCTACTGGTCCCGCGGGGATGCCGGCGCCACCGACATCCGCGGCGTCCTCAACTACTCAAACCTCGACGGCACCAGCCCCGGCACGCTGATCAACTCCACGGCCGTCGGCCCGCGCCCCCGCCACCTCGCAGTTCACAACGCCCTTCGCCGCATCTACTTCACCGAGAACAACGCCCGCCGCATCGCCCGCGTCAACATCGACGGCGCCACGCCCGTCGTCACGTCCGTCGTGACCAGCGTCTCCGCCACCGGCATCGCGGTCGACTCCGCCTCCGGCAAGGTCTATTGGAGCGTCGCCACCACCGGAACGATCGAGCGTTGCAACGCCGACGGCACGGGCCGCGAGGTCTTCAAATCCGGCCTCACCAGCACTTCCCTGGTCTATTTCCCCGGCTCGCTGTCGATCGACGGCGGGTTCCTCTACTTCGCCGATGTCCCCAACCGGCGCGTGGTGCGCATGAGCACCTCTTCGCTCCAGCCCGCAACACAAGTGGTGGTGACGCTGCCCCCGCGCATCGGCGACCGGACCACCGACTCCTTCGCCTCCTTGAGTTCCATGGAGAACTGGGTCAGGACAGGGACCGCATCGGGCCCGGCGCTTCCGTACCAGATCAAACTCACGGGCGCGGTCGCGTACAACGAGCAGGCGGCCGTCGCCGTGAACGGCGTGAAGGTCGCCGGCACCGGCGACGTGCTCCCCGGCACCAACGGCGTCCCGATCGAAACGATCGGCAGCGCCACCAGCCCGGTGCGCCTCAGCGACACCGGCCTGGCGGCGTGGCGTGCGACATGGACCGAGAGCGGCTCGCTCGTCACCGGTCTCTTCCTGGGCGCCGACAAGGTCGCCGACTCCAGCACCGCCACCCTGGGCTCCACAGGCGGAGTTTTCCGCCACGTGAAGGACGGCCCCAACGGCTTCGACATGTCCGACAGCGGCCAGTACCTGATCACCTCGACCGTTCAGCGGGCCGTTCCCTTCGGCGAGGCCCCAGAGAACCAGGTCAACATTGTTGCGTTCGACTCGATCCCCACGCCCCCCGTCACCTGCATCGGCGACTACAACCAGGACGGCGGCGTCGACGGCGCCGATGTGGAGGCGTTCTATACCGATTGGGAAGCCGGAAACGCCGCGGCGGACCTGAACCAGGACGGCGGCATCGACGGCGGCGACGTCGAGACCTTCTTCCGCGCGTGGGAGAACGGTTGCTGAGCCCGACCGCCCCGCGCCGTAACAACCTGTCGCCTTCGCACACCCGGCTCGCACACGCACGCGTGTGATTCCGCGTGCACCACGCCCGTCCTGACGCCGGTCGTCGCTGAAATCAACGCGCGCTCCGAACACCCGATGCTCAAGCTCCGGCGCGTTCGCCGCCAGGAAATTCCCATACTGGCGGAAGCCCGCCGCGGCGATGTGTTGCCCTTCCTGATGCCCAACGCCCGATGCCTTCTTGCATCAACACCCATTCTGCCAGCGAACGAAGAACGTCTCGACATCGCCGGCGTCGATCCCGCCATCGCATTCCATCTCCGCGGATTTTTCCGCCCGCTCCCATGCGCTGAAAAAATCAGACACGTCCGCGCCGTCGACGCCGCCGTCGTGATTGAAGTCCGCGGCACACAAGGGCGTCGCACTCTCCGGCAGGCCGGGGATCGTCGCGATCCATGATTCGTGCTCGTTCATGTCGCCGCGCGAAGTAAGGTGAATCCCGTCGCCCGCCATGGTCAGCCCATCAGCGGAGATGCCCGCCACCGAGTAGAGCCGCCAATCCAGCACCGACTCAACGCCCAGCGCCGCCAGCACGTCACGCAGCCGGACCACACCCAGCCCCTGGGTCCAGATCGCCGCGCCGTCGCAGCCGGCGGCATGGCCCACCAGCACCGAGCCGTCGGCCGACATGTCGCGCACGGTGAACCCGGGGATGATGCTCGCTACGCCGTTCTCGTACAACAGCGCCCCCCCGGCGCCGTTGCCGCAGAGCTTGGCGCCGTCGCTGCTGCACGCAACAACCGTGCCGCCCGGCCACCCTGGCAGCGGATCCACCCGGTCCTGCAACCGATCATAGACGAACGTGTCGCCGAACATGAGCGACCCATCGGGCGTGCTGATGCGGCAGATGCCGTTCATGTTGGGCGCGTCGCGCGTCTGATCGCACTCGTTGGTGTAGCCCCCCTGAATCGTGTGCACGCCGCCGATCGCCACACGCTCGCCCGTCTGGCGGTCGAAGTACCCCGGCCCGTAGCTCAGCGCGGCGTAGCACGCGTCGCCGTACCACAGGGCGCCGAGCAAGTATCGTCCGTTCCCGGAGACACCGAACACGGACACCCGGTCGGTCTGCTGGACGCCGTGCCCGCGTGCCCAATAGAAGTAATCCTCGCCGTACGCGTTGCCGAATACGCCCAGCAATCCGATGACGCCGCCGTCGTCTGAAATGCCCATCGGTGTCGCCCAATAAGGGCCTGAGAAGTACGACAGTCCAGCCGCTCGAGTCCATACTCCCGGCAACTGCGCGCACGCGCACACCTTGACCGAGGCGGCCGCCCCATCCGCGCTCAGCGCCACCGCTTCCGTGTATCCGTACGGGTAGTCCGCATCTTCAGGGATGAACCCCAGGCTCTCAAACGTCGCGGTCTGTGCCGCGGCAATGCCGGTCATGGAAGCGCACGCAATTGCGGACAAGTAATTCATGGGGCATCTCCAAAGTCACGCACGCCGAAACTGTACTGACTCTCGACAACCGACGCCGCTCTCCCGCCGTGCTGTGCGCGTGCGCAAGTGCCCTTGCAGTCAATCAGGCCCGCTCCCAACGTCCCGAAACCACAGGATTTCGTCCCAACCCGGCAAAAACCCGGCCGGCGATACGCCCTGCGCCCCCGGCCAACAATCAACCGTGAACTCCCCACGCCGCGACGGCCCGATCACCCTCCGCACCCTTCGCAAAATGGCCCGCGAAGGCAGGCCGTTCGCCTGCCTGACCGCCTACGACGCCACCACCGCCCGCTGGCTTGAGCGCGCGGGCGTTCACGTCCTGCTCGTCGGCGACACCGCCGCGGAGATGATCCTGGGGTTCCAGCGCACCATCGACATGCCCCTCTCGATCGCCCTTGCCCTCACCGCCGCGGTGAAGCGGGGCGCGCCCGACACCCTTGTCATGGGCGACATGCCTTTCATGTCCTACCAGGCCGACGAGTCCGAAGCAATCGTCAACGCCGGCCGATTCCTCACCGAAGGACTCGCGGACTGCGTGAAGATCGAGGCCGATGCCTCCTTCGCGCCCCTGATCGCCAAGATGGCCCGCGCCGGCATCCCCATCTGCGGGCACGTGGGCAGCAAACCGCAGCGCGCGGCCCTTTCCGGCGGCTACGGCTCCGCCGGCCGGACACCCAAGGAAGCCGCCCAGATCGTGGATGACGCCGTGGCGCTCGAAAAAGCCGGCTGCGTGCTCCTCCTGGTTGAGGCCGTTCCCCCGGAAGTAACCGATAGCATCATGAAGGCGACCACGGTCCCGCTGATCGGCATCGGCGCCGGCACCGCCTGCCACGGGCAGGTGCTGGTCTTCCAGGACCTGTGCGGATTGACGGATGAACCCCCGCGGTTCGCCCAACGTTCGGCCGATCTGGGAAACCAAATCCAGCGCGCCGGCGAAGATTGGGTCAGACGAGTCACCGAACGAAACATCGGTGGTGAGTCGTATGTGATGCAGCAGCCCCAGGTTGCGACAACCGTGAAACCGCAACCCGCACCGAAAACGTAAACCATGCGACGCTTCCTCGCCTTCGGCCCCGCGTTCGTCGTGCTCCTCGCAACCGCGGTGGTGCTGCTGGTAGCGCCCAACGCCATCCGACGGATCAACGCCGCGAACGTGCAGGGCGTGGTCGCCGTCGCCCAGCGATCGCTGGACTCCGACGACGTGCTCGAGCGCCTCAACCGCGCCACCCGCAACATCGCCGACGCGGTGGAGCCCTCCGTGGTGCACATCGAGGTCTTTGACTCCGGCCGCAGCCTCATCGGCGCGTCGGGCTCGGGCTGGATCTTCGACAACCTGGGCCACGTCGTCACCAACGCCCACGTGGTGGGGGCCGCGGACTCGATCGAGGTGCAGTTCTACGACGGCCACTCCGCCCGCGCCAAGATCGTGGGCCTGGACACCGACTCGGACATCGCCGTGATCAAGGTCGAGAACGCCGCCGACCGCACGCCCGCGCGGCGCGCCAGCGGCGAACGCCTCCACATCGGCGACCGCGTTTACGCCTTCGGCTCCCCCTTCGGCTTCAAGTTCTCCATGTCCGAGGGCATCGTCTCAGGGCTGGGCCGCTCCGCCCGCACCCCCATGCCCCACTCGCGCATCGCCAACTTCATCCAGTTCGACGCCGCCGTCAACCCCGGCAACTCCGGCGGCCCCCTGGTCGACATCCGCGGCCGCGTCGTCGGCATGAACGTCGCCATCGCCACCGCCGCGGACTCCCGGGGCGGCGGTGAAGGCCAGTCCTCCGGCATCTCCTTCGCCATCCCCCTGGGCACCATCGATCCGCGCGTGCGCCAGCTCATCGGCGGGGGCGTGGTCGCCAGCGGCTACCTGGGCGTCTGGTACACCGACAACCAGGGCCGCGCCGAGAACGGCAAGCCCCGCGGCGTCACCATCGACGACGTCATCGACGACGGCCCCGCCGAAAAGGCCGGACTCAAGGTCGGCGACCTGGTCCTCAACATCGACGGCGAAGCCGTGACCGACGGCGGCACGATGTCCTCGATCATCAGCGCCCGCGAGCCCGGCCAGCAGGTGAGCCTGGACATCTGGCGCGACGGCAAGACCCTGGAACTCTCCGTCACGCTCGGCGAACGGACCGAAACCAACCCGATCGAACAGTACAAGACCCGCCTGTGGCGCCGCTACGGCGTGGAGTTCGGCGACGACGGCGCGGGCCGCGTCGTCATCGCCCGCATCGCCGAGAACAGCCCCGCCTCCGACGCCGACCTCACCCCCGGCGCCCGCGTCGTGGGCATCCTGGGCATCGAACCCCCCAGCGCCGCCATCGCGCTGCGAGCCTTCGGCAGCTCCAACATGCTCCGCGGCCGCTCCATCCGCTTCACCGTGCGTGACGACAACGGCAACGACCGCGAAGTGACCCTCAAGCAGCGCGACGAGAAGTGAGCCAACCGGTGCTCTACCGGTTCGCTAATCCATACTCCCCCGCCTGCGCCCGCGTCATCGCCAGCATCCCCGCCGCGTCCGCCTTCGCGTAGAACCCGCGGTACCACTCCGCCGTCGCACGCATCGTTCGCTCAAATCCCCAGCGCGGCCTCCAGCCCAGCTCCCGCATCGCCAGCGATGCGTCCAGCATCAGCAGCCCCGCCTCGTGCGGCGCATTGGCCGGCGGATCGTGCTTCCACGCCGCGCTCCCGCCCCACGCCTTCGAGAACGCCTCCACCACCTCGCCCACGCTGAGCACCTGCTCTGCGGGCGGACCGAAGTTGAACGATGGGCTCACGGCGTGATTCTTCTCGCACAGCGCCCGCGCCAGCGTCAGGTACCCGCCGATCGGCTCGAGCACGTGCTGCCACGGCCGCACCGCCCTGATGTTCCGCACCGTCATCGTCCGGCCGTCCGCGAACGCACGCACCGCGTCGACGATGAGCCGGTCTTCGCTCCAATCTCCCCCGCCCACCACATTGCCCGCCCGCGCCGTGGCCACCGCCGTCTCGCCCGCGTGGAAGTACGAACGCCGGTACGAAGACGCCACGATCTCCGCCGCGGCCTTGCTCGCCGAGTACGGATCATGCCCGCCCAGCGGATCGTTCTCGCGGTACGGGTACACCCACTCGCGGTTCTCGTAGCACTTGTCCGTCGTCACCACCACCACCGCGCGCAGCCCCGGCAGCTCGCGGCACGCCTCCAGCACGTTCGCCGTGCCGATCGCGTTGGTCTGAAACGTCGCGATCGGCTCGCGGTACCCCCGCCGCACCAGCGCCTGCGCCGCCATGTGGATCACCACCGTGGGCCGAAAGTCCCGCACCGCCCGCGTCAGCGCCCCGGGCTCGCGGATGTCCCCCTCGACGTGCTCGCACAGCGTGTGCAGGTTGAGCGCGCTGAACATGCTGGGAGAGGTCTCCGGCGGGAGCGCGAAGCCCCGCACCGCGGCGCCCAGCCCGTGCAGTACCACCGTCATCCACGATCCCTTGAAACCGGTGTGCCCGGTGAGGAGCACGCGCTGCGTCGACCAGAATGAATCGTGGGTGGCGTTCACGGGCGATTGTTGGAGCCGCGCCGCGCCGACGCCCGCCCGACTCCGCGTGCGCCGCGTGCGCCGCCCCGCCCCCTCATACCCTTGTGCCACATGCTCTGGCAGCCCTCACTCCCCGAGAAATACCTCACGATGCCCGGCGCCGAACTGGCCGAGGCCATCGACGCCCGCCGCGCGCAGCTCGGCAAGGCGCTGGTCATCCTCGGCCACCACTACCAGACCGACGACGTGATCCGCCACGCCGATTTCACCGGCGATTCGCTCAAGCTCTCGCAGACCGCCGCGGGCCTGGCCAAGTCGGGCGACGCCAAATGGGTCGTCTTCTGCGGCGTCCACTTCATGGCCGAAACCGCCGACATGCTCACGCCGGACGACACCGCCGTGATCCTGCCCGACCTCTCCGCCGGCTGCAGCATGGCCGACATGGCAGCGTACGACGACACCGTCGCCGCGTGGGACTCGATCCACCAGTGCCTAGCCGAGCAGAAGTGGAACGGCAAGGTCGTCCCGATCACGTACGTGAACTCCTCCGCCGCCATCAAGGCGTTCGTGGGCAACCACGGCGGGGCCTGCTGCACCAGCAGCAACGCCAAGGCCGTCTTCGAGTGGGCCATGCGCCAGGCCGACAGCGTCAAGGTTCTCTTCCTCCCCGATCAGCACCTGGGCCGCAACACCGCCGCCTCCAAGGGCATCGACGTCGCCACCCGCACCTGCGTCTACGACCCCAAGCTCGCCCGCCGCGGCGAGCCCCTGGGCGGCGCCACCCCCGAGCAGATCCGCGACAGCGACGTCATCCTCTGGGCAGGACACTGTTCGGTGCACAAGTTATTCCGCCCCGAACACTGCTCGACCGTTCGGGAAAAAGACGCCAAGGAAGGCACGAAAACCACCATCCTGGTGCACCCCGAGTGCTCCAAAGAGGTCGTCGACCGCTCGGACATGACGGGTTCCACCGAGCACATCATCCAGACGATTGCAGCCGCGCCGCCGGGGTCGCGCTGGGCCGTGGGCACCGAGGTTCACCTCGTCTCACGGATCGCGCGTTCCGCCGCGGAGCGGGGGGTGTCGGTGCGCATCCTGAGCGATTGCCAGTGCCTGTGTACCACGATGTACCGCATCGACGAACCCCACCTGCTGTGGGTGCTCGATCATCTCGCCGCGGCCAAACCCAAGGTGGTCAACCGCGTGTCGGTGCTGCCCGCCGTGCGCGCCGGCGCTCTGCTCGCGCTTGATCGCATGCTCGCCCACTCCGCCGCCTCGCGCGTCGCGGTGGAATAACGCGTTCGAACTCAAAACTCCGCAGAACGTACGAGCACCATCCGCGAATACCCATGGAACAACACGCCATGACCAAGCAACTCCTCCGACTCTGCGCCGCCACGATGTTCCTGCTCCCCGCCGCCGCGAGTATCGCGCAGCAGCCAACCGCCGCCGCGACACCCGTCGCCGCGTCCGCGGAAGACATCGCCTTCGCCAACCGCCTCTCCAAGGCGTTCAAAACCGTCGCGAGCGGCCTGGAGCCGGCCGTCGTGCACATCACCACCCTCAACAAGGTGCAGCCGGTGGCGTACGACATGTTCTTCCGCCCCGTGCCCCAGGGCCCGCCGCGCCTGCAGCCCAGCAGCCTGGGCTCGGGTGTCATCATCTCGCAGGAAGGCTTCATCGTCACCAACAACCACGTCGTGCGGAACGCCGACGCGCTCAAGGTCAAGATGTACGACGGCCAGGAGTTCGACGCCAAGCTCATCGGCCGCGATGAGCTCACCGACCTGGCCGTGATCCGCATGGAGCCCAAGGACGGCCAGAGCCCCCGCCTATCCCCCGCCAAGTTCGCCGACAGCGAGGCCCTCGAGGTGGGCGAGTGGGTCGTCGCTATCGGCAGCCCCTATGGCCTCAACAACACCGTCACCGCCGGCATCGTCTCCGCCAAGGGACGCACCGTCACGCCCCGCGAAACCGGCAGAGTCCAGGACGACTTCATCCAGACCGACGCCGCCATCAACCCCGGCAACTCCGGCGGCCCGCTGCTCAACCTGCGGGGCGAGGTCGTCGGCATCAACTCGGTCATCTCCACGCGCTCGGGCGGCTACGAGGGCATCGGGTTCGCCATCCCCGCCAACACCGTCCGCACCGTCATCGACAACATCATCGCCAACGGCCGCGTCGTCCGCGGCTGGCTGGGCGCCGCCCTCGAAGAGGCCAAGCCCGCCGAACTCGCCGGTCAGGCCCCCTCGGGCGTGCTCGTGGCCCGGATCGTCGAAGACGGCCCCGCCGAACGCGCCGGCCTGCGCGAGGGCGACGTCATCGTCAAGTTCAAGGGCGCCGCGATGAACGAGAACCGCCTGCGAAACGCCATCGGCATCACGCCCCCCGGCACCAGCGTCGACCTGCAGATCGTCCGCGACAACGCCGTCAAGAACCTCACCGTCACCCTCGGCGACCAGAGCGAGGTCCGCAAGAACGGCGATGTGCCGATGCTCGGCATCCGCGTGCAGACCCTCACCCGCGAACGCTCACGCGAACTGGGCCTCCGCGGCGTCAAAGGCGTCGTCGTCCTCGATACCTACCCCACCGACCGCAAGGCCGCCTCCGAACTGGAGCCCGGAGACATCATCGTCTCCGTCGACGGCAACGACATCACCAACATCGAGCAGTTCTCCGACGCCGTCGGCCGCATCGACTTTAACCGCGGCTCGCGCTTCCAGATCATCCGCGGCAGCGTCCGCGGCTACATCGACGTCCGCGACTGAACCCCACATCCACGCCCGCCCACCCCCACACGCCGCGCCGGCACAACTGCCCGCGGCGTGCTTCTTTATTCCCCGAGCTTCTCAAGCAGACTCTTCGCCATCGCCATATCCATCCGCAGCATCAGCGGCCAGAAGCTGTTGGCTTCATCAACCACCACCAGCGTGATCCGCGCGTCCACGTGACCGCCCGCCCCGCTCCCCTCCGACACGCTGGGCATGATGGTGCAACTGATGTCGTCGCCGCTCAGGCTGATCTCCCCGTCCTTGGCCTCGTACGGCCTGGTGTACAGATCGCACGCCGGCGGCTCGATCTTCTCGCCCTCTCCCTTGCCCGAGATCGCCGTTGAGAGTCGCCCCTTGAGCGCCTTCATCTGATGCACGCTCAGCGTGAGCGTTGCCGCCGGCTTGGGCTTGCCGCCCGCCATCACCTCGATCACCGCCGCGCCACCCTCTCGCCTCACGTTGATCCCCAGCCCCTCCTTGATCGTGCACCCCTTCCACTCATTCAGTTCGAACTGGCCCGGCCGCATCAACACGCCCAGCGCCGGCCCGCTGTCGGGGAAGAGGTCCGCCCGGATCAACTGCTCCACCTCGCGCGGGTTGCGTTCAAACCCGGTGAGCACCACGATCGCCGCGTCCTTCTCCAGGTAGCGTGTGAACCACGTCGCGTACCCCTGCACGCCCCCGCTGTGCGTCACCAGCGCGCCCGCCGCCGAGTCCTCGCACTCCCACCCGCACGCGTAGTTGTGCTTGAACGCCTTGAAGTACTTGGCCTTCGCCGCGCCGTTGAGCACCGAGTCGGTCCGCAGCGCCCGGTCCCACGCCAGCATGTCGTTCACGCTGGACACCACGCCCCCGGCGCCGATGTACCCCCATTTCACCGGGTACGGCCACTTCGCGGCGTTGCCCACCGCCTTGCCCTTGGGCCCCATGCGATCGGTGAGCCGCTCTGCCTCGAACATCGAGGGGTCCCCCATGATCGCCGTGCTCTTCATCCCCGCGGGCTCAAAGATGTGCTCCTTGAGGTACGCCTCGTACGTCTGCCCGCTCGCCCGCTCGATCACCGCCGCGAGCGTGAAGTACCCGCTGTTGCTGTACTCCCATTCCTCTCCCGGCGCGTGGCGCGCCCGCGCCGACATGTTCGCCCGCGCCGCCGACGGCCCCGAGTCCTCCCCGCCGAACGCCACGTCCTTCTGGCTGATCCCGCTGGTGTGCGTCAGCAGATGGTAAATCGTGATCCCCTGATTCTCCCGCGGCACATCGTCCACCCACATCGCCACGCGATCATCGGTGGTGAGCTTGCCGTCCATCTCCAGCCGCAGGATCGCCGCGGCGGTGAACTGCTTGGTCACGCTCCCGATGTCGAACAGCGAATCCGCCGTGATCGGCGCCAACCCCTTGTTGGCCAACCCGTACCCCTTCGCCAGGATCGTCCTGCCCTCCACCTGCACGCCCACCGCGCCCCACCACGTTCCCAGGTGCGCGGCCTGAATATCACGATCGATCTTCGCGGCGGTCTGCCCTTCAACCACGTCCGCGACGCAGACCGATGAGCAGGCGATGATGGCGGCGGCGACGAATCTCATGAGGAACTCCCTGACGACCGTTGTTTCCTACGGCAGGCTACGCGGGTGGTTCATCATTTCTTGCGCAGGCGACGCGAGTCGTGCCGGCGATCCTCCGGGGTCAAACCACCGCCCTAACCTTGATCCCGCCCGCTCCGTACTCTCGTCTCTCCCATGCCCTGCGTCGTCTGCTACTTCCAGATCCACCAGCCGCACCGCCTGAGGCGCTACAGCGTCTTCGACGCCGGGCCGCCCTATTTTGACGAGGCCAAGAACGCCGAGATCATCCGCAAGGTGGCCGACAAGTGCTACCGCCCCGCCACGCAGGTGCTGCTCGATCTCGCCCGCCGCTTCGACGGCCGTTTCAAGGTTGCCTTCTCCATCACCGGCACCGCGCTGGAGCAGTTGGAGGCCCACGCCCCGGACGTCATCGGCCACCTGCGCGAACTGGTCCGGGCCGGCTCGTGCGAGATCCTCGCCGAGACCTACGCCCATTCCCTCTCTTTCGCCTATTCGCCCGCCGAGTTTGACGAGCAGGTCGTGCTTCACGACCGCGCCGTCGCCGGCATCTTCGGCGTCACGCCCACGATCTTCCGCAACACCGAGCTCATCTACAGCAACGCCGTCGCGGCCCGCGTGGCCGCGATGAAGGATGAGGAATCCAAGCCGCGCTACGCGGGCATCCTGTGCGAAGGAGTCGATGCGCTGCTCGCCGGTCGACCCTCCGGCGTCGTCTACTCGCCCCCCGGCGCGCCCACCGGACGCCACGGCAAGCCCATGGGCCTGCTCCTCAAGAACTACAGCCTCAGCGACGACATCGCCTTCCGCTTCGGCAACCGGCAATGGAAGCACTGGCCCCTCTCGGCCGACAAGTTCGCCGAGTGGGTCGTGCAGACGCCCACGCCGCTGGTGAATCTCTTCATGGATTACGAAACCTTCGGCGAGCACCAGTGGGCCGACACGGGCATCTTCCAGTTCCTCTCCGCCCTGCCCGAAGCCGTCTTCGCCCGCGACAAGCACGCCGCGTTCATCACGCCTAGCGAAGCCCTCTCGCGGTACGCCCCCAGCGCCGAGTACAACGCCCCCGAGTTGACGTCGTGGGCCGATGCCGCCCGCGATCTCTCCGCCTGGACTGCCAACGAAATGCAGCGCGACGCCCTCCGCGCTGTCTACGCCATCGAAGAGCGCATCAAGGCCGCGCGGGCCCGCGCCCGCGATGATGACGAACGCGCCCACACTGAGGCCCTGCTCGCCGACTGGCGCCGTCTCACCACCTCCGATCACTTCTACTACATGAGCACCAAGGGCGGCTCCGAGGGCCAGGTCCACTCATACTTCCGCCCCTACGACTCGCCCTACGACGCGTACATCACGTTCATGAACGTGCTGGGTGATCTGACCCACCGCATTCCCTAAAACCAAGCGCCGGATCGACGAACGCGACACTCCCCCACTCGGGCGGTATGTGCCTTGGTTCACTCATTCCGCGGGTACTCGCCACGTTTGTTCTTATTTCATTCGGTTGAACTCGCCTCAGCCCCGTTCATATTGTTTCCCCCAAGTCCGGGAACAAGTCGCGTGGGTGACATGGCCGCTTGGGAGCGGGAAGCGCGGGGGCTTGGATCGCGGACGGGAGGCAACTCAATGTCCATGTCGAAGTTCGTGCGGGTGTGGAACTGCGCCGGTGCAGTCGCACTCGGGATTCCGTTGGTCTGCTGCTGCGCTTCCGAGCCCGGCAAGGAAACTCCGGACTCAGCACCCGTGGTCCCGGCTCCCGCGCCTCAACAACCCGCCGCGGCGGCCGCCGCGAAAAGCTGGTTCCTCTTCCCCGAACCCTCCAGGCGCAAACTGATCCGTCTCAACAACTCGAACGCTGCAGATGGATTCACGGATTTCGAATGGGTCATCAGCACGCCGACAACGGAAGCCGCCGCCCCGGTCTGGCCTCCCAACCTCGGCCTGCAGAGGCAGGTTGTGATGACCGCAAAGATCGTCAGTAACTCGGAAGTCGATGTCCCGATCCGTCTTGAGACCAATGTCTCCGGGGAGCTCAAGTTCGCAAAGTACACCGTCGAACTGAAGGGCACGGGAGCGTCCTGGAAAGAGTGGTACCTCGTCAGAGTGAACCGGTACCTTTCCAAACAGGCCGACAAGTCGGAAGTCATCGACAACGGCGAACCCGTGTGGCAACTCGACACATCGGGGGTCAGCGACGCCACGTTCCCGAACTGCGGCGACTGCCCGAAATCCGCGGTTCAGCCCGCGCGATGGGTGACGGACACGGCGGGAGTCCGCACCAACATCGAGATGCCTTCCGCCACCATGACGCCCAGGCTCGTCTACCGGGTGCTGAGCGAACTGCCCGCCGCGGCGAGTTCCCAAACCAGAAGCTGGGCCACCGCGGGACCGGCCGGCCGACCCGTGCTCACGGGCGTCCTGACCGGCAAGCAGTTTGTTGAAGATCGGGATTTCTGCGGGGTCAAGCTCTCCACACTGCTGCAACCCGAAATCGTTCGTGTCCACGGCGCCGGGGTCGGCACCTCGTGGTCGGAGGCACGCAGCCAGTTGGTCATGATCGATAAGAGCGCCAAGCACCCGTGGACTGGAGACTGCGTGTGCAACCACCAGCTCTGCGACAACGGCGGAGAGTGCATGTGCCAGATCGACATGGGAACCGGCGCGTGCACGTGCATCTGCGTCCCTCCTGAGATTTTCAATCTGGTGTGGACCAAGTAACCGCGTTCGAGTCTGTCCGCCCACCCGCTCACTCTCATCCGGAGCGCCGATGTCCGCGACTTCTCAGCGCACCCCTCGTGCCGCCCGCCTGTTCACTCTGCTGTCGCTTACCTTCTTCGCGGCTTCCTGCGAATCACCGACGGCAGACAAGGGGCAATCCACCCGCCGAGCACCGGCCCGTTCCGAGAGCGTTTCCGCGGCCGACCTCAAGCTCCCCGACGGTTACTCCGCCCCGCACATGGCCACCCGCCGGTTGGTGCGGCTTCTCGATCCCTCCCAGAACGATCGGCGGACTTGGCTTTGGGTGACCTCGACCGACCCCGGCGGCACGGTGGTGATGAAGTCGGTGCTCGCGTCCAACGAAACGCGAGAAGCGTTGATCCAATTCACAGGCCAGGTCGCAAACGTCGTGTTCGAAAAGTACGAGGTGACCCTGAACGCTCCGGGAGCTTTGCCCTGGATCGAGTGGTATCCGGTCGCCATCAAAGACGGCCTGCGCACCGGAAACGAAGGAGTTACCGAAGCACGGTGGGGTGATCACGACTCCTGGAAGTTGGAGCAGGTGTTCACGGCCGATGTGGTGCTTCCCAAGTGCCCGGGTTGCCCCAAGGTCGGCGGTTCGACATGGGCACGGGATTCCAACGGGATCGCGTTCGACATCGGCACCATGTCCCGAGCGAACGGCACGCCCAATGTGTACCGAGTGCTCAAATCAGCCGCCGCCGATGGCGAGATCGAGCGGCTCTGGTTGGACGGCGCCGGCAGACCGATCTTGAGCGGCACGGCCACGTCCGCACCGACAGTTCGCAACTGCGAAGGCGACTACTGCGACGCGTGGGGACAGGAGTTGATCGCAGACGAAAATGTCAGCGTCTTCGGAAGCGCCGTAGTCTGGTCCGAGCCTCGCAGCATCGGCATGTCAGACCGGTCGCTCGAGAGCCTTCCGACCGACAACACTTGCGACTGCGAGGGGCAAGACTGCAAGTACCACAACGAGCCCGGCACCTGCCACTGCCAGAACAACCCCAAGCTCGGCACATGCGTCTGTTACTGCGGCCCCAAAGTCAGGCGCGGTGGCAGCGGGGGCGGCGAAGCCGCCGCACCTTGACCCACACCGATAGCCACTCCCATCACAGCCGCTCAAACCCCGGCAGCTCGCCCACCAGCGGCAGGCAGTACTCGATGAACTTCTTGCTCACGTTGTTGTGCCCCGCCAGGAACGACGCGGGCATGTGCCGCGTCTTGGCCGCCACCGCCGACAGGTCCACGCGCCGGTAATCGCTCGTGTACGGCTCGCCCTCGCGCTCGCCCATGTACGCCGCGCTGCCGCTGCCGGTCCGCACGATCGCCACGCTCCCGTCCCCGTGCCCCTGCATCGCCAGCATCGCCGCGAACCGGCCCGACCGCCGCGCCTCGATCCGGTCGATGATGCTCGCGTCCGGCCAGCACCGCTGCACGTAGCCGAACGTGTCCGCCCGCACCCGCGGCGGCTTCCCGCCCGCCGGCGTCAGCGCCTCTTTTAGGTGATCACCCAGCTGGTCGCCCAGCGCGCCGCTGCCGGAGAGCTGCACGTTGCCGTGCGAGTCCACCTGCGCGTTCTTGATCAACTTCGCGCCGATCGGCTTGCCCTCGCGATCGGAGATGCCCTCGCTCACCACGATGTGGCAGCGCCCCTTCACGCTGTAGATCGCCTCGACGTCCGCCACGAACCTGTCCAGGTCAAAGGGCACCTCCGGGCAGTAAATCAGCTGCGGGCCGTCGGTCGTGGGCTGGGGAACCTCGTCAAACTCGCGGTCGCGCCGTCGCGCCAGCGCGCTCGCCGCGGTCAGGAACCCCGCGTGCCGCCCCATCACCACGTTGATCTTGATGCCCGGCAGCGAGATGTTGTCCATGAAGTCCGCCATGCAGGCCATGGCCACGAACCGCGCCGCGCTGGGGAATCCCGGCGTGTGGTCGTTTTCAAGCAGGTCGTTGTCCACCGTCTTGGGCACGTGGAAGCAGCGCAGGTCGTAGTTGCTCCGCACCGCCATCTCGCGCACGATGCGGCAGGTGTCGCTGCTGTCGTTGCCGCCGATGTAGAAGAAGTACCGCGCCTCCTGCTTGCGGCACGCCTCCAGGATCCGCTCGCAGTACGCGCTGTCCGGCTTGTCCCGCGTGCTGCCCAGCCCCGCCGAAGGGGTCATCGCGAGTCGGTCCAGCCGGTCCTGGTCCGTGTCGGTCAGGTCGATCAGGTCGCCCTTGGTGAGCCCCTTCACGCCGTGGCGCATGCCCAGCACCCGGTCCACGATCCCTGCCGAGACAAGCCCCAGCCGCAGCCCTTCCACCACCCCGACCAGGGACTGATTGATGACGGCCGTCGGGCCGCCCGACTGACCAATGACAGCATTTCCGCGGATGAGTTCAGGCATGGACAGGCTCCAAAAAGGGTGTGAAGAGCGGGGAGAAAGTGTAAGCGAACCGCCCGCCCCAATGGGTCAAAAAGACCGCAAAATCCCACAGAATTCACTGGTTTTGCGCCCCCACAAGGCTTCCAGCGGCCCCCCGCGTCAACGCCCGCGCCGATGAAACCGTTTCATTGCTCGCCGCCGCTCCCGGCGACCGATCCGAGCGTCCAGACTTCCTACCCTCCCCTCCCCCGTCGGAAACCAGAGAACGGCAACCAACAGGAGATACCCCTCATGCACCGTGTGTACATCGCGCTCGCCCCGGGCGACGGAATCGGCCCCGAGATCATGGACGCTTCACTCGCGCTCTTCAAAGCCGCGGGAGTGGGGGACCACGCCGAGTTCGTCCCGGTAGACATGGGCAAGAGCGTCTTCGACACCGGCAACACCAAGGGCATCACCGACGAGGCCGTCCGCACCGTCGAGGACTGCGGCGTGCTCTTCAAGGGCCCCATGGAGACGCCCAAGGGCGGCGGGGGCAAGTCGATCAACGTCACCCTGCGCAAGCTCTTCAGCACGTACGCGAACTTCCGCGTCTTTAAGTCGCTGCCCGGCGTGCAGACCGTCTACAGCAAGGCCGGCATCCACCTGGATTTCTCCATCGTCCGCGAGAACATCGAGGACACCTACGGCGGCGTCGAGCATCGCCTCAGCAACGACATGATCCAGTGCAAGCGCCTGATCTCCGCCCCCGGCTGCGATCAGGTCCACCGCTTCGCCTTCCAGACCGCCCGCCAGCTCGGGCTCAAAAAGGTCTTCTGCGGCCACAAGGCCAACATCATGAAGATGACCGACGGTCTCTTCCTGGACCGCTTCAAGTTCGCCGCCAAGGACTTCCCGGAGATCGAGACCGGCGACGTCATCGTCGACGCGCTGTGCATGAACCTGGTCATCAAGCCCCAGCAGTACCAGATGATCGTCCTGCCCAACCTGCAGGGCGACATCGTCAGCGACCTGGCCGCGGGCCTCGTCGGCGGCCTGGGCTTCGCGCCCTCGGCCAACATCGGCAAGCACATCTCGATCTTCGAGGCCGTCCACGGCACCGCCCCCGACATCGCCGGCAAGGGCGTCGCCAACCCCACGAGCCTCATCCTCTCGGGCATCATGATGCTCCGGCACATCGGCCTGCTCAAGCACGCCGCCATCGTCGAGAACGCCCTCTTCGCCGCCCTCGAGACCGGCCTGCACACCGGCGACTTCGGCGATCCCTCCCTCCCGGGCTACAAGAAGGAACCCGCAACGACCAAGCAGTTCGTGCAGGGCATCATCGACAAGCTCGGCGAGAAGCCCAAGACCGTCCCCGCCACGCCCGTGCCCGAGCAGTCCACCCCCACGCTCAGCCACGCCCCCGCCCCAGCTCGCAGCACGTCATCCGCACCTTCGTCAACATCATGAGCCACGTCGCCGGCTGCGACATCTACCTCGACTCCCCCTCGCCCCCGTCACCCTCGCCCACGAGATGCAACAGGCCGCGCAGGACACCCCCTTCAAGCTCACCCTCATCTCCAACCGCGGCACGCAGGTCTGGCCCGGCGGCAGCGTCTACACCGAGTGCGTCGATTACTACCGCGTCCGCTTCGAACTCAAGGACGGCATACTCCCCGGCAGCATCGGCCAGAGCCGCGCCATCGCCCTGCTCGACAAGATCGCCGAGAAGTTCATCGTCTGCTCCTACGAACTCCTCCGCACCTTCGACGGCGTCCGCGGCTACTCCATGGCCCAGGGCCAGTAACGCAGTTTGGGCGTCCCGCCCATTCCCGTTCTCAATGTGGCTTGGGCGTCCCGCCCATCGACGCCCCACGCTCACGCCGCGCACTATGGCTCGTCGCAACGCGCGCCCATCCTCCCCCTTCACCGCGGCCGCATCCTCGGATCCGTGAACGCCCCCTCCGCCTTCCCCTTCACCGCGTACAGCCAGTCGCTCACACCCGCCTGCGCAAACTCCACCGTCTGCACCTCGCGCAGATCTCGCCCCACAACCGGCCCGCCTGTCTGAAAACACCCTGCAAACGCAACTCTCTCCCCTACCATCCGCCCTCATGATATCGACGCTCGCCGAATCCGCCACCCCCCTGTGGACCCTCTTCGTTCAGTCGTTCGACATCTTCACCGTGGTCCTCCTCGCCGGCTCGGTCTTCGGCATCGCCCTGGTCTTTGTCTGCATCTTTGAAGTGCGCGAGAAGAACATCCTCCCCGCCGCGAACGTCAACCGCTTCCGCGATCTCGCCCGCGCCAGCCGCTGGGAAGACCTGTCAGACGCCGTCCGCGAAGACGCCTCCTTCGTCGCCATCGTCATCCGCCCGGCCCTCAGCCAGGCCGGCAAGGACCGCAGCGCCATCCGCGAAGCCGCCGAACTCGCCGCGAGCGAAGAGTCAGCCCGCTGGTTCCGCAAGATCGACCTGCTGAGCATCATCGGGAACCTCGGGCCGCTGGTGGGCCTGGCCGGCACCGTCTGGGGCATGATCCTGGCCTTCACCTCCCTGGGCAACACCGGCGGTCAGGCCGGCCCCGCCGACCTCTCCCTGGGCATCAGCAAGGCCCTCTTCCACACCCTCCTGGGCCTGTGCCTGGCCATCCCCTGCCTGCTCGCCTACGGCATCTACCGCAACCGCATCGACCGCCTCTGCACCCGCGGCACAGTCCTCTCCTCCGAAATCGTCGAGCACATCCCCGCCGCCGAAGACGCCCCCCGCGAACTGCCCCGCCAGTCCGCAGTCCGCGCCTGACGCATCCGCACTTCCTGTTTCTTCATTGCCGCATTTCCCGATTTCCCGTGCGCCTCCGCCCTCACCATCACCCTCCCGCCGGCAAGATCAACGTCACACCCCTCATCGACGTGGTGATGGTGCTCATCGTCTTCTACCTCATCGTCGGCAAGCTCGCCGCCGATGCCCGCGCCAAGGTCCAACTCCCCGGCGCCCGCGTCGGCGTCACCGACAACGCCGCCGCCGACCTCACCATCACCCTCCAGGCCGACCCCAACAGCTCCGTCATCTTCGTCGGTGACGAACGCTGCACCATCGCCGACCTCCCCGCCATCCTCCGCGCCCGCGGCATCAACCAGCCCGGCCGCTCCGTCCAGCTCCGCGCCGACAAGGCCCTGGACTACAGCAAGGTCTCCCCCGTCATCGCCGCCTGCCGCGAGGCCGGCGTCCCCAGCCTCAAACTCATCGCCCAGCGCGAAGACCCGGGGGCCCGGTGAAGCACTACTTCCGCAACCGCAGCGCCCGCGCCGTGCACGAGCAGCACGCCGGCCCCAACATGACGCCCATGGTCGACGTCGTCATGGTCATCCTCATCTTCTTCATGGCCAGCGCCGCCATCCTGGGCCCCGAGTGGTTCCTCAAGTCCGCCCTGCCGGTGGTGGGGGGCTCCGCGACGGCATCGAATACCACGCGCATCAAGATCACCGTCGCCCGCGGCCCGGAAGCCACGCCCCTCATCACCATCACCGCCGGCGACAAGCCCCCCAAAGAGTCCACCCTCAGCGGCCTCGCCGCCCTCCTCGCCGCCCTCCCCGACAAGTCCAACGCCATCGCGCTCGTCTCACCCTCCGCAGATGTCCCCTACGACTGGGTCGTCCGCGTGCACGAAGCCTGCGCGCAGGCCGGCATCACCCGCGTGGGCCTCGCCGAGTAACTCGGTTGTTCTGATTCACCTCACGCCGCGGCTCGACGCAACCGGTCCAGCACCGCGTGCCACACCGCCCGCTCGTCCTCGTCGCCCGTGGGCGTCGGCTCTTCCACCACGATCACCGACGGATGGCACTCGTCGGCCTCCCGCATCGCCGCGTACAGCGACGACGCATAATCCACCGCGATCGCCGGCAGGATGATCACCCGCCGCGCCGAGGGCGCCGCCGCCCCGTGCACCAGCACCACCGCGTCGCCCTTGGCCGCCGCCACCGCCGCCGCAATCCCCGGCCCCTTGGCAAGCACCGTCTTCGCCGCCGGCGCATAGTGCGACGGCAACAGCCCCGGGCTCTCCATCGCGCCGAACCGCGGCCCTTCGTCGTACGTCACACCCTTGCCCAGCGTCTTGGCGATCGCGTTCGCCCCGATGATCCCCGGCCGCAACACCCGCACGCCCGAGCCCGCCAGCGACACCACCGTTGATTCAATCCCCACGCGGCACGGCCCGCCATCCAGCACCAGCACCTGCTGCGGCGCGAACGCCGCCTTCACGTGCTCCGCCGCCGTCGGCGACAGCCGCCCCGACAGGTTCGCGCTCGGCCCCACCAGCGGCCCGCCGAACTCGCGCAGCAACTCCAGCGTCAGCGGATGATCCGGGCACCGCACCGCCACGTTCAAACCCCCGCCCGTCACGATCCCCGGCACAATGCTCGCCTTCGGCAGCACGATCGACAACGGCCCGGGCCAATACGCCTTCGCGAGCGCCGCGGCGTCCTCGCCCCAGTGCGTCACCAGCCGCTTGGCCATCTCCGCGTCCGCCACGTGCACAATCAACGGATTCTGCGCCGGCCTGCCCTTGAGTTCGAACACCGACCTCACCGCCGGCTCGCTCAGCGCATCAGCGCCCAGCCCGTAGACCGTCTCCGTCGGGAACGCCACCAGCCCGCCTTCTTTTAGCCGTTGAACCGCCGCCGCTACTTCAGGACTCCTCGCCATGCCCCAAGCGTAGTGCGCCACCACCCGCGTGCCCTGCCACGGACACGCCCGCTCGCGTCCCCCGAAATGGGGCAAACCACCTCCGCACGCCCACAATCCCACTCGCTACACCCCGCACTCCACATCGCACGCCCAACTCGCCACCATCGCGCCCCCCGGCGACACAATCTCCGTTCCCGTCCCCGCCTGACCCCTCGTCATCAGATTGAACCCGTCGTTCACCATCGTCACCGGCTCCAGACAGAAGTACCCCGCCCCCGCCGGCGAGTACACCACCGTGTGCCCCAGGTTCGCGCTGCACGCATACCGCACCCTCACCCCCGCCGCGGGCCACCGAATCTCCGCGCCGTGTGGCGTCCCCGAGAACACATCATCCAGCACCAGTTTCTCCAGCGTCGTCCCCGCCGCGAACGCGCGGCACACCTCGTCCTCCGCCGCTGGGCCCGTCGGGATCATCGCGACCGCCGGGTACCGCGCCAACCCCCGCACGCGGATCACCGCGTCATCCGGCTCGCTCCCCAACCGGCGAAACCAGAACGGATGAAACCCCAGCCCCGCCGGGAACGCCTCTTCGCCAAGGTTGCGCACGCTCAACTCTGTCTCAAACCGTCCGGGCGACTCCACCGAGTACCGCACCCGCGCGACAAACGGCCACGGCCAGTTGCCGTCCCGCACCTCGCACTCCAGCCTCACCGCCACCGGCGAACGGTCCAGCACGCGCCACCCCCGCGCCTTCACGTCACCGTGAATCGCCGTGCCGTCGATCCAATCCGCCTTCAGTTGTCGCTTCTTGCCCGCGTGCGTGAACGCCGCCCCGACAATCCGGTTCGGCCACGGCGCCAGCAGGTAACTCCCCAGTTCGTTGAACCACCCAGTCCCCGCCATCCGCAGCAGCGCAGTCCACCGCCCATCACCGCCGCGGCACTCAAACCGCGACACCCCCGCCCCCAACCAAGGCAGCACGCCCACGCGCAGCGCATCGGATTCGATGACGATCTCGCCCATGTGCGCTCGCGCTCGCCCGTGATTACTTGGCCGTCGTCGTGCAACTCGAGGCGCAGCCCCCGCACAGACCCAGCGGACACCCGGTCTTCACGAGGTTAAACCCCATGAACCCGAACGCCGCCAGCCCCGCAAAGGCCAGCAATGTCTCCAGAAGCCCGAATCCTTTTCTCTTCTTCATGCACAAGAGTAGCGGGATCCGGGATTCGGCATCCGGGAATCGGCCACCGCAGCCCACCCATCAGCCTCCGGCATACACACGCCGATTCCCCGCCAACCATTCCCAACTCCCCTCTCCTGCGAATCCCGATTCCCGAATCCCGATTCCCCTCCCCCCATGCTCCTCTCCCGCTCCACATCCCCCATCCACGGCCGCGGCCTCTTCAGCGGCCAGCCCGCTTCCATCACTTTCCACCCGCACGCCGACGGCATCATCATCCGCTGCCCCGCGCCCATCCCCGCCCTCACCGCCAACGTCACCCCCAAGCCCACCATCCCCGGCATCCCGCCCCAGTTCCCCATCCGCAACACCACGCTCGCGACTCCCACAGCCCAGGCCCTCACCATCGAGCACGCCATGAGCGCCCTGGCCGGCCTGGGCATCACCGCCGCCGCCATCGAACTCACCGGCGGCGAAGTCCCGATCCTCGATGGCTCCGCGCACGCCTTCGCTCAAGCACTCGCCCCGCTCCGCATCCCCGGCCCGACCCCACAGCCCATCACCCTCGCCGCGCCCATCGAAGTGCGCGAGGGAGACGCCTTCATCAAGGCCTCACCGCGCGCCGCCGGCTTCTCGTACACCTACGAACTCGATTACGGCCCCACCTCCCCAATCCCGCGCCAATCCGCCACGTGGTCCGGCGATCCCCACGACTACCTCGCCAACATCGCCCCCGCACGCACCTTCTCCCTCTCCCACGAAGCCGCCGTGGCACGCGCCGCCGGTCTCTTCACCTCCTTCACCCCCGCCGACCTGCTCGTCATCGCCCCCGACGGCAACCCCGTCGACAACGCCTGGCGCTTCGACACCGAGCCCGCCCGCCACAAACTCCTGGACCTGATCGGCGACCTCGCCCTCCTTTCCCGCCCCCTCCACGCCGACATCACCGCCCACAAAGCCGGCCACGCCCTGACGCACAAGTTCTGCAAGGCGGTGCTGGAACTATCAGTCTCCCGACGCCCGGCCTGAGCGCAGGCTCTGCGAAGCGAAGGCCGGGATGGCTCACTCAAGCGCCGAACGAATCTC
>JBGAMO010000008.1:0-51992 GCA_044222845.1 Phycisphaerales bacterium
GAAGCAGTACGGCGCAATGGCGGAGTCCGGCGGCGCCCCGCCCGGGGTGATTCGCAGCCGGTCCAACTTGGCGACGATGGCGGTGATGAATCAACTGCTCCGCAGAGGGCTTCCGTTCACGCCGGAGGAGTTCGAGGCTGTGGCGGATGTGTTCGCACAACGCGATCAAGTTCACTTGTTCCTGTGCCCGCATTACGGTGCGTTCGTCATCGGCACGGAGAAATGGGCGGCCGAGAACGCTCTACCCAAGGCCGCGGCGGAACATCTGCACGCGATCGCCGCGGCGTTCAGAAACAGCGGTCGATCTGAAGAGACGCGTCTGGCCCAGCGGTTGGAAGCGGTGCTGAAGCTGAAGGGGTTCGGCGATTCGGTCGTGGCGAAGGCCGGGCCGCTGGAGGCCATCCTGCTCGACCGCGAGAAGTTGCAGACCCAATCCCGAGCTTCGTACTTTGACGCGCTGGACGCCGCGATGGTTGTGCCCGAACCTGCGGACGAGCGGGGCAGCACACGCTTCGCCGAGGACTCCCTGGGCGAGACACTTCGCCCCGTGTTGAAGGTGATGAACGAAGCGCTGCTGGAGAGAATTGAGGGGTACGGACATAGCGATCAGCAGAGGAACAAACTGCGGCAACGCGGCGCGGCGATGGAGGATGGCGGCTGGAGAGCCGCGGCGGCGGTGACGGCGGGCGTCGCGGCGATGTCGGCTCGCGATATCAAGTTCGAGATGGAGCCGGGGCGCGGGAGCTCGTTCCACAACGGGATGCAGGCGCTCAGCATCATCGCCTTTGGCTGCGTCGATCAACTCAATGCGAAGAACGTGCGGGCGACCGCGGGTGAGATCGGAGAACTCTGCCACGCGTTGAGCCGGTTAAAAATCGCGGGCTTCCTGCACGTTCCCTGGAACGCCTTCGGCGAGATTCTGGCGCCAAGGGTCCGGGATGCCATGCGCAGCGATGGCGGCAAGGTCGATTCCGTGGCCGCCGTGCGGATGCTGCGATTCCGCGAGCGTCTGGCCCGCGTACAGGACGCGTCAGATCGCGGGTCGGTGATGAGGTTCGACAGCGCCAACGGCATCGGCCTGGGGTTGGCGATGGAGTTGGGTGAGCGATGGTCCGATCGGGTCTTCACCGACCTGCGAGCGATGAGAGAGAGGGAGCGGAGCGCGTGGCAGAAACTGCTGGAGCACGCGGGGACGCTGTCTGCCGGCGAGCCCTCGGTCAAGTGGGTCAAGGGTCTGGACGCGTGCATGGCGGAGCTGCCCGCGGGAGATTTTGAGCGTCGGGTGACGGCGTGGTTCCCGCTGGTGGGCAAGCGGCGGCCGCCGATGCCGGGCGGGCCGATCGAGGGGCGGGATTCGAGCGTGCCCTCGGAGCGTGGGGCGGATGTGCTGCGGGGCCTCGCGGCCGCGTCGGCTAGATTCGACCGGCCGGACATCGCCGCCGCGCTGGGCGACCTGGCGATGGCGTGCTTCAAGATGGTGCCGGGCGTGGGGGCGCGGTGCGCCAAGCCGGGCAACGCGGCGGTGTGGGCCCTGTCACGCATGAAGGGTGTGCACGCGCTTACGCAGCTCTCCCGCGTGCGGCAACTGGTGAAGTTCGGCTCGGCGAAGCACTCGCTGGATCGGACGCTGGCGAAGCTCGCGGCGGAGTTGAAGTTGACGGTGGATGAACTGCACGAGATCGCCGCGCCGGACTTTGGGCTTGAGCCCGGCGGGAGCATCGAGGAAGAAGCGGGTGAGTTCACCATCCGCACGGAGATCCGCGGGGCGGATGTTGTCACGCGCGTGATCGAAACCGCGAGCGGCGTCGACCGCAAGAGCATCCCCAGCCGGGTGAGGGCGGAGTTCGGCGCGACCCTCACCGAGCACAAGCGCCTGGCGGAAGAGATCGGGCGTGTGCTGCCGGCTCAGAAGGCCCGGATCGAACGGCTGTACCTGGACGGGCGCACCTGGGCCGCGAGCCAGTGGCGCGGACGGTACATCGACCACCCGCTGGTGGGCACGATCGGTCGGCGGCTGATCTGGAGCTTCACAAACGGCGGTCGCACCCGAGAGGGGTTGTGGACCCCGGAGGGCTTCACCGACGCGCGCGGCAAGCCGGTGGACGTGCAGGATTCCGATACTGTGGCGCTGTGGCACCCGATCACGGCGGACCCTTCGCAGGTGCACGCGTGGCGAGGAGTGCTTGAGGATCGGCGCATCGTGCAGCCCTTCAAGCAGGCCCATCGCGAGATCTATCCGCTCACGGACGCGGAGCAGCGGACACGGACGTACTCCAACCGCTTCGCGGCCCACATCATCCGGCAGAACCAGCTCGTACCGCTGGTGCGGGACCGGGGTTGGAAGTTCGCGACGTTCGTGATGGACTCGGGCCAACCGCCGCGGCTGGAGATTCCACGCGCCGGTCTGCACGCTCGGTACGAAGTGAACGCCACGGGCGACGAGAGGTACGGTGATGCGTACGCATGGCTGTACCTGGAGACCGACCGCGTGCACTTCAGCCGGACCGCGGCGGGCCCGGATGTGCCGCTGGAAGAGATCCCCCCGCTGATCTTCAGCGAGGTGATGCGCGACGTGGACCTGTTCGTCGCCGTGTGCAGCGTGGGGAACAACCCGGAGTGGAACGACGGAGGGCCCCAGGGACGCTACCGCGAGTATTGGCACAGCTTCAGCTTCGGCGAGCTGAGCGGGTCGGCCGTGTCGCGGCGTGAGATGTTGCAGCGGCTCGTTCCGCGGCTGGCGATCGCGCCGGTGTGCACCGTGGAAGACCGATTCCTGAAGGTGCGGGGAAAGCTGCGGACGTACAAGATCCACTTGGGTTCTGGCAACATCCTGATGGAGCCAAACGATCAGTACCTGTGCATCGTGCCGCGTTCCGTGGGGGACGCGGGCAACGACATCTTCCTGCCCTTCGAGGGCGACCGGGTGCTGTCGATCATCCTGAGCAAGGCGTTCATGCTGGCCGAGGATGACAAGATCAAGGACGAGTCGATCAAGAGGCAGTTGTGATGCGCGGCATCGGGAGACGGGGGGCGATGGAGAGGCCCGTGGAGTGATGATGGGTGTGGGCTGTTGAGCCTGGTTCGCGGCGTTTTGAACGGGCGCTCGATGAGCCGCGGATGGGAGTTGACGGTCTTGTACTTTGCCAACAGCGCCGGTCATTCGGGCTTCGGAACTGGTGATTCGAGCCCTCTGCGCAGCACCACCTGCAACGCGGTCTTGCGCTGTGTGGCCGTCAGCGATCCGTCCGCGCTGATCCGCTCGATCACCTTCGCCGCGTCCTTGTGTTCGTCGAACAGTCTCGCCACCATCGGCTCAACGGCCGAGAGTGAGGTGAGACGAGCGTTTCGCTCCTCGACTCGCTCGCGGATGGGGGTTGTCTCCCAGACTCGGGCCGTGCCATCGCCCGAGGTCGAGATCAAACGCTCGCCGGCCGCGTCCCAGACCAGCGACCACACAAAGCTCCCGTGCCCCACGAGTCGCCCCACAAGGTCGAAGGTCCGGGTGTCCCAGATGCGGATGATCTTGTCCTCGCCGGCGGTGGCCAGTCGTGTGCCGTCCGGGCTGAACGCGACCGCAAAGCACTGGGCATCTTCACTCCCCAGAACGCGCACGGCTTCGCCGGATTCGGTCTTCCACAGTCGCACCCGTCCATCGGCGCACCCCGCGGCGATCAGCACGCCGTCGGGGCTGAAGGTCACGATGTTCGGCTTGGGCGTCGTGAACGTGCGGCCGATGCCCAGCCCTTCGGGGTTGATGAGCGCGATGCGTTTTCCGCGCGGGCCATCGAACTCATCCTCCGAAGCGATCGCCAGGTACTTGCCATCGCCGCTCCACGCCATCGAGGTGAGTTGCATTTTGATGTAGGCGCGGTTGATCTGTGCTCCCGTTCTCGCCGCGTACATGAAGATGAAGTTCTCGAGGCAGAACGCCAACCGCTGCCCGGACGGGTCAAACGCGGCGCCCTTGGGCACCTGCCCGGTTTCCAGATCGGCCCACAGCATCTTCCCCGTCGCCGTTTCCCTGATCTCAAAGCCGCACCCGGCAACCGGGGCGCCCGCGTCGTTCGTCGCGGCGATTCCCAACGCCATCAGCGATCCATCCCGAGAAACAGCGCCGGCAACCACGGACCGTCCCGGTGCCATCGTCTCCGCCACCAGCGATCCCGAGTCCGCGTCCCACAGCCGGAACGATCCGGGTTTGCCCAAGAACCCGTCCCAGCCTCCGGTCGCGATCAGGCCTTGGTTCGGCAGGAACATCGCCGGGTACACCGTGCCCTGGTGGGGCAGCACCCTTGTGCGTTCGGCCCCGATCTCCCAGAGCGCCACGCTCATGTCTTCGCACACCGCGCCCACGGTGCGCGAATCGGGAAAGACCGCCAGCGTGCCGGAAACCACTCCGGCCTGCATGTACGTGGCGACTTTGTCGCCGGTGCCCGCGTCCCACACGGTCACGGTGCGGTCCGCGGCGCCCGTCACGACATGCCGTCCATCGGGCGTGATGCACGCCGCCCAGCACCGCTGGCGATGCTTCAGTTCGAGTTGTTCCACGGGCCGGTCCGTCGCCAAGTTCCAGATTCGCACAACCCCATCTCCGCCCGCCGTCGCGAGCAGAGATCCGTCGGGGGAGAAGCTGTCGGCCTTGGGTGAGTACAGGAGGTTGGAGTGCCCTGGCAGGACGCCATGGTCCGCGAGCGTCCGGCCGTCCAGCAGCGTGAGCCTTCCGCGCACATCGGTGTACATGACCCACCGGCCCGTCGGATCGAAGGTCGAGCGCGTGGCCTGGGCGCCTTCTCGCGAGGCGATCTCGCTTCCGTCAGGCAGCTTCAGAAGCACCATCCGGTCGGCATTGATGACGAACGCCTTTGAGAGGTCGCGACTGAACGCCACCAGCCCCGGTTGTGCCCGTGATCGCACGAGGTTCCGAAAGTCAAGCTGCTCTTCCGCGACCGGCGACAGCGTGCGAACATCCCAGGCCACGAACCGCAGTCCATTGTCGGATTCGTCCGTGTTCCTGGCTCCGAGCACGATACGGTCGTTCTCGGGTGTGAAAAACAGGCGTGATGCACGGGTGTCCCAGTTCGCGATGGGTATCGGGCCGGTCTCCCGCCCCGTTTTCACATCGAACCGGCTGAGCCCCTTTCGATGAAACGAACTCAGTACAAAATACGACGCCGAGTCGGGCGACGGCAGCAGGTCGTAGTTTCCCGAGTTCTGTTCGACCGGGCCATCTAGCCCGCCATTGTGATGCGCGATGGTCTGATCGAGCCGCGAGTTCAGGTGCCGCCATTCCCAGCCTCGCAGCCGCGGTGGCGCGGCGTCGAGCGAGAGGCGGGCTTCACCCGGATGGTCATTCGCCACCGCATCGCTGGCCGCCATCATCGACGCTGCGTACAACTGGCGGAGCGCCTCACCCTCGGCGGCCTGTGCCTCAACCGTCTTCTCGTCCGCCCGTGCCCGCTCGCGCTGGGCGCGTTCCTTCTCGGCCACGGCGAGCGTTCGCTGGGCTTCCGCCCGGAACAGCCCGAAACTCGTGCCCGCCAGCCCCGCCATCAGGGCGCACGCCAGAAGCGACGCCGCGAGAACCGACTCCTTGTTCCGCCGTACGAACTTCCGCGCCAGGTACGCACGGCTCGGGGGCGCGGCGGACACGGCCTGCCCCGCGAGATGCCGCTTGATATCCGCCGACATTTCGCCCGCCGATTCATACCGCCGCGTCCGGTCCTTCTCCATCGCCTTCATCACGATCCAGTCGAGTTCGCCGCGGATGGTGGATGGAAGCCGCGCGGACGGCATCGACCGCCTCTCGGCCACGGCTTCCAGCGCGCCTCGCGCTTCCGCCACGCGCGTGCTGGGCTTGGGCGGCTCTTCCTCGCGGATGATCCGCTGCATCTCTCCGTATGCCGCGGACCGAAGTCGCTTGGAGTCAAAGGGTGTCGCGCCCGTCAGCAGTTCATACAGCAGCACGCCCGCGGCGTACACGTCCGTGCGTGTGTCCACATCCTCGCTGGATTGTCCCGCCTGCTCGGGGCTCATGTACTCGGGCGTGCCGAGCAGTTGTCTTGCCTCCGTGAAGATCGTCCGCTCGGTCAACCTCGCGCTCGTGGCCTTCGCCACGCCAAAGTCGATGATCTTGGGCATGGGCCTGTCGCCCACTTCCGAAACGAGCACGTTGCTGGGCTTGATGTCGCGGTGGATCACTCCCTTCTGGTGTGCATGGTGCAACGCCTCGCAGACCTGCGCCAGCAGCATCAGGCGATCCGGGATCCGCAGCCTGTGCTCGTCGCAGTACTCGGTGATGGGGAGCCCCTGCACCAGCTCCATCACGAAGTACGGACGACCGGTCTGCGTCGTGCCCGCGTCAAGGACCTTCGCGATGCACGGGTGGTCCATCAGCGCGAGCGCCTGGCGCTCCTGCTCGAACCGCGCGACGACCTGCCTCGTGTCCATACCCAGCTTGATGATCTTGAGCGCCACGCGCCGCCGCACCGGCTGCAACTGCTCCGCGGCGAACACGATGCCGAAACCGCCCTCGCCCAGCCGTTCCAGCAGACGGTACCGGTCGATGACCGTTCCTTCCGCCGCCGCCGTGCCCAGGAACCCGCTCTGCTCGTGAACAGCGCGGATGTCGTCGGCGAGGCGCTCGATGGGCATGGGCGCCTCATCGCCCTTGAGCAGCAGACGCACCAGGCGCTCGATCTCGGGGTCGTGCCCGCACTCCGGCCCGATCAGTGGCTCGCGCTCGGCGACGTCGAGCGATCGCAGCGCGAAGAAGGCTTCGCCGGCGCGCCGCATCTTCGCGGCCTCCGCGTCCTCGGGCCCGGGGTTGGTGGGCGGCGGACTTTCAGCCACCGGTTCGTTCCTGCATTTTGCCGGCGATCCACGCCCGCGCAAGCTGCCAATCCCGCTTGGTCGTGATGAGCGAGATCCCGAGCACGCGGGCGATCTGCTCCATCGTCATGCCGCCGAAGAGGTGCATCTCGGCGACTTTCGCCGCACGCGATGAAGACCGCGAGAAGAGCGTCAGGAGATCATCCAGTTCCTCGATCTCGAACTCGACGGACTCGCGCTCTTTCCCCGCCGGATCGCACAGGCTGACGCACGCGGGTTTGACGCCCCCGCCGCGCTTCTGCGCGGTGCGGGCGCGCGCATGGTCCACGAGCACCTGGCGCATCGCGATCGCGGCGATTGCCATGAAGTGGTCCTTGCCGCTCCATTCGCGGTCCGGCCCCACCATCTTGATGAACGCCTCGTGCACCAGCGCTGTGGGCTGAAGGCTGTGCGAGCCGTCCTTCCGCAGGTAACTCGTGGCCAGCGCCTTGAGCTCGGCGTACACGACGGGCACCAGTGATGCGACGGTCTGTGGGTCGCCGGGTCTGGCTTGCGCTAGAACATCTGAGATTGACATGGCGGTCTGCATTATGGGACTCCGCGTGCGGCCGTTCTACAGACAACCACGTATTCCAGGCTGCACGGGAATCAGTTTTGGCGAATTTCTGAGTTCACATGATACCGAGGCCGCGTCGTTTGCGAGGTTGATCCTGTTGCCGGAGTGTTCCGGCCGTCAACCCACCGGCCAAACGTGCCGGCAAACATCAGGAGTCGAACATGGATCGCTCTTTGCTCTCGCTCGCCGCGTCGGCGCTCGTTCTCGCCGCCGGCGCCTCGGTCTCGCTCGCGCAGGTCGGAACAGCGTTCACGTATCAGGGTGAACTCGCGCAGTTCGGCTCCGCGGCCGACGGCGTCTATGACATGGAGTTCAAACTCTTCGCCGTCGACAGCGGCGGCGTCGCGATCGGCTCGGTGTGCGTTGAAAACGTCGCCGTCGCCGCGGGAAAGTTCACAGTCTCCCTGGATTTCGGCGCGGCGTTCGCGGGGCAGAATCGCTATCTGCAGATCATGGTGCGGCCCGATGTGGGGACCGATTGCAACGACCCCAGCGGATTTGAAACGCTGACGCCGCGGCAGAAACTGACCGCGACCCCATATGCCCTGTACGCCCTGTCCGGCAATCCGGGGCCGCAGGGCCCGGTCGGACCGCAAGGCCCGACCGGACTGACCGGTCCGGCCGGCCCAACGGGTGCGGCCGGTGCCGCGGGGCCGCAGGGCCTTCAAGGCCCGGCGGGGGCGAGCGGCCCGCAGGGCGCGACGGGCGCGACCGGTCCGCAGGGTCCGACCGGCCCGTCCGGCGCATCGCCGTTCAGCCTCAACGGATCGAACGCCGTCTACACGGCGGGCAGCGTGCTCGTCGGCACGAACACCGCCGGCGCCTCGCCGGGCAAGTTCATCGCACGCACGAGCGTGGGCAGCGGGCTCGGTCAGGTCGTCCTCAACCCCACCAACTGGGGCGCGCTTGGCGGCGGCGCGGGCGTGATTTCGCTGACCGACCTGAACGGCGGCGAGCGCGGGTTCCTCGGTGTTGCGGATAACCCCACCGTGGACACAGTCCTGACTGCCACCGGGGGCGGCACCCAACTCCGCCTTGGCGGCGGCGCGCTTGGTATCGGCTTCTACACCGTTGGCGGCACGAACGCCCTCAGCACCTTCGCCGGCGCACGACCCGCCGCGGCGATGACGCTCGACCAGGACGGCGACCTGGGCATCGGAACGACGAATCCACTGATGAAGCTCACCATCCGCGGCAGCAATCCCGGGATTCGCATCGAGAACACCGCGGATACCGAAGGTGGATCCTCGGGCTGGCAGTTGGAGGGTGGCGTGTTTACCAATGGCGCCTTTGGATTCATCCGCCGCGCAAGCTCGGGCGCGGTGGATTCGGGTCGGTCGCTCGTCATCGGCTCCGATGGCACCGTGGGCATCGGCACATTCAGCAGCACATCCAAGCTGTCGGTCAACGGCAGCGTGTCGATCGGCACCCAGAACGCGCAGTCCCGGCTGGATGTGCGGTTGCCGGATAACAACGCCGGCAACGCGATCCAGTTCGGCAGTCAGACCTACTGCATGGGCCGCCTGGGCGAAGATGCGAGCACCAACACCGTGTGGCTCGGCAACGTCCGCGCAGATGGCCCCATCGAGTTCCGCATCAACAACGCGATGAAGGCAAGGGTGAACACCAACGGCGCATTCGAGGTCAAGACTCTCCAGATCGACGGCGGCTCCGACCTGGTCGAAGGCTTTGACTCCCAGACCGCGGACATCGAGCCGGGCACGCTGATGGTGATCGACCCGTTGCACCCCGGACAACTGATGCCAAGCACCAGCGCGTACGACAGCAAGGTCGCGGGCATCGTCAGCGGCGCGGGCGGCGTCAACCCCGGCATCCACATGGGCCAGAACGGCGTCATGGACGGCAAGCACCCCATCGCCATGACGGGGCGCGTGTATGTCAAGTGCTCAACCACGGGCGGCCCGATCCAGCCAGGCGACCTGCTGACTACCAGCGACATCGCGGGCCACGCCATGAAGGCCGCCGATCGCACCCTGGCGCCCGGCGCCACTATCGGCAAGGCCATGTCGTCCCTCGACAGCGGCGAGGGCCTTGTCCTGGTCCTGGTCAATCTCCAGTAACGCACTCCGATCCAACGTTCAACCAGCGTTTCGCAGGAATCCGATCATGAGACATATCAACCCATCCCGCTCCTTTCTGCTCGCACTGCTCGCTTCCACGCCCTGTGTCGCGTTCGCGCAGAGCGTTCCCCAACCCATCCAATACGGCTGGTACCCCGGCCTAGATCTGTGCCTTGACTCGTGCTTTGGCAGTTGTGAGGTCGCCACCGGGTACGACGCCTGTCTGCTCGCCAACGAGGCGGCGTTCGGCACGTGCGACGCGGGGTGCGACGTCACCTGCTTCTTCGCGCCCGATTCCGCGGCGTGCAGCGATTGCCGCAACGCGTGCGCCGCCGAGCGTGCGGCCGCCAACGAGAGCTGCCGCAACGCCTTCGAGGAATGCCACCAGTCGTGCGCCCAGACTTGCATCCCGCAATACACCAACAGCGTGGGGACGCCCTGGTTCTGCGGCGATGAGTATTCTGATATTCAGTTCGGCACGCTCGACGCTCCGTACGCTGATCTGTACCAGGTCGTGCCCGAATGGGACGCCAACCCCAAGACGATCTACATCGCCTCGGGCGTCTCCTATGCCACACCCACTCACGGGGGCCCGATGACTATCAACTCACCTACGTGGATTATCAACAACACGCCCGGGAACGGGCCGGTGTTCATCACGCCCTGACGCCCTGGTGCACCCACGACGCGCTGAGTCGGATGCGACTGTTCATGGTGCATGCATTCTCAGAGATTACTTCTACAGGCGTACGCGTGCACGCCGGCCGCTCCAGGGCCGGCGTGTCGCATTTCATGAGCCGATCTGCTCCGCTCACACAAACGCCGAGGTCGACAACTCCACCCCCGGGTTGCGCTGGTTGAAGTGCCGGACCGCCCAGTCGTCGGTGAAGAGCACCACGGCCTTTTCGTCGCGGTCGGTGGCGAGCGTGGCGCCCTCTGGCAGGTCGGGCTGCCAGTCCGCCGGCGCACCGACCTTGCGCCACCAGCGGACGATTGTCCAGCGGGCCGTCTCCAGGCGCGACTCGGCGCCGTACTCGGCCTTGAGCCGGTACTGCACCACCTCGAACTGCAGCGGGCCCACCGCCGCGAGCAGCGGCGTCTTGACCTGCCCGGTGCCCACCATGAGCACCTGCACCACGCCCTCCTGGAGCAACTGCTCCACGCCCAGCCGGAACTTCTTGGCGTTGCCGGGCTGGGGGTTGTGCAGGTAGGCGAAGCACTCGGGCGTGAACCGCGGGATCTCGTCGAACACGATCGTGCGGTCGTCGGTGAGCGTGTCGCCGATGCGGAGCACGTCGTGCCCGACGATGCCCACCACGTCGCCCGCGCGCCCGTCCTCCACGGTCTCGCGCTGCTGGCCGAAGAGCTTCTGAGCGTTGGAGAGCCGGATCCGCTTGCCGCTCTGCGCGTGGATCACCGACATCTCCCGCGTGAACGCCCCCGAAACGATCCGCACGAACGCGATGCGGTCGCGGTGCTTGGGGTCCATGTTCGCCTGGATCTTGAAGACAAAGCCGCTGAACGTCGGGTCTTGCGGCTGGATCTGCCGCTCCCCCGCGGGCCCCGCGGCCTTGCGCGGGCCCGGGGGCGCGGAGTGCTCGAGAAAGCCGTCCAGCAGCAACTGCACGCCGAAGTTGTTCATCGCGCTGCCGAAGTACACCGGCGTCACCGCGCCCGCCAGCACGCGCTGCTCGTCGAACGTCTCGCCCGCGCCGTGGAGCATCTCGATCTCCTCGTGGGCCTTGTGGTACACCTCGGGGTCCAGCTTCTCGCGGATCGCCGGGTCCTCCAGCCCCATCACGTCCACCGGCGCGACGTACGCCCCGTGCCCGGCCCGCTCGAACAGGTGCACCCGCTTGGTCAGCCGGTCGTACACGCCCCGGAACGAAGGCCCGCTCCCCAGCGGCCAGTTGACCGGGAACGCGCCGATGCCCAGCACCTTCTCCAGTTCATCCAGCAGCTCGAGCGGCTCACGCGTCGGGCGGTCGCACTTGTTCATGAACGTGAAGATCGGCACGCCCCGCCGCCGGCACACCTCGAACAGCTTGCGCGTCTGCGGCTCGATGCCCTTGCCCGCGTCGATCACCATCACCGCGGCGTCCACCGCCGTCAGCACGCGGTACGTGTCCTCCGAGAAGTCCTTGTGCCCCGGCGTGTCCAGCAGGTTGATGCGGTAGCCGTTGTAGTCAAACTGCAGCACCGTCGACGAGATCGAGATGCCGCGCTGCTTCTCCAACTCCATCCAGTCGCTGGCCGTGGCCCGCTGGTTCTTGCGGCTCGTGACCGAGCCCGCGAGCGTCACCGCGCCGCCGTACAGCAGCAGCTTCTCGGTGAGCGTGGTCTTGCCGGCGTCGGGGTGGGAGATGATCGCGAAGGTGCGGCGGGGCAGTGTGTCGGTGGACATCAGGCGGTTGCTTCTTCAGGAGTGAGCGGCGCCTGCGGTCGCCGCGGGCTCGCGAGAACGGGAACGGTGGGATGGGGTGCCGGAACGGTGGAAGGGGATTGTACGCGATCAGGCCGAAAACGCCCGCGCCGCGAACCGGTCGCGTTCGTTGGCGAAATCAACGGGCGGCCTGGGCAGCGTCACCCAGCGGGGCGGCCTCCCCAGCCCCTTGGCGATCTCCCGCTCCAGCCGCCCGGGCCGGCAGAGTTCCTGCGTGTTCGTGGACGCCAAGATCACGCCCTTGGGCGCGAGCACGCCCGCGGCCTCCTTGACGAGCCGCGCGTAGTCCGCGATCGAACTCCACGGCCGGATTCCCTTCTTGGCCGAGCCCGATGCGAAACTCGGCGGGTCCAGGATGATCAGGTCGTACGTGAAGCCCTTGCGCTTGGCGTACCCCAGGAAATCAAACGTGTCCATTTTGGCGAAGCGGTGCGCCGCGGGGTCCAGCGAGTTATGCTCGAAGTTTCGTTTGCCCCAGTCCAGGTACCGGCCCGATACGTCGACGCTGGTGGTGACGGCCCCCGACTTCGCCGCGGCCACCGAGAACGCGCACGTGTACGCGAAGGTGTTGAGCACGGTGGGGGCCGCGCCGCGGCCCCGGTGCGCCACCCACTCGGCGACGAACCCGCGGTTCTCACGCTGGTCGAGGAAGAGGCCTGTGGACAGCCCGTCGTACAGGCGGACTTCCAGGTTCCAGCCCAGTTCGCGGATAATGACAGCCTCGGGCAGCGTGTCGCCCGCGATCGGGGCCGTTTCGGTGACGCACGCCGGCAGCACGCCGCCCATCTTGGAGCGGTCTCTGGCGAACGGCTTGTGATAGATGGCCCGTACGCCCAGTGGGGCGAGCAGATCCAACGCACCCGGCGCTTCGCGCGCCGCGTCAAACGCGCGCGGCGCAACACCCTCGTACACGATCAGCGTCGCCCCCGGGCCGTAGACATCGATGAACACCCCGTCGATCCCGTCGGCCGCGCCCGAGAACACGCGGAAGGCCTGCGTGATGCCGCGGTCAAGAAGAGCGCGTCGCCGGGCGAGCGCCCTGGGGAGCACGTCGCGCAGCGTCGCGGCGGAGGGGGAAGGGCGATGGGGAGCATGGGGAGCGTTCAATCCATGAGTTTATGAGGCGCGGTCCCGCAACGCGGCCCAGACCCGCGGGCGTTCTCGCGGCCGCGGGCGAATGAAAACGACCCGCCGGGCACACTTCGCCGGGCGGGTCGCATCTCGTTTCGCTGATGTAGTTGCAAAACTCTACTCGCGCCAACTCAGCAACCGCCGTTGGACCACTGCGCGAAGAAGACCTCGACATCGCTGCCGTCGACGCCGCCGTCCCCGTTCACATCCGCGGCCGCCGCGCCCGCGTCCCACGATGCGAAGAACGCATCCACATCCGCCCCGTCGATCCCGCCGTCGCGGTTGAAATCCGCCGAGCAGGGGGGCGCGGTCGCCGCGGCCTGCTTCTGGATATTGGAGATATCCAGCTCGTCCATGCCCGAGGCGTGGACAGTCACGGTGCTGACGGCGGTCGCGGAGCTGCCAAGGTCAGCGACGGCGACTCCCCAGCCCGTCACCGCAACCCCGCCAATGGTGAAGAGCATCTCGCCACGGAACATGAAGCCGGTGTACAGGTTCTGAAACTCGTTGAAGCTGACCTTGCCGCCGGCCATCCCCGAGCCGCCCTCGGCGGTGATGTCGGCCGTGCCGCCCGGCACGATCACGCTGCTGATCGGTTCGCCGAACTGGTTCAACACTTGCACCTGCATCGGGCCGGAACCGGGCGACCGGCTGTCCGTGAAGATGTCAAAGAAGTGACCGATGCGGGAGGTGACGCGGGATTCACCAAGCACCTGCCCGGAAAGCCCGTTGGCCTCGCCGACGGCCGTCAATGTCAGCGACTGATCGCGCGATGCGCACGCCGTGCTCTGCCCGCCGCAGAAGGATTCCAGGTTCATGGCGAACGATGCTGCGCGGCCCAGATTCACCGAGACGCCATCCTGGCCTGAACTGCCGATGTTGCCGATCGTCAGGCTCCCCGGGTTGGTGTTGAGCGTGCACTCCCCGCCGCTGCGGCGGAAGTAGAGGGGGAGCATGTCATCGCAGTCGCCGATCTGGCACGGGCTGGTCACGGCCATCTCGATGCCGCTGATCGTGATGTTCGGAGCCGCGAGGCCCTGATGGCCGTTGCCGCCCCATGCCACCGCGATCTTGGCGCCCTGGGTTCCGGCGTCCTGGCTCGTGGCGCCCAGGAACTCGATCGTGTCGCCCGCGAGTTCGGTGCCGTCGTCGCACCGCAGAGACTGGCGGGAGAGGTACCGCACGATGTGCCGCGAGCCTCCGGAACTCGTCGCGGCGACGATCTCGACGCTCGCCAGATCAGTTCCGGAAGTCTCGACCCCGCCGCCAGTAGGCAGGCACGTGGTGATTTGCTCGCCGGTGGCGCTGTCGCTGAGCGTGACCGGTTGGCACCCTTCAGAAGCCCCGCCGCGAGATAGTGTGTGCCGGAAGTAGTTGCGTGAATCGGGCGAAGTGGGGGACTCGCGGATCTCAAAGCTGAGAGCTTCGCTCGCCACCGGTTCGGCGCCGGCATCGGCCTTGCGGAGCAGGCTCGCGGTGAAGGAATCGCCGGTGTGGAACGCACCGAACTGACCGGGGTCGAAGTTGAGCTTCTGCGCGGAGGTGGCGTGGGCGTCCAAGCGCACGCCGCCGCCGGGGCTGAGGTTGCTGACGACGAGCGAGCCGTTGGGCCCCGTGGCCAGTTCGGCGCCGAAGATCGACTCGGCGATCACCCCATCGTTCATCACGGGGTTGGGGCAGGCGCGGACGCGCAGGCGTGCGTAGTCCACGGCGGTGTCGTCCTGCAAGTACACGTCGAACATGCCGTCCGCCAGACCGCCGAGCAGGTTCGTGCCCGCGTAGCCCGTGGGGAGCGTGGTGTTGAGGTTGAACAGGAAGTCCGTGGGGGCCTGGTTCGTCCAAGAGCCGGCCCCGGCGAGCGTGTTGATGTTGAACCCGCGGCCGAACGCCGGCGGGCCTCCCGCCCCGAGCAGATCCAGCGAGACCGAGTCGTTGCCGCTCCCCGCGTTGCTCGGCAGCATCCGCACGAGCAGGTCGGCGGTGGTGATCCCGCCGGGGAACCCGGTAAAGGTGTGTCCCCAGCCGCGGTCTGTGGTCTGGTCGTCGCAGTCCTTCCACAACCAGGGAGGCGTGGTCCGCAGCGCCGAGAGCGCGGGCTGGCGGTACGTGGGCTCCGTGCCGCCGGCGAAGTTGTCGGCGCTGCCGACGGTGTAGATTCGGTACGGGGAACTGCAAGGGCACACGGTGATGCGCAGACGCGCGTAGTCCACCGTGGTGTTGTCGGAGATCCACAGGTCCAGCCGGCGCAGCGTGTTGAGGGATGGCAGCAGGTTGGTGGAGCCGTAGTACCCCGGCAGATTCGAGAGGTCCAGGGTGAACGTGAAGTCCGTCCCGCCCACCCACTGCCCCGGCGAACCCGGCAACCCGGGGAACTGCCGAAGATACTGGAATCCCAGCGTGCCGCCGATGCGCTGCAGCCCGAAGAAGTCGTCGGGAGAACTCACGATCTGGTCGGCCCGGCAACGAACCTCCAGCACCGCGCTGGTGATCCCCTGCGGCAGGTTCTTGAAGGTGTAGCCGAAGTCCTTGTAATCTCCGGGCTGATCGAACAGCTTGGTGCCTGGCCCGTTGGCCAGGAACGCGGCCAGTTCCGGCCCGTACGTCACGGAATCGAACGGCGCGGCGTACGCGTCCGGTCGGCCCGCCTCGTACACGATCGTGGTCTGGCTCGCGCTCAGGCAGTTGTCGTTGATCGGGCCTCGGGCGTGCGCGGGCCCGCCCGGAACCCCGGCCAGCGCGACCAGCGCCGCCACGGGCAGTGTTGTTCGGCCCAGCAAGCGGGCGGAGGAAGCGGTCCAAACGAAACGACGGGTGTTCTCGAAGCGCATGACAAGTCTCCTGGCCCTCATTGCGGAGGGCGATCGGTGAGTGCAACATGAACGTTGGTGGAGGACAATCGGCGACTCTGCCGCGGCGTGCTCATTCCGCACGCCATCCACGCACGCCTTTCGCGACAGGCGTTCCGGTCTTGCACCGCATCCGTGGAATTCGGCCGACGCGGTAGGAGAAGCAGCGATGCCCGGGACACGCTCACGCATCTACAATTGCACCTTACCGAAAGGCGCTTCCATGAGACTCCTACTCGCCGTGCTTGGTGCTCTACTGCTTTCTTCTCTGTTCGGGTGTGAAACCACAACCGTGACAACGGTGTGGAAGTCCCCCGATCCCCCGCGGGCGGCTCCTTTCAACAAGATCGTCGGCATCGTTGTGAACGCCACTCCCGCCGAGAGAAGGTCCGCCGAAGACCAACTCGCCGCCGAAGCGAAGAACGGGCGAGGCATCGCGGCGTACACGCTCGTGCCGGATGAAGACCTCAAAGATCGTGAAAAGGTCAAGAAGGTGCTGGAGGCCAACGGCATAGACGGCGCCGTGGTCCTGCGGCTTACCGCGACGGATCGGCAAAGCGTCTACCACCCGCCTGTCTACACGCCCAGCACCAGCATGTACGGCTACCGCGAGTACGACCTGTACCGCAACCGCAACTCCGGGTATACCACGACCACCGTCACCATCCACGCCGAGATCAGCATCTACTCGGTGAGCGACGAGAAACTGATCTGGGCGGGCAGCAGTTCCACGGACGACCCGGCCAACATCCAGGATCTGGTCAAGCAGGTCGCCAAGGCATCGATCTCGGAACTGAAGAAGCAGGGCCTCATGAAAGAGTGATCGGTCGCGAGGTGCTCGCACGTGTCTCGTGATTGAGGCGGCCGCGTCCCAGAACCTCAGCGGTGATCCCGGTCGTGCGGTGTGCGCGATTCCGGTGTCGTGCCATGAACCCGCTCCAGACCGCAAGACCTTGTGAACTCGCGCTCCGCACGTTATATTGGGACTGTCAGTCCCGGCGCGGCGATGGGCGAACGCGCGGTCTAATCGTGGAGTAGCGTTGATGGCGTTGCGGTCACACCGATCGGTTGCTGTTGTCCTCTTCGCGATGGCGTGCAAGTGCGCCGCGATGGCGCAGCCCGCAGCGCCGGATCGATCGTTCACGTTCCAGGGTGAGTTGCTGCAGAAGGGACGCCCTTCGCACACTCACCATGCGAGCCACTCGGGCCGGGGCGCTGCACAGCTCGGCGGTGATCAAACTGATTTCCGTCCGCGTGGATCACACCAACGCGAGCCCTCTGCCGTAACCGAGCCCGCCGCGCCGTCGGCACGTCATCGGTGACTCGTCCGCAGCGAGCGCCGTTGTAATCACCGGGGCGGTTACAACGTTCAATCCCCATGCAGCCTGGATGAAGCGAAAGCGCCTTGGACGTCACCCAACCATCGTTGTGGGTCAGCACCATCGCGCTCGCCCGCCCGATTGACATCGCGTCCATCGCTGCGAGGGGGGTGGGGGTGCCGGAGGTGGGGGATGTGGGCAGAGTTACCCGGTGTCACCCCGCGAACACACGCGCCGAGCGCAATAAAAAACTCGCTTGCGTGTTTCCGCCCGCAAACGAGAATAGGAGGAGAGAGACAAGACTCTGTCGAAGGCTTCCGCCGAGCGGGTCGTCTCAAGGCCCGCTCAACCGTCACCTTCTTGAAGGCTGTTCGCGTGTTTCCGCCCGCGAACAGCTATAGGAGGAGAGAGACAAGACACTGTCAGAAGTTCGTCGTTGAACGGGAGGGAGAGAGGCTCCCGGTTTCCGCCGCGCTTCTTGAAGGCCGTCCGCGTGTTTCCGCCCGCGAACGGCTATAGGAGGAGAGAGACAAGACACTACAAACATGCCACACGGAATTTTCGGTGCCAACTGTTTTAATCGATTTTTGGGAAAATTCATCAAAAAGCTCTCTAAGTGCTTGCCCGACCTGTACTTATAACGACGTCTGTGCGGACTGTACCACCAAGGTTACCCTCTCAAAAACCAATCGCAATGCGAACAAATGAACCATTGAACGCCGCATTCGCGGCTATACTCCCCGGAATCCAACTCTGGAGACACTTCCTATGAACAGTCGAGTCGCGGTGGTGCTGTGCGGCTCCGGTCGGGCGGACGGCAGCGAGATCCACGAGTCTGTCAGTGTGCTGATCCATCTCAGCCGCGCCGGCGCGGAATACCGATGCTTCGCCCCTGATGCTCCCCAAACGGAGGTCATCAACCACGCGACCAATAAGATCGCCGCGGGGGCGCCGACCAGGAACATGATGGTGGAGGCCGCCCGCATCTCCCGGGGCGAAATCTCGCCCCTCTCCCAACTCGACCCCGCCGTCTTTGACGCCGTGATCTTCCCGGGGGGCTTCGGCGTCGCCAAGAATCTGTGCGACTTCGCGACCAAGGGAGCCGAATGCACGGTATTGCCGGATGTTGTTCGGGTGATCAAGGGCTTCCACGAAGCCAAGAAGCCCATCGGCATGTGCTGCATCGCGCCCGTCCTGGCGGCTCGGGTCCTGGGCACCCGCATGAACGGTCCCGGGTGCACCGTCACCCTGGGTTCGGATGAGCGCACTGCGACGGCAGTCCAAACCATGGGTTCCAAGCACGCCGCCCGGGGCGTGACCGAGGCCTTTACCGACACCACCAACCGCCTGGTCACCAGCCCCGCGTACATGTACGAGGCTAAACCGCACGAGGTGTTCGACGGCATCGGCGCGATGGTCGCCGGTGTGATGGCGCTGGCGGCGTCCAGGAAGTAGCCAACCTCTCGCCGCGACGGCATCGTGCCCGCGACAGACGTACGCTCCCGCCGACTTTTCCTTCCTCTTCCTGCGGACGGGCATGGCCCGGCCGCATCAACGCCCTCCACAATGCTCGTCGCCCAGAATCGTCCGCGGAACTTGGATTGGCGCCACGCCGGGCCCTTGCTCTTCGGGGATTGGGGCACCAGCCGCCTCTACGTTCTGGGTCTGGCGTTCTACTACACCGCCCACGCCTCCGTGGCGTATCTCGCGATCATGTCGCTCATCATGGCGGCCGTCGCCTGGGCGTACACGATCATCTGCCGCTCATTCCCCGAGGGCGGCGGCGTCTACACCGCCGCACGCCAGCTCAGCCCCCTGCTCTCGGTCGTCGGGGCCACCCTCCTGCTCTGCGACTTCATCGTCACCGCGGCCCTGTCAGCGGTCGAGGGCTTCCACTACTTCCACACCTCCGAGCCCGCGGTGGTGTGGCTCGCCATCGGCACCATGTTCCTGATGGGAGTGATCAACTGGTTCGGCGCACGCAGCGCCGGCCGCTTCGCGCTCGTCATCGCCGTCATCGCGATCGTCACGTCGTTCGTCGTCGGCCTGCTCTGCATTCCATATTTGCCCGCGGGCCTCAAGAGCATCCACATGGGCCAGGAGGGGCTCGAGTCTCCCTGGGCCAAGTGGCAATCGCTGGTGCACCTGGTGCTCGCCCTGTCGGGCGTTGAGGCCGTGGCCAACATGACTGGCATGATGAAAGAGCCGGTCGCCAAGACCTCCAAGAAGACCATCTGGCCGGTGCTCATCGAGGTCATCCTGCTCAACCTCATCTTCGGCATCGCCCTCAACGCCATGCCCGGCGTGCGGGAGATCCAGCGTCCGGACTACGTGACCCACGAAGTGCTCGCGGGAGTCTCCAGCGAGCTCGTTCCGGAGGCGGTCAAGGAGTACCGCGACACCGCCGTCCGCGTGGTGGCGACTCATGCCGCCGCGGGCATGTTCGGCCCGGCGTTCGGCAAGACGATGGGCTGGATCTCCGGCATTGTCTTCGGCCTGCTGCTCCTTTCGGCCGTCAACACCGCCGTCATGGCGATGGTCTCCGTGCTCTACTCGCTGGGGCAGGATAAGGAACTGCCCAGGCTGCTCACACGCCTGAACTATTCGGGCGTGCCGTGGATCGGGCTGGTGATCGCCGTGCTCCTCCCCTCGACGGTGCTGCTCTTCGCTTCCGACGTCAAGACCCTCAGCGACATGTACGCCATCGGCGTGGTGGGGGCGATCGCCATCAACGTCTGCTCCTGCGCTTGGAACAAGGTCCTGCCCGTGTCGGCATGGGAACGGCGCGGGCTGTGGGCGCTCGGTGCCGTGATGACGGCGATCGAACTGACCATCATCGTGGAAAAGCCCAAGGCGACGATGTTCGCCGCGGGCGTGGTGGGCACGGTGCTGGTGGTGCGGGCGGCCATGCGGGCCCTCCAGCCGGTGACGCCCGTGCCCGAGCCGGAGATGGGCTGGATGGCCGAACTCAAGGAAATGCCCCGCATCGCGCCCGGCAAGCCCCGCATCATGTTCGCCGCCCGCGGGCGAGACAACTCGGAATACGCGGTGGACATGGCCCGCAAGCGCGACGGAGTGCTCTTCTGCATCTTTGTCCGCGTGCTGCGCGTGATGGACATCCAGCCCGGTCAGACGCCGCGGATCGAGGACGATCCGCAGGCCCAGAAAGCGCTGGGCACGGTGATGGTGCTGGCCAAGCAGGCCGGCGTGCAGTGCTACCCGATCTACGTCACCTCCACCGAGATCGCCGACGAGATCCTGGACTACACCGTGACGTTCGGGTGCGACACGCTGATCATGGGCAAGTCCCGCCGCTCGATCTTTGCCCGCGCCGTCGAGGGCGACGTGGTCGCCATGGTCGCCAAGCACCTGCCCGAGGGCGTGGCGTTGCTCACCCGCGCGGGAAAGCGCGAGGCCGATTCGGTGTGAGGCGAGTTGTGCGGGCCGGCTTACTTCGCAGCGGCGCCCGAGACGGCCGCGACCGCGCTGCGGAACATCTTGAGGCCCGGGGTCTCGCCCTTGCGGACGGCCGCGGGCAGGCGCGTCCAGTACGGGTGCCGGTTCCACTCCAGGAAGCGTTCGGGGTGCGGCATCAGCCCGAAGATGCGGCCCGAGGCATCGCAGATGCCCGCGATCGCGCCCTGCGAGCCGTTGTAGTTGTCGGTATACCGCAGCGCGACCTGGCCGCCCTGCTCCAGCGATTCAAGCACCAGCGGCGACGCCGTGACGAACCGACCCTCGCCGTGCGCCACCGGCAACTGGTAGATCAAACGCTTGAGTCCCTCGTCGGCCTCGTCCGCCAGCCCGGCCGTCCACACGCACGGGCTGGAGGCCTCGAACGCCACGCCCACCCAGCGGTCGTGGAAGCGGGCGTCCTGATTGTCCGTCAGGGCCGCCACCTGCGGCGGGGCCGACTGCGGCCAGGGCTGGCCCCGTCCGGGCCCGGGGAGAAGGCCGGCCTGCACCAGCACCTGGAAGCCGTTGCACGCGCCGATCATCGCGACCCCGCGCTCCGCCGCGCGCCGCAGCGCACCGTACACCCGCTCGCGGATCTTGAGCGCGTACACGCGGCCCGAAGCGATGTCGTCGCCGTAGCTGAAGCCGCCCGGAAAGCCCACCAGATCGAACCCGTCCAGCATGTCCGGCTGCGCGCACAGGCGCTCCAGGTGGACAAGTTCCACTTTCGCTCCCGCGAGGGAAAAGGCACGGCACATCTCAAGGTCGCAGTTGGTGCCCGGGGCCCGAATGACGATGGCGTTCGGCATCGCCCAAGGGTACGCGCATGCGGTTCACATCTCTCCGATGAGCGGCTCGGCCAGGTCCTTGGGCGTCACGATCCCCACCGGCCGGCCCGCGTCGTCTTCCACGATGCCCAGCCGCGCCCGGGCCACGTGCAGCGCCGCGAGAGCCTCGGGCACCGGGGTGCCGCGCTTCAGCCTGACCGCCGGGGTCATCAGTTCCCGCGCCGTCGCTCCCGGCCGCAGATGAAAGTCCACCTGCCGCACCACACCGATCACACGCCCGGTCCGGTCGATCACCGGCAGCCGCGCGATCGCGGCGTCGCCGATGATGCGCGCGGCCCGCGTCCGGTCGGCCTCGGCGGGCACGGCCCGCACGTTCGCCCACGGGGTCATCTCGTCGCCCGCCGTCACGCCCCGGAACGCCAGCGCCCGGTCGATCAGCGTGGCCTGCGATTCTGACATGAGCCCGTGCGACGCCCCTTCCTTGAGCAGCAGCGCGATGTGCTCGCGGGCCCCGCCCACCGCCTCGGGCGTCAGACCCGTCACCCGTTCCGCCAGGCGCGAGATGCCGCGGACCGCACCCAGGATGCCGCTGAAGGTGAGCATCGATCTGGTCAGCCGCAGAAGGTGGGCGAACCTGTACGTGAGGCGATCGGCCTCGATGCGGAACAGCTCCTTGGGCACCGCTTCGCCGAAGATGAACAGCATCGGCGCGATCACCAGCGCGTTGATCCCCGCCTGGAGGAGCTCGCCCCAGCCGAAGGGGTGCAGGAACCGGTGCATCGCCTCCGCGCTGGCAAAGTGCACCATGTTGTTGGCGATCAGCAGAGTCGCCAGCAGCCGCTCCGGCCGCTTGAGTTCATCGCGGATGATCACCGCGGCGGTATCCGGCGGGGTGCGCCGCCCCCGCAGGTCCAGCCGCACCCGGTTGAGCGAATAGCACCCGGTCTCGATGCCGCTGCAGAACGCCGAGGCGATGATGCTCGCCGTCCACATCGCCCCCCAGATCAGTTGGTGAACGTGGTCGGTCACGCCGCGGCCTCCTTGCGGTCCGCCGCGATCGAGATCGAGACCCGCTGCACCACCCGCCCCTTCATCTCCTCCACGCGCAGCCGCAGGTTGCCGACGCGGCATTCATCCCCCGCGCTCGGCACCCGCCCGATGCGGGAGAAAATGAGCCCCCCCAGCGTGCTCACGCGCCGGTCGATGCCGTCGGCCCCGAAGAAGTCGGCCCAGTCCCGCACCGGCAGCCGCCCGGGCGCTTCCCACACGCCCAGCGCCACCATCCGCACGCTGGGCTCCAACCCCTCGTCGGTCTCCGACGACACGTTGACCAGCTCGCCGATCACCGCGTCCACACCCACCAGGCCCGTGATGGCCCCCGTCTCGCTCACGCAGATCGCCACGTCCGCCCGCCACGTGCGGAACTGATCCACCAGCCGGTCCAGCCGCGCCCGATCGGGCACGTACCGGGGCGGTTCCATCACCGTGGCCACCGGCGAGTTGAGCGCGTTGGGATCGCGGTTGAGCAGCGCGCACGCCTTGTGCGCGTTCACCACGCCCACCACCAGCGCGCTGTCCAGGTCGCCGCGGCAGACGGGGAACTTCGAAAACCCGCACTCCTTGACCAGCGCCAGCAGGTCCGCGATCGTCGCGTTGGCCTCGATCCACCGCACCTCAGTCCGCGGCGACATTACGTCCCGCACCCGCAGCGAACCCAGCCGGACGACGTCTCCCAGCAACTGCTGTTCTGGCTGCTGGATCACGCCCTCCCTCGCCCCGGCTTCGAGCAGCGAAGAGAGTTCATCCTCCGTGAGTTCCGGGGCCACGCCCGCCCGCGTCGGGGCCAGCAGGCGGGTGATCGGGGCGATCACGAACCGCTCGGAAAAATGGCGCACCGGCGAGATGATCTTGAACCACCAGAGCATCGGCCGGGCCAGCACGCGGCACAGCGCCACGCGGTGCGATGCCGCCAGCGTCTTGGGCAGCACCTCGCCGAGCACGATGATCCCCAGCAGCGATCCCACCACGAACACCACCGACCACACCGGCCCCAGCCGCGGCTGGATCATCGAGGCGATCACGAAGTACACCGAGTTCACCGTCACGTTGCCCAGCAGCACCGTGATCAGAAAGGAACGGGGCGAGGCCAGCAGCGCCATCACCGCGGCGTGAGTGGGGGGGCTGACGCGCCGCAGCCGCAGCAGGTCGGCCTGCGTCAGGCCGAAGAGCGCGGTCTCCGATGAAGAGCAGAGCGCCGACCCCAGGATGAGGATCGGCAGCAGAATGCTGAGAATAAGCGGAAGGCCTTCCATGCGGAGCGGTCAATGCATCGGCGTGCCTTACAGCCCCGCCGTCTTCGGATCATACTCGGGGCTGAGCTGCTCGATCAGCCGCTCGCTGTACCGCCACGCGTTGAGCTCCCGGCGGATCGCCACCAGTTCAGCCGCCGCCGGCGGCTTGGAGAGCGCCGCGAACATCGCGCCCACCGCCGCGGCGTGCGCATCTCGCTGCTCGCGGGCGTGCCTGCTCCACCGCTCCCGGGCCGCCGCCGCGTCCGCCGCCAGATCCGCTTCCACCGCCTCGCGCAGTTCCATCACCCGCGCGAGGAACCCGGCCGGCAGGCCCTTGTCCTGCTCCTTGCCCGGCCCGCCCAGGAGAGCCAGCAACGCGTTGGCGCGTTTTTCAGCATCGACCAGCACCCCTCGGGCTTCGTTGAGCCCCGCCGCGACCAGGTCGGCCTCCGAATCCGCGTTCGCGTCCGGGTGCTGCATCGCCGCCCTGCGCAGAAACGCGCGTTGAATGTCCGCGGGTTGAAGGTCAAACCGCGGCTCAAGGCCCAGGATGGAGAATGGATCAGCGGGCATGAGCGGATCGTAGTGGCGCTCGCCGAGAATACCGATTCGGGCCTTGGATCATCGTCCCGCCCCCGGCTTCTCCGCCCAACTCACCACCACTTCACCATGACGCCCAGCAGGTTCGAGTAATCGTCCGTCCACAGCGGGAACGAATCGAGCTTGCCGAGCCGGTCCCACTTGGGCAGGTGCGCCAGGGGCATGAAGTCCTCTTCCTTGCGCACCATCATCAGCCACAGCGAGGTCTTCTTGCCCTCCTGCTCGTCGAGGTAGGTGGTCGAGACATCGTCGTTGGCCCGGTACGCCTTGAGGCCCAGTTCGCTCGCGATCCGCTGCAGAGGGTTGGTCAGGTCAAAGTAGCGGTTGGAGATGTGGAACGCGATGATCCCCCCCGCCTCCAGCTTGCTGAGATAGATCTCCACGGCGTCCTTGGTGAGCAGGTGCACCGGGATGGAATCGGAAGAGAACGCGTCGAGCACGATGAGATCGAACGGGCCTTCCTTGGTGTCGCGGATCTTGAGCCGCCCGTCCCCCAACTCGTAGCCGATCTTCACGGAAGTATCCCGCGCCGCATCCGAGATGTACGAGAAGAGCGACCGGTCGCCCGCGATGCGGATGACCGCCGGATCGATCTCGAAGTATGTGAATCGGGCGTTGGGCACCGCGTACGCCGCGAGCGTGCCGGCGCCCAGCCCGACAAAGCCAGCCCGCCGCAACTGCCCGCGGTCGATCAGCATCTTCATCACCGCGCCGATGGGGCCGCTGGTGTGGTAGTACGTCGTGGGGATGAGCTGGCGGTACTTGATGCGTCCGCCCATGCGTTCCACCGCCGCGTTGTCCGCAAAGAGCATCTTGACGCGGTCCTCGGCGCTCATGACTGGGCCGGGGCCGAACGGGTCCTCGGGCTCGCGGGGTTGCAGGCCGTGAAGCGTGGTGCCGTGGCTCAGCCGGTGCCACGCGTGGTTGGACGTGGAGATGACGCGGTGCTCGCCGAAGAACGTGCGCGTCTGGAAGAGCAGCGTGCCCCCCTCGCCGATGTACGTTGTCGCCGTCAGCAGGAACGTTGCCGCCGCCGCGAAGCGCACGCTCCCGCGCTTGAGCAGCACCACGATGCAAAGCAGGGCCGGCAGCCCCGCCCGCCACGCCTTTGACGCCAGGTCACCCACGATCCGCTTGTCATTGATCGCGGCGTCCACGTTGAGCAGGATCAGCAGCAGCAGCGCCGCGACCCCCAGCCCGATGGCCCACGTCAGCACGCGGCTGCGAGAGGCGTTGAGCTCCGTCAGAATCTGCGGCCGCAGCAGCGCCAGCAGCCCCAGCACCAGCGGATACTCCATCATGGTGCTGAACACCAGCGGCGCCACCACCGAGTTGAGCAGCCCGCCCAGCACCCCGCCCAGCGACATGAACAGGTAGAACTCCGTCAGACGGCTGGGGTCCGGCCGCACATCGGCCAACCGCGTGTGGCACATCATCGCCGCGATGAAGAACGTCGCGAAGTGAACGAACAGCAGCACACCGATCGGCGACCTCGCCCCCGAGAGCATCGCGACCATCACCGCCACGATGCCCACCGGCAGCATCCGCCCCCACGCCGCGGCGCTCAGCCGCCACTTCTGCGAGAAGGCCAGAATGAACGAGATCAGGTACAACCCCAGCGGGATGATCCACAGCAGCGGGATCGCGGCGATGTCTGTCGAGACGTGCTGCGTCACCCCCAGCATCAGCGAACTGGGCCCGAAGGAAAGCGCCAGCCACAGGAGCCTGCGAGCACCCGTGAGGGGCGCCTTGATCTCGGGCTTGGCCGTGGGCTGTGCCGCCTCCTTGGCGCCCGCCCCCAGCATGCGCACCCCGCACGCCGCGACCAGCACCCCCAGCGCGGCGAACCCCACCGTCCAAACGATGCTCTGTTCGCGCCGCGTCAACAGCGGCTCGAGCACCAGCGGGTACGCCAGCAGCCCCACCACGCTCCCCGCGTTGCTCGCCGCGTACAGAAAGTACGGGTCCTTCGCCGCCGCGTGCCCCGTCGTCGAGAACCACCGCTGCAGCAGCGGCCCAGAGGTCGACACCACGAAGAACGGCAACCCGACCGTCACGCCCAGCGTCCGGATCACCCACATCACCGGGTCGGCGTCGCCGGGTTCACCCACCAGAATCGGCATCGGGAGCGTCGCCCCCGCGATGATCACCAGCCCCAGGTGCACCAGCGTCTGCCATTTGCGGCTCAGTTTCGTCGTGGTCAGGTGCGCGTAGAAGTACCCCAGGAGCAGCACGGCCTGGAAGAAGACCATGCACGTGTTCCACACCGCGGGGCTGCCGCCCAGCAGGGGAAGCAACACCTTGCCGGACATGGGCTGCACCACGAACAGGAGCGCGGCGGAGACGAAGATCGCGAGGGCGAACAGTGGGAGCACGAGGCGGTTTTCCGTTGGTGTGAGACTGCGGACCGGGACGGTAGGGGTTCATCACCTTTCAGGGCGAAAGCCGCTTCATCTCTTCCCGCTCCTGGCTGGTGAGTTGTCGCAGGGGATCCAGCCTCAGGTCGCGGTCTGTCGCGAGCGCCCTGGCGGCCCACTCCTTCGCCTGAGCCGCCGACCCCTTGGCCTGGTACGCGCGGGCCAGACGCACCTGGTACGTTGGTTCATGCGGCGCCAGCGCCGCCGCCGCGGCGAGCGCGTCGATCTGCCCCATCTGCTCGTTGCGATCCGGGTCGGCCTTTCCCGCCGCCTCCCGCGCAGTCGCGAGCCACGCCCACGCCGCGGCGCCGCCGCCGTGCTTGGCAGCCGCGTCGAGCGAAACCCGCACGCCCCGGTCGATCAACTTGGCCTTGTCCGCACCAGTGGCCATGGACTGGGCTTGCTGCAGGCAGAGCCGGCTCAACGACCGGGCGGTGGGAAAGTGGTTCGGCTGAGCCTGGAGCGCCGCCTCAAGTTGTTCACGCGCCGCGTTCACGCCGGTTTCGCGCACACGCTCCGTCGCCGCCGCGATCGCCCGCGGCTCGGCGGCCACAGTCTGATTCGTCGCCGCCGAGAGGTCCGCCGCGAGCTGCGCGGGCGAATCATCGCGTGCCGCTCCGGAGAGTACATTCTGCGCCCGCCCCATGAACTCCGCGACGCGAGCGGCGCTGTCGTACGCCGATCGCAGCGCTCGCTCCCACGACACCACGCCCGGGAGCATCGCGATAATGGCCGCGCACAATCCGCAGGTGGCCAGCGCCGCGGGCGAATGCCGTCGCACCGGCGCAGACGTGTCGGTCACCGCCGGGGCCGCGACCGCCAGCAGCAGCGCGATCCACGGCCCCGAGCCCGAGGTGATCATCGTCATCTCGATCTGCGCGTGCGCCGCGAGCGCCACCGCCGCCGCCGCGACCGCCGGCCACATCACGTTGCTCCGACCCGAAGCCGTCCGCACCACGGCCCACACCACCGCCACCGCACCGGCCAGGCCGATGAGCCGCATGAAGGTTGATTCCGGAGTGGCGAGCGGTCGTTCCAGCCACGCCGACGCCAGAATCGCCGCCGAGGCGCAGAACGACGCGAACTGCATCGTGCGGCGTGCGTCCGATGCATCGGGCGCCGCCGGCGTGAACAGGCCCCGCCCCGCGCTGAATACTAACCCGAGCCACAACCCGCCGAGGCACACCCCGCCGATGCCCAGCGTCGCCGCGTAATCCAGCAGCACGCTGTGGGGGCTGGCGACGTCTTCGGGAGAGATCGCCGGTTTGGCCAGCATGTACGCGTCTTTGAATCCCGCCGGCCCCACGCCCAGCCACGGGTGCGCCGCAAAGATCCGCGCCGCACCCTGCATGTACATCCATCGAAAATAGATGCTCAACTCACCGATCCGCTCGCCCACCACGCCGCGGCACACCACCGCAAGGAGCGCCGCGAACACCGCCGACACCGCGAGCCAGCCGCCCAGCCGCGCCGAGAGCGATGGCCGCACCCACACCACCGTGAGCGCCCCAAAGCCCACAAACGCCGCGGCGTAACCGCCTTTGGCCCCCGCCAGCACCAACCCCGCCGCCGCCAGCACCGCCGCGACTCCCAGCACGATCCGCGGCCGCGTGCCCGCGGTCGCTTCGTCGGCGTCACCCCGCAGCCGCAGCAGCGCGCCGCCCGTGAACGCCACCAACGCCCCGGCCATCAAAGACGCGAAGACATTCGCCAGCCCGAACCACGCGCTCGCCTCGGCCTGCACCAGCCGCCGTTCGTACGCGAGCGCCGGCGGTGAGCCCGCGGTCCACCCCTGCGCTTCCAGGAACTGCTGTTTATTGCGGTTGAACTCGGCGACGGTCTCCGGATGCTCGCTGAAGACCTGCACGCCGCCCCTCACCGCCAGCACGGGTATGATCGCGAGCAGGCACGCCGTCGCAAGCGTCCGCAACGCCGCGTGCCGGCACGCGTGCCGCAGCGCGATCGCGCCGCCCAGCGCCGCGACCCACGAGGCGCCGATGACGAAGTTGTCCAGACTGTCGTGCTGGTCGGGGCGAGCGTGCAACGCCGCGGCCCCCGCGCCGGCCATCAGCAGCACAAGCCCCACCCGGACGAATACCGAGGGTGATCCCTTCAGCAAAATCAGCGAACCCGCGAGCAGCGTCGCCGCATCCATCGCCAGCGAAATGACCGGAGTGATCCCGATGATGGGGGCCGGCATCGCGAGCGGATCGCCGCTCCATCCCGGGAACGGATCAAATGTCGAGCACGCGCGCGTCAGCGCGATCGCGCAGATAATCATCACTCCTGCGAGTGCGCCCCGAGGGGGCGAAGTTAGATCGGGTTCGTTCACGCCCCGCCCTTGCCGTCTTTGGGCGGAAAATCATGCACGCCGCCCGGGCTCGCGAACTCGAACAACGCCACCACCAGCAGCAGCACCAGAATCTGTGCTCCCACCAGCAGCGCGCCCACCGGTGACAGTTGCCCCAGGATGAGCCCGGAGAACCCGGTCACAGCGGTGAACCCGTAGATCACCGCGATCGCCGCCCGCTTGGGAAGGCCCCGCCGCACCAGCCGGTGCGAGAGGTGGTTCAGGTCGCCCACGAACGGCGAACGCCCTTTGGAAAGCCGGATGATCGTGACGCTCGCGAAGTCATACAGCGGCACCGCCAATACGATCAGCGGCATCAGCACCGCGTACCACGCGCCCCCGCCCGGCGTGGTGAAATACGTCGTGCGCGTCGTCAGGAACGCCAGCAGGAACCCGATGATCAGCGAACCCCCGTCGCCCATGAAGATCGTGGCCGGCGGGAAGTTGAAGACCAGGAACCCCAGCAGCGCCCCCACCAGGAGCGCCAGGCACGACGCGACGAACCACTGCTGGTGCATGGCCGCCGCGGCAAGAAAGAACCCGCCCGCGATCGCCGCGACCCCCGCCGACAGCCCGTCCATGTTGTCCATGAAGTTCATCGCGTTGGTCACGATGAGGAACCACAGTACGGTCAGCCCGATCGAGAGCCACGCTCCGCCCGCGTGGTGATCAAGAAACGTGAACAGCCGCGTGTCGCCCGCGCTCCCGATGCCGAAGGGGACGATGACAAACGCGGGGATCGACATGATCGCCAGTTTGATGAACGGCCCCAGCGGCCGCCGATCATCGATCAGCCCCAGCACGTGCAGCACCGTGAGGCACCCCAACAACGCGAGCGCCAGCGGCGTCTGCTCGCGGGCGCCGTCCAGGTACGGCGCCACCATCGGCGCGGCCTTCGTCACCGCCCCGGGCGCCAGCCACACCGCCGCCAACGCGAGCACCACCGGAAGGCAGAACCCAACGTAGATACCGATCCCGCCGGTGTTGGGGATTCTCCGCGTGGGCGCCTTGATCTGCCCCGCGATCGCCGGCGTGTCCAGCGCCTGCAATCGAAGCCCCGCCGCGCGCGCCGCCATCGTGACCGGTAGTGACACGGCCAGACCGATGAGCACGAGAGCAAGGCAGACGGCGATCACGAGTGTATTGCAAGGGTACTGGCGCGCCGTGCGAAGGCAACGGTGAGCAGCGCGAACGCCGCGTGGACGATTGCCCACATCCACACCACCCGCAGGGGCCACGGCCCCAGCTTGTCCACCAGCGTCGGCGCGTCGGGCGCGGTGGGCCCGATGTACCCGTAGTTGAAGCCCGTGAGCGCATCAAAGGGCAGGATCAGGGCCGCGTACACCGCGTTCACCACCACCACGGTGCGGAAATCCCGCCAGCCCGGCCGGTATTTCAGCACGATCACCTCGTAGAGCGCCGAGCCGATGATCTGCGTGTGGCTGCCCCAGAAAAGCCAGAACCGCAGCGTGCCGGGCCCCTCGTGCAGCGTCGGGGTCACGAACGCCTGCGTGCACATGCACAGGCCCCAGTAGAACAGGGTGGTCCGCAGCCACCGGGCCCGGTCCCCCAGGTGCAGCGCCACGGCGGCGAACCAACCCGCCAAATCGCAGAAATGAAGCGGCAGCGACACGCCCAGGCTCAGTCGCGGCGGCAGCGCGAAGTACACCACGTTCGCCGCCTGCAGCACGTACACCCAGATCACCCACGCCATCCGCACCCGCGGCTCAGCCAGCCCCGCCCGCCGGCCCGCGAAACAGAACGCCGCGATCACGCAGACACACACCGCCACTGTCACGGCGTGCATCGGTGAAAAAGCCAGGAACGCCTGCTCGGGCATGATCACAAAGATAGGGCGTCGCGTGCGCGATTCCCCGCCCGGGCCACTACGCCCCCGCCGCGGCGGCCGCGGGCTCGTCGGGAGCCGACTCGTGCCGCAACTGCCCGCACGCCGCGGCGATGTCGCGCCCTCGGCTCGCCCGGATGTGCGTATTCACGTGCGCGTCCCTCAGGATCCGCTGGAACTCGCGCACATCGTCATCCACCGGACGCTTGAACGGCAACCCCTCAACCTCGTTGTACCGGATGAGGTTGATGTTGGCCCGCAGTGTCTTGGCCAGGTCCGCGAGCTGTCGGGCGTGCTTGGGCGCGTCGTTCACGCCCCGCAGCAGCGTGTACTCCAGCGTGATCTCACGCCCGGTCTTCTCGAACCACCGCTGGCACGCTCCGAGCAGATCGTTGATCGTCGTGAACTCTGCCCACGGGATCAGCATGCGGCGGATCTCGTCGTTGGGCGCGTGCAGCGAAAGGGCGAGCGTCACCGGCAGGTCGAGCATGTCCGCGAGCTTCTCGATCGCCTTGGGCAGCCCCACGGTCGAGATCGTGATCTTCCGCGCCGAGATGCCCAGCGCCCACAGCGAGGCGATCGTCCGGACGGCGGGCACCACGTTCGAAAGATTCGAGAGCGGCTCGCCCATGCCCATGAAGACGACGTTGCTGATGCGCCGCACGCCCGGCAGCCGCCCCAGGCGGTACACCTGCTCCACGATCCGCCCCGCCGACAGGCTCGCGTCCAGTCCGCCCAGCCCCGAGGCGCAGAACTTGCAGCCCACCGGGCACCCCACCTGCGAGGAGATGCACGCCGTGAACCGGTCCTCGGACGGGATCATCACGCACTCGGTCTGGCGCGACGCGTCCGACGCCAGCGGCAGCGACACGCCGCCCCCCGACGAGGGCTTGGCGTCCGCGTAATCGTTCCACTGGATGAGCAGCTTCTCCGTGCCGTCGGTCGCCGACTGGCGCCGCACGATCTCGCCGGAGAAGAACGTCATGTCCGACGCGAGCTTGTCGCGGTCGGACTTGGAGAGACTGGTCATCGCCGCGGGATCGGTGATCCCCTTCTCGTACACCCACTCCAGGATCTGCTTGGCGCGGTACTTGGGCATCGAGACCGACTCGCACCAGCGGGCCAGGGTCTCGGGCGTGTGCTCGAAGATGTGGTTGGAGGGGCTTTGCATATGCGGCGTGCCGGTCAGTTGTCCCGACCCGCGCTCACCGTGAGCGGCACCGCCCCGTACAGGTCGTGGGTGATGGTGGGGGTCTCGGCCCGGAAGCGCCGGCTCTCCGGGTCGATGCCGCGGGATTCCATGATTTTGCGCAGGGCCCCGGGGGGCGCGAACTCCACGTCCTCATCGAAGATCTCGCGCTGCTCGATCGTGCCGCCGAAGCGTTCGATCAAGGCGCGGCACACCTGCGCCACCAGATCCTCCGGGGCGGAGGCGCCGGCGGTCACGAGCACCCGCTCGTTGCCCGTTTTGAACCAGTCCCAGTTGAGCTCCGACACATCGTCCATCAGCCACGCCGGAACTCCGATGTTCCGGCAGATCTCCGTGAGCCTCACCGAGTTGGAGGAGTTCTTGGAACCGATCACGATGCACACATCGCACTCCGGGCCGATCTGCCGCACCGCGTGTTGGCGGTTCGTCGTCGCGTAGCAGATGTCGCTGCTGGGCGGCTCCTTGATGTTGGGAAACGCCTCTTTGAGCGCCTGGATGATTACGCCCGCGTCGTCTGTGGAGAGCGTCGTCTGCGTGAGGTACACCAGCTTGTTAGCGTCCGTGATCGTGAGCGATGGGATGTCGTCGGGTGATTCCACGACCTGCGTGCAGTGGGGGGCCTCGCCCAGGGTGCCGGCGATCTCCTGGTGATCGCGGTGGCCCACGAGCAGAATCTGGTAGCCCTGCCGCGCATACCGCACGGCCTCGGCGTGCACCTTGGTCACCAGCGGGCACGTGGCGTCGATCGAGGTCAGCCGCCGGTCGCGGGCCAACTGACGGACGGCCGGGCTCACGCCGTGCGCCGAGAAGACCACGATGCTCCCCTCGGGGATCTCCTCGATGGATTCGACAAAGTGCACGCCCCGGTCCACGAACCGGTTCACCACGTGCTTGTTGTGCACGATCTCGTGGTACACGTACACATCTTCGCCCGGGAACAGGTTGATGATCTGGTCCACGACGTCGATGGCCATTCGGACGCCCGCGCAGAAGCCACGGGGATTGGGGAGGATCAAATGCATGGGGGACAATGGTAGGTAACGGTGGTTCGCGCGGTGCCCTTGATGCACGGCACGAACATCGTGGTTTCACGCGTCCCATGCGTTGTGTAGCGCAGCAACTACCAAACAACTCCCTCAAACGAACGGCAGGCCCGAGCAGCATCGAGATCCCGCAGCCGTTGGTCCCGTCACTATCGGATACTGTTGGCCCGGTCAGATCTCCGCCAGCCCACTTCCGAGCAAAGGAACCTAATCGATGAGTCCCACGGCGACCACGTTTACGTACCGACTCTTGATCCGCGCCGTGTCCTTGCTCGTCTGCGTTCTGTGCGCCGCCTGCTCCACCCCGGACCGCAAACCCGCCGTTCCCAACGAACTCGCCGATCGCGCGATCGTTCTCAACAACCCGGCCTTGCGAACCTGGGGCGAGAGACTCAATCCGGCGTTCATGGCCGAAATCGGCCGCGCCGCCAGTCAGGAGTTCGAACTGCGCGCGAAGGCCGGCGAGACCGGCCCCTTGCCCGCCGCGAACTACCTCGCCATCTCCGGCGGCGGCGCCAACGGCGCGTACGGCGCGGGCGTGCTCTGCGGCTGGAGCGCCACCGGAAAGCGGCCCCAGTTCAAGCTTGTCACCGGGATCAGCACCGGTGCACTCACGGCCCCCTTCGCCTTCCTGGGCCCGGCCTACGACGCCAAACTCAAACTCGTCTACACCACCATCTCGACCAAGGACGTTGCCACCGAACGCGGCATGCTCGCCGCCTTTTACAACGACGCTCTCCTCGACACCAAGCCCCTCGCCAAGGTGGTTGACAAGTACTTCGACGAGGCCATGCTCAACGACATCGCCGCAGAATACGCCAAAGGACGAATCCTGCTCGTGGCCACCACCAACCTCGACGCCGGCCGCCCGGTCCTCTGGAACATCGGCGCTCTGGCCGCCAGCACCGACCCCAAAGCCCACCAGCTCATCCGCAGTGTGCTCATGGCTTCCGCCGCCATCCCCGCCGCCTTCCCGCCCGTCATGATCGATGTCGATGTCGACGGCAAGCAGTTCCACGAGATGCACGTCGACGGCGGCGCCACCGCCCAGTTGTTCCTCTACCCGCCCTCGATGAACCTCAAATCCGGCGCCGAGACCGCCGGCATCTTCCGCGACCGCTCCGCGTACGTCATCCGCAACTCACGCCTGGACCCTGCCTGGGCCAGCACCCAGCGCCAGACCATGTCGATCGCCATGCGCGCAGTGGATTCCATCATCCAGACTCAGGGTGTCGGCGACCTCTACCGAGTCTACCTCTCCTGCACCCGCGATGCCGTCGCTTTCAACCTCACGTACATCCCCGCCAGTTTCAACGAAAAGCCCGCCGAAGCCTTCGACCCCAAGTACATGGCCAAGCTCTTCGATGTGGGCTACCAGGCCGCCGTCTCGTCCGACATCTGGGTGCATCAACCCCCGGACATGGCCCCGGTCGTTGAGAACGCCCCCTCCGCCGCGCGCTAAGGCCCCCGCCTTCATGCCGGCCCGGACCACGCCCCCTCGAACACCTCCGTCGCTCCCCCGCTCATCATCACGCGGCCGGTGCGTTCATCCCACCGCACCTTGAGCGTGCCCCCGGTGAGTTCCACTGTCACCTCCCGCCCCGCGCGCCCCGTCGCCGCCGCCGCCACCGCCGCTGCGCACGCCCCGGTCCCGCACCCCAGCGTCACCCCCGCGCCCCGCTCCCACGTCCACACCTTCAGCCGATCCGGCGCCAGAACCTTGACGAACTGCACGTTGATCCGCCGCGGGAACATCTCGGCGCGCTCGATCCACGGCCCCGCCGCCCCCGGATCAACCTGCCCGCTGACGAAGATCACCGCGTGCGGGTTGCCCATCGAAACGCACGTCATCACGTGCGCATCCGCCGCCGCCAGCGGTCCCCTCGCCGCGTCCGGCAGGTCCGCCGGCAGCGGGATATTGAACGCGCGATCGCCCGCGGCCATCACGGGGATCTTCGCCGGCGCGAACACCGGCTCACCCATGTCCACGTGCGCCTGGTGGAACCGGCCCCCGCGCCGCTCGCACACCATCTCCAGCACCCGCCCGCTGAGCGTGAGCGCCACCCGCAGCCGATCGCCGTCGAACCCGCGCCGGTCGATCATGTGCTTGGCCAGGCACCGCACCCCGTTGCCGCACATCTCCGCCTCGCCCCCGTCGGCGTTGAAGATCCGCAGCCCCACATCGCTCGTCTGCGACGCTACCGCCAGAAGCATCTGGTCCGCCCCGATGCCCAGGTGCCGGTCGCACGCCGCCGCCGCCAGCGCCGGCCAATCCCCCCGCGCCGCCAGCCCCGGGTTGTCCGCCGCGTCGATGAAGACAAAGTCGTTGCCGCACCCGTGGTATTTGATGAACTGGAGCATGGGGGTTCGCATGAAAGGTATCAATAGGATCGGCGTCGTGTTGCGCGTTGGTTTGGGAGGTCCGGACGCTTCGCGAGCCCCCGGGTCGCCCCGACCGCGCGCGGATTCGCACCCTATCCTTGGCTTCGACCTCCCGGAGCCCAGCCCCCATGCCCATCCGCACCGCTTACACCGCCAAGATCGACTACCTCCAGATCATGGATGAGAACGGCGTGCTTGACGAGAAACTCGCCAAGGACACCCTCACCGACGCCGAGGTGCTCGAGCTCTACCAGTACATGTGCCGCTGCCGCGCTCTGGACGAGACCGCCTTCAAACTCCAGCGCTCCGGCCGCATGGGCACCTACCCGCAGAACAAGGGCCAGGAGGCCGCCGCGATCGGTTCAGGCTACGCCGCCAAACGCGGCGTCGATTGGCTCGTCCCCTGCTACCGCGAGAACGCCGCCCTCTGGATGCACGGCCTGCCCATGCACTACGTCCTCCTGCATTGGATGGGCGATGAACGCGGCAACCAGATCCCCGAGGGTGTCCGCATGACGCCCCTGTGCATCCCCATCGGCACCCAGATGCTCCATGCCACGGGCATCGCCTGGGCCATGAAGCTCCGCAAGGAGCCCGCCGTCGCCATCACGTACTTCGGCGACGGCGCCACCAGCGAGGGCGACTTTCACGAGGCGATGAACTTCGCCTCCACGTTCCAGACCCCCACGGTCTTCTTCTGTCAGAACAACCACTGGGCCATCTCCGTCCCCCGCGAGAGCCAGATGAACAGCGAGACGGTCGCCCAGAAGGCCCTCGCCTACGGCATGCCCACCGTGCAGGTGGACGGCAACGATCTGCTCGCCGTGTACAAGGTGAGCAAGGAGGCCATCGAGCGTGCTCGCGCTGGCGGCGGCCCCTCGTTCATCGAGGCCGTTACCTACCGCCTCGCCGACCACACCACCGCCGACGATGCCCGCCGCTACCGCGACCCCAAGGAGGTCGAAGCCTGGCAGGGCAAGGACCCGGTGATCCGCCTCCGCAAGTACCTGACCGCCAAGGGCCTCTGGAGCGATGAAAAGCAGGCCGCCCTCGACGAGGCCGCCAAGACCATGGTCACCGAGGTCGTCCGCGCGGCGGAAGGGATCGCCAAGCCCCCGATCGCCGACATTTTCGACTATACCTACGCCACCGTTCCCGCGGAACTGGAGATCCAGAAGCGCACGATGCGCACCCACAGCCTGGGCCAGAACCCCGAGCAGGTCGGGCTCCAGACCGAGTGGACCTCCTGATCGTTCGTTCCCGTCCGCATTCATCCCGCCGGGAGCCGCCCGCCCGGTCCGAACAGACCTTCAGCCTCACCAGATCAATCAGCCTCAACGGAACGCCCCATGTCGAACGCTACCGAACAAGCCGTGTTCAACCCCAAGCTCCGCCGCCGCGTGGATGAAGGCAGCGGCGTGAACCAGGTGGAATGCAACCTGGTCGAGGCCATCACGCTGACGCTCGCTCAAGAGATGGACCGCGACGAGCGCGTCGTCTGCCTGGGCGAGGATGTCGGCCTCAACGGCGGCGTCTTCCGCGCCACCGACGGTCTGCAGGCCCGCTTCGGCGACCAGCGCGTCTTCGATACCCCGCTCTCCGAGTCCGGCATCATGGGCACCGCCGTGGGCCTGGCGATGGGCGGCATGCGCCCCGTTCCGGAGATTCAGTTCGAGGGCTTCATGGGCCCGGCCTACGACCAGTTGGTCAACCACGCCGCGCGGTACCGCACCCGCAGCCGCGGGGCCATCACCATCCCCATGGTCGTCCGCGTCCCCGTCGGCGGCGGCATCCACGCCCCCGAACTGCACAGCGACAGCCCCGAAGCCATCTACGCCCACCAGCCCGGCCTCAAGGTCGTCATGCCCTGCACGCCCTACGACGCCAAGGGCCTCCTCGCCGCCGCGCTCGAAGACCCCGACCCGGTCCTCTTCTTTGAGCCCAAGCGCGTCTACCGCCTGCCCACCCGCGACTGGATCCCCGAAGACCGCTACACCATCCCCATCGGCCAGGCCAAGGTCGTCACCGAGGGCGACAGCGTCACCGTCATCTCCTGGGGCGCCAGCGTCTACCAGTGCCTGGAAGCCATGGACCAGTTGCCCGAGGACATCAGCGTCGAGATGATCGACATGCGGACCATCTCGCCCATCGACAAGGACACCATCATCGCCAGCGTGCAGAAGACCGGCCGCTGCGTGATCGTCCACGAAGCCCCCAAGACCGCGGGCATGGGCGCCGAACTCGCCACGATCCTGCAGGAGCACTGCTTCCTGTACCTGAAGGCCCCCGTCCAGCGTGTCGCCGGCTTCGACACCATCATGCCGTACTACAAGCTCGAGCTCGAGTACCTCCCCAACGCCAAGCGCGTCGCCGAGGCCATCACGCAGGTCATGGCCTACTGAATCTCCGCGCTTTGGGTGGCCCGACGGTCCCCGTCGGTCTTGATCGATCAGAAGCGATCGCCCATCGCCTCGCTTTCCCATTGGAATTCCGCAAGCAAGCCCTTGAATCTCCCGCCAAACTTGGTATTCTGAAAACCGGTCTTGAACTGATCGCGATTCGCCACCGCTGACGTGGCGCAAACGGGGAGAAGAACATGAAGTGGGGTATGCACTCTCTGGAAGCGGGACGACGGCGGATCAACTCGCACGCCACGCTCGGCGCGATCGCCGCCGCCGCGGGATGCACCGCGGTCGCTTCCGCTCAGACCTTCGTCGGCTTTGTCATTACGCCCCTGCCGAACCGTTCCCACGACCAAACCTACGTCTCAGGGATTGACGACCAGGGACGCGTGGTCGGCGGGTCGTCGTCGTCAACCAACACGACCGGCGCGCTGGGGATCGGAGCATCCGTCCCTTCCGGCACTCCGGTGTCGGCGGGAACGCTCGCGGACTGCTTTCCCTACGGCGGCAGTGGGCTGTCCTCCATCAGCCCCTCGGGCATCTCCGCCGGCGCCACTTCTTCCGTCTGCAACGGATTCGCGAAGGCCACCACAGCCCAGTTCTCCAGCCTGACGTCGCGCACCGTCTACAACCCGCTCCCCGGCGGCGGCGATTGCGCCGCGAACGACGTCAACAACGCCGCCGTGGCCGTGGGGTGGAGCAACACGACCACCGGCTGCAACGGCGCGCTGTGCACCCAGACCACCGCCAAGCCCATGCGGTTCTCTCCCTCCGGCACGGTGCAACTCTCCATGGGCGCCTTCCCGGTCGCCCTGGCCAACGGCATCAACGCTACGGGCGTGATGTGCGGGCAAGGGTTCGTGTCCGGCGCGCTGAGCTACGACCGAGTCTCCGCCCTGCTCTGGACAACTCCGCAAAGCCCACCCATCGTGCTCCCCACGCTGGGAGGTGCCTTCGGTCTGGCGTCCAAGATCACCGACAGCGAACGCATCGTCGGCTGGTCGCAAACCGCTTCCGCCGATCGCCACGCCACCCAGTGGGTCGCGCGGCTGCCGATCGATCTGGGCACGCTTCCCGGCCACGCATGGAGCGCCGCCAAGGACGCGGACGATGTGCAGGGCGCGGTCGGCTGGTCCGCGCTCAACTCCACCGCGACCACCACGGGCGTTCTCTTCGCTGCCGGCCAGGTGCTCCAGTTGACCCCCCGCGTCGTCAACGGCGCCGGGTGGGACGTGCGCTCCGCCACCGCCATCAACCGCCGCGGCTGGATCGCCGCCAACGGTCTGGTCAACGGTCAATCTCGCGGCATGGTCCTGGTCCCCTGCCGCGAAACCCTCACCGCGTCCTCCCCAGACTCCTCACCGTGCGTGGGTGGCTCCTTCCAGGCCCAAGTCTCCTCGCTCGTCGCCGCGACCGCGTACCACTGGCGCCGCGACGGCCAGTGGCTGACCGATGACGGCCGCATCACCGGCGCCGCCACCGCCACCCTGAACATCACCGGCATCACCCGCGACGACACCGGCCCGTACGAGTGCGTCGTGACCACCATCTGCGGCGATGTGCCCAGCCCCGCGATCAACATGCGCCCGTGCGCCTGCCTGGCCTGCCCCGCCGACTTCAATGAAGATGGCGGCATCGACGGCGCCGACGCAAGCGATTTCTTCGCCGCTTGGGGTGCGGGCAACTGCGACGCCGACGTCAACGCCGACGGCGGCGTCGACGGCCAGGACGTCACGGTCTTCTTCAGCGCCTGGGAGGCGGGTGGTTGTTGAACCGGCGGTCACCCGCGCCGATCAGCGTCAAACAACTGCACAATCACGTCGCCGCAAGCCTTATACCCATCGAAATCCACTCCGTACCCGATGCCAAACAGCGCTGAAACCGCGTCCGATGGTGAGCTTCCTCGCGGGAGACTCCTTGAATGGCGAGTCAGCGTCGGCGATCGCGTTCAGAAAGACGACCTCCTTGGCCGGATTGAAACTTCGACAGCGCTCATCGAGGTACGTAGCCCCCAAGGCGGCGTCATCACATCGCTGAATGCGAATCCGGGCGAAATCATTGAAGTGGGCAGCGTCCTCGTGGCCCTTGCCCCCGCCTCCTGACACCGATCGTCGCCGATTTCCGGGCGTTCACCGACTTCTCGACGCCACACCTGCGCCAGTCCGATGCTCGATCCGTGCCGGAGTTCCCGTCCGTGCCGCGGCCGTCGCGGCGAGGTAGATAGCCTTCCCTGAAGACGCCCGACGACCGATGCCTCCCGGTATCAATCAGTCCGACCAGCCGCTCCTCCCGCCCTCGCTGCCTCCGCCATCTCCCGCACCAACCCCTCCACCGCACGCACCATGGCCTGCCGATCCCCGTTCGCCGGCGCGGCCGCCGCCGCCGCACGCACGATCGGCAAGCACCGGCGGTACATCGCCTCCGCCTCGTGGTACCTCGCGAAGCTCTCCAGCAGGTTCCCGCGGGTCATGCACACCACCACGTACGCATCGTCCAGCAGCGGCTCTTCTCCCGGTGGGCCCCGCACCCCTTCCAGCATCGTGTCGCATTCATGCAGCAGCGCTTCGCACTCCGCGTCCCGCCCGCAGGAGTGCCGCCGCCACGCGATCCAGCACGAGAACTGAATGAACGTCTTGATATGCTGCTTGCCCGCCTCTTCGCCGGCCGCCAGGCGGCGAGCCAGCACCAGCGCCTCCTCGGCCTGTTGCGGGATGAACTCGTACGAGTACTCGATTCTCTGCGCGATCTGCATCAGGGCCAGCGACTGTGCATAGATCGCCCGCGGATCGTCCGGCCAGCGGTCGTGGTTCTTCCGCCCGGTCTCGCACTGCAGCGCGAACATCGTCTCCGCCTTGTCCATCTCCCAGCATCGCCGGTACTGGTCCGCGAGCCGCTGGTACGACCAGTACAGGTCGTCCGCAATCGCGGGATCGTCGGGCACCAGGCTCCTGAGTTCCTCGTGAATGCTCAGCGCTTCCTGGTATCGCCGGAACATCCGCTCATCCGCGCCGTCCTCCTTATCCAGATCCCCCAGCAGGATCGTCACCCTCGCCAGCTCCCGCAGCGTCGCCGGGTCTCGCGGCGTCTGCTTCGCCGCGCTCGCCGCCGCCCTCCGCGCCTTCTCCCGCCACTCGCGGCAGTCCGCCAACCGCTGCGCTTCAAACTCCACGTCGCTCCTGCTGGCGTACGCCTTGCTCAACCCCCGCATCGTCGCCGCGTCCCCCGGCCGCTTCGCCAGGTGCTCCTCCAGGTGCGGGATGATCTGGTCCAGTAGTTCCCGTCGCACGCGGCTCGTCCCCGGCACTCGCCACATCGATTCCGCCAGCCCCTGCCAGAACTCCGCCTCCCGCGTCATCTTCCTCGCCTGCTCGCGGCCCGTCACCGCCGCCCACCCGGCCACACCCGCCGCGCCCACCAGCGCCACGAACGCCGCCGCGAGCGCTACCGCCAGCAGCCGGTTGCGTCGCACAAACGTCCTCGCTACATATCCCACGCTCGGACGCCGCGCCAGGATCGGCCGCTTCTGGATGAACCTGCGCAGGTCGTCCGCCAGTTCGGACGCCGTCTGATACCTCATCTTCAGATCCCGCGCCAGCGCCTTGGCCGCGATGATCTCGATGTCGCCCCGCAGGCTCGTGTCCATGAGCCCCAGCCGCGTTGGTTGCTCCTGCAGAATCCGGTGCAGCAGTTCGATCGGAGGAGAATCCTCGCCCCCGAAGGGCGTGCGTCCGCACGCCATTTCGTACAGCACCACCCCCAGCGCGTAGACATCCGCCCGCCCGTCCACAACCGTCGCGCCGCCGCTGACCTGCTCGGGGCTCATGTACGCCGGCGTGCCGATCAGCACGCCCGCCGCCGTCATCGGTGCTTCCGTGCCGGATTGCGCGAGGCGCGCGACGCCGAAGTCCACCAGCCGCACCCGGGCCGCGTCCGCGCCCCGTCCCGGCTCGAGCGATACCAGGATGTTGCCGGGCTTGAGGTCCCTGTGCACCACGCCCCGCCGGTGCCCGTACTCCGCCGCGTCGCACGCCTGGATCAGCAGCTCCAGCCGCTGCGTGAGCGTCAGCCCGTGACGCTTCGCGAACGCCGTGATCGTCTCGCCCTCCACCAGTTCCATCGCGATATACGCCCGCGATTCCGGCGGGGGCGTCCGCCCGAACGCGTAGAAGTGCGCGATGCCCGGATGGTCCAGGCTCGCGAGGATCTCCGCCTCTCGCTCAAAGCGCCGCCTCCACGATTCTCCCGCCGCGTCCCGCCGCAGCACCTTGAGCGCCACCCGCCGCGCCGGCGACTCCTGCCGCGCCGCGTACACCGCCGCCGACCCGCCCTCGGCGATCAGCGATTCGACGATGTACGGCCCGATCTGCCTCTGCATCCGCGAGCCGTCGCGTCCGGTCTCCATCGCCGGCAGCGCATCGTGCCCGGGGTCGAACCGCAGCAGCGACTCCACCTCGGCCCGCAGCGCCGCGTCGTCCCCGCAATGCTCATCGATCACCGCGCGGCGCGCATCCCCCGTCAGGTCCGCCGCGAGAAGAAACACGGATTTGGCTTTTCGCCGCTCCCCCATGAGTCACTCCGCGGGCGCCATGTCCCGCCGCATCCACGCCAGAGCGAAGCGGCTGTCGGCCTCCACGGTCGAGTCGCTCAGCCCCAGCAGGTTCGACACCTCGGGCACCGTCAGCCCGCCGAAGAACCGCAGCTCGATCACGTGCGCCGCCCGCGAGTCCACGCGTGAGAGCCGCTGCAGCATCTCGTGAAACACCAGCACGTTGAGCGACGTGTCCGAAGGCCCCCCGTCGCACGAGGGTAGCGGCAGCAGCAGTTCCTTGGCCTCTTCCGCCCCCTCGCGGCTCTTGCGCTGCCGGGCATGATCCACCAGCACCCGCCGCATCACCACCGCCGCCAGCGCCAGCGAGCCCCGATCACCCGCATCGATGCGCCCCGGCCCCTTGTAACTGGCCATGCGCATCAGCGCCTCGTGCACCAGCGCCGTGGGCTGCAGCGTGTGCGATCGGCGTTCGTCGCTGAAGCAGCGCCGCGCCATGGCGTGAAGCTCGCCGTACAGGTGTGAAATCCACGCCTGCCCGGCGGCCGACGCGGTGTCCCGCCCCACAGGGCCCGGCCGTTCCATGAACCGACCGTAGCGCCGCCGATGCGAACGCGCCCCGGCGTACCCCGCCCCGCCCCTTGCACCCCCCCTCCTTCCCCCATACCCTCTCGTCCCAATCTTCGCCCGCTCGTGCGTCGTCGGGCGGTTGCTTCTCCTCTGACTCTTCCGCGGCGATCCTCCCATGGCCCACGCTGTTTCCTCCGATCCCAACGTCTTCATCCTTCCCGACCTCGGCGAGGGCGTCCACGAGGCCGAAGTCCTCAAGTGGCGCGTCAGCGTCGGCCAGGCGGTGAAGCAGTTCGATGTGCTCGTCGAGATGGAGACCGACAAGGCTGTGGTCGAGGTCCCCAGCCCGCGCGACGGGGTCATCAAGACCCTCCACGGCAACGCCGGCGACATCCTCCACACCGGCGGCCCCCTGGTCACGTACGAGGGTGGCGCAGAATCTGTCAAGCCTGTTGCAGAGCCCAAGCCCGCCAAGGCCGCAGCGGCCGTCGAAGCGGACATCCCCGAGCCCTCCGCCGAGCGTGAAGACGCCGGCACCGTCGTCGGCAGCCTCGCCTCCGCGCCCGCCGTCGCCCAGCCCGGCAAGGCCCTCGCCACGCCCGCCGTCCGCCGCATCGCCCGCGAACTGGGCCTCGACATCGACTCCATCCCCGGCACCGGCATCGGCGGCCGCGTGACAGAGAAGGATGTCCGCTCCGCCAAGGCACCCGCCAAGCCCACTCCGGCCGCCGCGCCCGCCGTTCGCACACCCGCTCCCCGCGCTCCGGAGCCCGCTGCGCCCCGCGCCGCCGCTCCCAAGCCCGCCGCCCCCGCCCCCAAGGCACCCGCGGCCGCCATCGCCGAGGGCGACACCCTCCGCATCCCCTTCCGCGGCGTGCGCCGCACCATCGCCAACCGCCTCCGCGAGAGTGTCAACCAGGCCGTGCACTTCACCGTCATGGACGAGGCCGATGTCTCCGCCCTCGACGGCCTGCGCCGCCGCCTCGCCGCCGCGAGCGGCGAAAAGGTCTCCTTCCTCCCCTTCGTCGCCTCCGCCGTCTGCCGCGTGCTCAGCGATGCCCGCTTCCGCGCCCTGAACGCCACCGTCGACGAAACTCCCGGTGATCCCGGCGCCGACGCGTCGATCATCCAGCACCGCAGCGTCCACCTGGGCATCGCCACCGACACCGACAACGGCCTCATGGTCCCCGTCCTGCGCGATGCAGATCGCCACGGCGTGCTCGAGATCTCCCGTGCCATCGGCACCATCGCCGACGCCGCCCGCAACCGCACCGCCACCCGCGAGCAGCTCACCGGCAGCACCTTCACCATCTCCAACGTCGGCAGCCACGCCGGCCGCTTCGCCACCCCCATCATCAACTACCCCGAAGTCGGCATCCTCGCCGTCGGCCGCGGCCGCGAAGGTCTCGTCGTGAACAAGGGCTCCTTCCGCGTCGGCTTCCTGCTCCCGCTGAGCCTGGCCTGCGACCACCGCGTGGTCGACGGCGCCACCGCCGCCCTCGCTCTCGCCGAGATCGTCAAGTTGCTCCAGGAACAGCCCGATTCGCTCATGGGCCCCGCCCGCGGCTGATCGGCAAAAGGGCTTCGCCTTGAACGCAGAGTCGACCCACTCCATCCCGACCTGTTACAAGTGCGAAGTCGCGATGCAGGCCGGGAGCATCCCCGAATACAGCAGGCACTTCCCGCACATCATCGATTCCGAGTGGGTCTCCGCCGAGGCTGTCCAGAAGTGGAACACCAGCCTGTTCGCGCGCCTCCGCGGCATCCCCATCGCGGCGTTCAGATGCCCGCGATGCGGCCTGGTCGAGTTGTACGCCATCGGCGAAGCGCCGTAGCCCCGTTCACTGCCTCGTGTTTCCGGCGCACACCGCGCACCATCCGTACTTCCCCGCCGCCGCCAGCCGCGGCCCTTCGCCGCTCTCGCCGACGCTGAGCTTCGAGGCGCACCGCGCCTTGAACTGCTCTTCGTTGAACACGTACTTGGGATCGTCCTTCATCTTCGCGTACGTACCCGACAGGTGCTGATCGATGATCTTGATCCGCGTCTTGGGGTACGGGTGCGTGCTCAGCCACTCGGCCTGCTGCCCCGTGGCCCCCTTCATCGCGGCCTCCAGAATCTCCATCACCTGCCGCTGCGCCAGCGGGTTGTACATCGCCCGCGACATGTACCGCATCCCCAACCGATCGGCCTCGATCTCCTGGTCCCGCCCGTAGCTGAGCACCAGTGACTGCCCGCCGAACTGCAGCACCTTGGGCGCCATCGCGCCCACCTCGCCGCCGACGCCCTCCGAGAGCACCGCCGCGCCGACCGAAGTCAGCACGCCCACGCCCGCCTGGTCCACCATGCGGTCGTTCGTGTGCCGGGCGCACACGTGCCCCACCTCATGCCCCAGCACGCCCGCCAACTGCGCCTCGTTGGTCATCTGCTTGAGCAACCCCTTGGAGATGAACACCTGCCCCCCGGGCAGCGCAAAGGCGTTGATGATGTCCGAGTCGAGCACCGTGAACCCCCACGGCAGTTTGGGATTCTCCGCTTCGGTCTGTGCCGCGAGCTTGGCGCCCACCTCGTTCACGTACGTCTTGATCTCAGTGTTGGAGTACTCCCCGCCGTACTCCTTGAGCATCTCCGGCTTGGCCTGCAGCCCCAGGGCCACCTCTTCCGAAGGCGTGTAATACTCATACTGCGAGCGCCCCGTCGTCGCGTTCTTGACGCACCCGCTCAGCCCGATCGCCGTTGAGAGGATCGCCGCGCCCGCCAGAACGCTCACGTACATTGCCTGTTTCATATTCCGTCACTCCCGAGTTTCGCCTGGCCCCCCGACATCCGCGGACCGCCGCCGCACGAATCGTACCATACCCCATGCCCCCGTCGCCCGCACCCTCCGGCCCCGCCTCACCCACCGCGTGGGACGATGCCGAACTGGCCAACCCGCACCGCTCGTCCGAAAAGGCGGGCAAGGTGCGCAGCATGTTCTCCGCCATCGCGGGTTCGTACGACCTCAACAACCGCGTCCACTCCCTCTGGCAGGACCAGGCCTGGCGCCGTTACGCCGTGAAAACCGCCGACGTGCAGCCCGGCGAGCACGTGCTGGACGTCGCCTGCGGCACCGGTGACCTCACCCAGGCCTTCGCCGCCCGCTCCCCCGCGTCCCGGGTCGTCGGTCTTGATTTCACCGCCCCCATGCTCGATGTGGCCCGCGAAAAGCAGAAGGGCCAGCCACCGTCCGCCGCCGAGAAGATCTCCTACATCGAGGGCGACGCCCAGAAACTCCCCTTCCCCGACGCCTCCTTCAACGTCGTCTCCATCGCCTTCGGCATCCGTAACGTCGCCAGCCCCGCCGCGGCTCTCGCCGAGTTCCGCCGCGTGCTCCGCCCCGGCGGCCGCCTCGTCATCCTTGAGTTCGACACCCCGCGCTTCCCCCCCATGCGCTGGTTCAACAACTTCTACTGCGGCTGGATCATGCCCCGCACCGCCACCCTCATCAGCGGCGACCGCTCAGGCGCGTACAAATACCTGCCCAAGTCCGTGGGCACCTTCATGTCCCGCGAGCAGCTCCTCGCCGCCATGACCGCCGTCGGCTTCACGCAGACCACCGCCCGCCCGCTCTCGCTGGGCATCTGCGTCTGCTACAAGGGTGTCGTCCCCGACGCCCCCGCCCGCTGACGGATCCGTTTCCCCACGCCGTCTTGCACTCTTGGCCGATTCCCCCCTTTCCCCCGATCCCCTTAAAATGGTCTTCCATCGGGGCTCAGGTGCGGGTATCCTCTGCCTACCTCAAAAGACGCGATTCCGCGTCCAGGCCCTGAGTTTTCCAGAATGAGCCAAACCAACAAGCCGTTGTCGAACAGCACCCCGGGACTCGCCCCGCTTGATTCGATGTCCGGGGGCTATACCGAAGGCGCCACCCTGCTGGGCCATCCGGTGGGCCTCTTCCTGCTGTTCATGGTCGAGATGTGGGAGCGGTTCTCCTACTACGGCATGCGCGGCATCCTGGTCCTGTATCTCACCTCGCCCACCACCGGCATGCGAGTCCCCCCGCCGGGTCGCGATGCTTCCTTCAACCCCGGCCGCGGCTGGGACGACGGCACCGGCAACACCGCCTACGGCTGGTACACCGGTCTGGCGTACCTCACGCCCATCATCGGTGGCATGATCGCCGACAAACTCATCGGCACCCACAAGTCAATGGTGGTGGGGGGCATGCTCATCGCTCTCGGCCACATCGTGCTGGGCATCTCCGGCCTGGGCGACATGGCCAACAACGCCTTCGGCATGTCTATCTTCGTCTTCGGCCTGGCCCTCATCGTCATCGGCACCGGCCACTTCAAGCCCTCCGTTTCCGTGATGGTCGGTCAGTTGTACAAGCAGGGCGATCCCCGCCGCGAATCCGCCTTCGGCATCTTCTACATGGGCATCAACCTGGGTGCCGCTCTTCAGACCTACATCGTGGGCACCCTCGGCGAGAAGTACGGCTGGCACTGGGGCTTCTCGGCGGCCGCGGCGGGCATGATCGCCGGCTTGCTGGCCTACCTCTTCCTCCGAGAGAAGTTCCTCCACGGCATCGGTCTCGCCCGCGACGGCCAGGGCAAGATGGCCCCCATCTTCCTGCCCATCGGCATCGCGTTGGCGGCCCTCGTCGCCTTCGCGTACAGCCGCGGAATGTTGGGCAAGTTCGACGGGTTCGTCTCCGATCCGCGGGTGTACTACTCCATCGCCGGCGTCGCTGTTGCCTGGGCCCTGCACTTCACCTTCTTCCAGAACAAGCGGGAGGACTGGGGACCGGTGATGGCGATCTTCATCTTCATGCTCTTTAACGCCGTCTTCTGGCTGGCGTTCGAGCAGGCCGGTTCGAGCATCAACTTGTTCACCGACCGCAGCACCGACCGCATGATCGGCAGTTTCCTGGTGCCCACGACCTGGTTCCAGTCCATCAACCCCTGGTGCATCATCATCTTCGCACCCATCAGCGGCTTCCTCTGGACGCGTCTGGCCGCGATGAACAAGAACCCCAGCCAGCCCGTGAAGATCGGCATGGGCCTCACGTTCGTCGGTTTGGGTTACCTCTTCATGGTCGCCGCGGCGATGCAGGCCGTGGACGCCAAGAAGGCCAGCATGTTCCTGATCTTCGCGACCTACTTCGTCCACACCATCGGCGAGATCATCCTCTCGCCCACGGGCCTCTCCTTCGTCACCAAGGCCGCACCCAAGGAACACACGTCGCTGCTCATGGGCGTCTGGTTCATCTCCAGCTTCCTGGCCAACCTGGGCGCGGGCAAGGTCGCCGCGATGGTCGAGCCCATCATGAAGGGTGAAAAGAGCCTGCCCTGGCACCTCACCGGCGCACCCAACACACCCAACTCCGAGGCCGACTTCTTCTTCCTCTTCGTGATCACATCCTGCTCGGCGGGCGTGTTGATCTTCATCCTCTCGCCGCTGCTCAAGAAACTCATCCACGGCCGCGAGTAGTGCCCGGCACATCGCGGGCCGCTCACGCCGGTTTCGGAACCGGCACGCTCGCCCACGCCTGCAGCACGCCCCCCAGCCACACCACCAGCCACAGCCCCGCGTGCACCGCACCCACGTAGAACACCGGTTCTGCGGGCAGCCGGAACAGCCCCCACACCACCGCGATGTACGCCCCGCACGCGAAAAGCACCTCGTCCGTGCGCCCGGGGATCGGTATGTTCAGGTAGAAAATCAGCGAGAACACCGACACCGCCAGCAGCATCCGCGCCGCCGCCAGCGGCAGGCTCCCGATCCGCTTCTCCGTCAGGTGCGCCGCCACCGCGATCGCCCCAACGCCCGTCAATGTGTGTATCAGCGCGTCGTACACCGTCGAGATCGCCGCGGCGTACCACCGTCCATCCGCCCGCACGCTCGCCGCGATCGCCGCGCCCAGCAGCACGCCCGCCGCCACCAGCGCGATCGACTGCGGCTCTCCCAGCCCCGGCTTCACGAAGATCGCCTCCGGCGGCTTCGCGGCCTCCTCCTTCGCCGCCTTCGGGCCCTTGATCACCCGCTCCACCTCCGGGTCCTTGTCAAAGTCCGCGTCCTCATCAAAGTCGTCGAGCAACCCCGCATCGCTCAGCGGCCGCTGCTTCTTCTCCGCCTTGGGTGGTATCGCCGCCGCGGGCACCACCGCCGGCGGCTCCGTCGGCTCCAACTCGTACGGCGTGGGTTGTTCCGAACCCTTGTCGGTTGCATCGCTCATGGCCGTCCCCTTGCACCCGGAACCCCGGCGCGCAGGAAATACTCCATCAACTCGTGCCCCGGGTCGATCTGCAGATCGCTGGCGTCCGCCTGCTCTTCCGTGAACGCCCGCGGCACCGCGCTGCGGATATACGACCCCGCCAGCAGAAACGGCACCGGCGTCGCGTCATGCTTGCGCGTGCCGCACAGCGTGTAGTGGTCCGGCATCAGCAGCAGCCGCCAGCCCGGGTCCGCCGCGTGCTTCGCCGGGTCGCCGAACTTCTCCAGCGCCGCCGCCACCGGGCCGATGATGTGCGTGTCGATCGACTCCAGCGAGGCCACCTTGGTCGCGTAATCCCCCTGGTGCGAGGCCTCGTCCGGCGCTTCCACGTGGCAGCACACCACGTCGTACGCGTTGATCGCCCGCACCGTCTCGCGCCCCTGCGCCGCGTAATCCGTGTCGTGGTAACTCGTCAGCCCCGGCACGTCGATCCGGTCCCACCCGATGTACGCCGCGATCCCCGCCAGCAGGTCCACGCTCGTGATCATCGCTCCCCGCAGCCCGAACCGATCCTTGAAGCTCGGCACCGTCGGCTTCGTGCCCTGGCCCCACAGCCACGCCATCGTCGCCGGCCGCAGCCCCTGATCGATCCGCGCCGCGTTCACCTCGTGCCCGGGCAGGAACGTCGCCGAAAGTTCCATCAGCCTCCGGATCACCGCGCCCGATTCCGCGCCCCCGGGCAGATGATTCGCCCACGGCTGGCTCGGAATGGCGTGCGGCGGCGTCGTTTTGAGCCCCGTGTACGACCGGCCCGAAGCGTCCACCAGAATGTTGCGGTAACTCACCCCCGGCGTCACCGTCAGGCCCCGCACCAGTTCCGGCTCGTGCTTGGCCCAGTATTTCACGAGGTCCGCCACCAGCGTCCGCGCCTCGCTGTTGGTGATCGCCCCGGCCGAGTGATCCAGCATCAGCCCCGCTTGCTCTGTTCCCGCCGCCCCCGTCGTCACCAGGTTCAATCGAAAGATCCAGTCCTTGGGCCCGGGGTTCAGCCCCAGCGACGCCGCTTCCAGCGGCGCACGCCCCGTGTGATACTTCACCGGGTCGTACCCCATCAAGCTCATCGAGCACACATCGCTCCCCGCCTCATACCCCGGCGGCGTTGTGAACGCCCGCCCCACCCGGCCCCGCTCCGCAAGCCTCGCCAGGTTCGGCATCGCCGCGGCTTCGAACGGCGTCCTGTCCCCCAGTTGTTCGATCGGGAAGTCCGCCGCGCCGTCGGGAATGATCACCACATACTTCATGCACGAAGCGTATGGGTCGCAGCGCCGATCCCGCGACATATCAGCCCGCTCGCGCCGGGGTCAGTACTGGAACTTGGGCTCCCATCCGCCCGGCCCGTCCTTCAGCAGGTCCAGCAGCGGCCACACCGCGCAGTACGGGTCCCCCGGCCCGAACTGCTGCGACCGCCTCGTCCGCACCACCGCGCCGTCGGCCCCCTTGTGGAATCCGCTCGCCCCCGGCAGCACGCCCCCTTTGGCCGACTCAAACCCCATGTCCTTGCTGAACGTCGTTCCCTGCACCGACACCACCGGGAACGGCCAGTGCCGCGCCGAGGCGAACGCCAGCGCCACGTCCGGCGCATCCGGCGTGCTCAGCACGAACGCGCACCGATCCGCCAGGTGCTTGTACACCCCCGCGAACCCGTCCGCCCACATCGTGCAGTAGGAACACTTGCGCCCCATGTTGTGGATGATGATGAGGTCCGACTTGGCCCCGAACAACTGCGTGAGCCGCACCGCCGCCCCCAACCCCGCCGCTTTGAACTCGTAGTCCGCCACCGGCTCCGCCGGCAGTTGCCGCAGCGCCTCGGCAAGCCGTTGCTGGGCCGCTTCCACGTCGCGCGTCAGTTGTGCGATGTCCGGTGTCATGCCCGAACAGTATCGGCCCGTCCGCCACGCCCACCTACCATTGCTCATCAGCGCGGCGAGCGGCCGCGGCGGCGGGGGCCCGGCACCCGTCGCTGAGGAAAGTCCGAGCACGACAGGACACGGTGGTGGCTAACGACCACCCGGCGCGACTGGCGGCAACGTCGGCCCGCGACGCGGGACAGTGCCACAGAAAATAAACCGCCTCGGGGTTCACACCCCGCGGTAAGGGTGAAAAGGCAGGGTAAGAGCCTACCGCCCGCGTGGTGACACGCGGGGCACGGCAAACCCCACCGCGTGCAAGATCGAGCAGCCCCCGGCCTGTCCGGCCACACGGGGGCGGGTAGATTGCTGGAGGGGCTTGGCAACAGGCCCCCAAGAGAAATGGCCGCTACGGTCGGAAGGTGCGGTCCCGAGCCCCCGTCAAGGAAAAGGACCGCAAACCGCCGATCGCCACAGAACTCGGCTTACAGCCGCGCAGGGTCGATCGCAAGCCTCCTTCACCGGGGGCTTGCGGCCTTTTTGGTCCCATCTTTAACCGGCAACCCCACCCTACAGCCCTAGCTTCACCAGCAGCCCATCCAGCATCGCGCGGCACTGTTCCTCATCACCGAACGGCTCGTTCGTGAACCGCACCACCGTCGCCGCGGCGGTGGTATTCGCCTGCACCGTGACCCTCGGGTACCCGTCGTTCCGCGGCGCATGCGCCAC
>JBGAMO010000009.1:0-51341 GCA_044222845.1 Phycisphaerales bacterium
CGCGACCAAGGCCGCGACCGACGCGACCAAGAGCGCTATGGACGCAGCCGCGGCGAGCGCCGGCAAGTGGATCTCCGACACCGTCGAGAAGCAGTGGCCCGAGGCGAAGAAGACCCTCGACGCCGCGACGGCCAAGATCGCTGAGATCAAGGACGCGGCCAACAAGACCAAGGCCGAGGGCATCTCCAAGGACCTGAAGGCTCAGATCCCGACGATCGAAGAGGCCGTCGCGAAGCTGAAGACCGCCACCGGCGCCGATTCGTCCAAGATGCTCACGGAGGTGAAGGGCAAGTTCGATGGCTGGATGGGCAAGCTGACCGAACTCAAGGGTCTCGTCGGCATGAAGTGATTTCTGCCTGAAGAACTGAGTACAACCAAGACCGCCGCGGATGTTCCGCGGCGGTTTTTTAATTCACAACGCCGCCAACGTGGGCACGAGGCGGCTTCGCGAGTACTCGGACGCTACGAATTCCCGTGCGGTGCGAATCGATACCCGGGTGTACACTTTGTCTTCGTTCGTTCAATCGAATCCTGCCCCGGGGTGAATGCCATGAAGTTTGCATTTGCGGTCGTGTGCGCGTGCGTCGGTATCACGCAGGCTCAGAACTTCACGTTCTTGCCGGATGCACCCCCGGAGGTGGGCGTTCCCGGGCCTCGCCCGGCCAACGCGAGGATCGTGGGCTTGGACCGCGCGGGCATCGACGCTGCGCTTCGGGCCGCTCCGCCGCAGCGATTGGACGCGAGTCTGGATTCGTACGGACTGTCGATCGAACTTCCAGGGCCCGACGGCGACCTGGTGCCATGTTTCGTGGCGGTCTCATCCATGATGGAGCCGCAACTCGCGGAGAAGTTCCCGCAGTTCCGCTCGTTCGTCGTCCAATCCGCGGACGGCAGCGCATCGGGACGATTGGAAGTGACTCCCAGGGCCGTGACTGCGATGCTCCGCACGCAGAGCGGGACCTGGATGATCGACGCTTGGCAGTCCGCCGACCCGCTGTACGCGGTGGCGTATTGGCTTTCCGATCTTCAGGGCGGCGGAGATTGGGTGTGTGAAACTACCGGAGCCCCGGCGGCCGACGCGGAAGAAGGCTCCGGGGCGTACTCCCCCCGGGCCGCGGTGACTTTGCGGACCGTGCGATTGGCGATGGCGTGCAACGGCGAGTATGGTCTGTACCAAAGCCAAATCCAGGGCCACGCGCCCAACGTCGCCGACCCGCTCGCCGCGATCTTCACCGTCGTGGGACGGACGAACGTGGTGTACGAGAACGACTTGGCCGTGCACTTCAATCTGGTCGCCAACAACGACCAGATCATCTTCACCGATCCGGACACCGATCCCTACAGCACGGATTGCAGCGGCGGTGGTGGGACTGATTGCTCCGGTTCCCTGTTGGGAGTGAACATCACCACGCTCGCCAACCGAATCGGCAACGCCAACTTCGATGTTGGACACGTGCTCACCCGGATCTACGGGGGCGTGGCGTACTTGCGGGCGGTGTGCTCGAACAGCAAGGCCGGCGGCGTCTCGGGCATCCCCCGCGGCGGCGATGTCGACCCGCTCTCCGCTCTCGTGGTCATTCATGAGTTGGGACACCAGTTCGGCGCGAACCACACGTTCAGCGGCACCCGCGGCCGGTGTTTGGGCAACGTGAATCTTTCTACGGCCTGGGAAGCGGGTTCGGGGTCGTCTCCAATGGCCTACGCGGGCGGTTGTCCGGTCGGTGATGCGCCGCCCACGGACAATGTCCGGCAGTTTGCCGACCCTTTTTTCCATCACGGCAGCCTGACGGAAATGCGTAACTTCCTTGGGACCGCCGCGTGCCCGGTGCAGTCGGCGACGAGCAACGAAACGCCCGCCATCGTGAACGTCACCGGTGATACGGCCATTCCGCCGGAGACGCCGTTTATGCTCGCGGCCCTGGCGCAGGACGTGAACGGCGACACACTGACGTATTCCTGGGAGCAGATCGACGCGGGTGTGGCCAGGCCGCTCACCGGCGATGGCGCCACCGACAACGGCTCCGGCGCCTTGTTCCGTGCATTCCCGCCGGCATCCGGTGGAGCGCGCACCTTCCCACAACTCGCGGATGTGCGTTCCGGCGTGCCGACACCGGGTGAGCGGTTGCCGACGGTGACCGGCGTCACCCGCAAGTTCGCAGTGCTCGTGCGCGACAACCGCGCAGGTGCGGGCGGCATCGTGATCTCTCCCCAAGTGCTCGTTTCGATCGCCGCGGGCACGACGCCGTTCGCGGTCGTTTCCCCCGGCGGCGACGGTCTGTTGCCCGGGAGCGCGACCCAGGTGACGTGGACGGTCGGCGGTACCGATGCTGCGCCGATCTCTTGCTCAAGCGTGGTGATCCGCCTGTCGGTGGATGACGGGGTTACGTTTCCCTATACGCTGGGTACATTCCCCAACACCGGCGCGGCGATGGTGATGCTCCCGCCGGTCGAGACGGCGACGGCGCGGGTAAAGGTCGATCCGGCTAGCAAGATCTTCTTCGCCATGTCGCGGGTATTCTCGATGCAGTATCCGTGCATCGCGGATGTCAACGTTGACGGCAGTGTGGACGGTTCGGACGTCGAAGCCTTCTTCAACCTGTGGGACGAAGGCGGTCCTGCCGGCGATCTGAATGGTGACGGCGGCGTGGACGGTGGCGATGTCGAGTTCTTCTTCCGTCACTGGGAGAACGGCTGCTGATTCAGGTTCCGGGCTACTTCTCAACCACCGTGGTGTCGTAGCGTGTGCCTTCGGGGACCGGAACCGGCACCGCGACGGTGGTGCCGTGATCGCCCGCGGTGCGTGTCATGGAATCAACCGCCACGAACGCCGTAAACCGGGACATCAAGCCGTAATCCAGAGCGGTACGGCGGATGTCCTCATCGCTTTCCGCGTTGGGAGATCTGAACCCCCGGCGGGTGCAATCCGCGATCTTCGCCCGAGCCCAGAGTTTCGGCAGCGAAGCCGCGGCGTCGCTGACCGGTCGGGCAAGTGCCGCGTTGGGATCAATCAAGACTTCGCGTCGACGCGTCCCGACATTCCCGCTGACCTTGATCGGGCGGTTGAAGGAGCCGTCGTACCGCCCCGTGATTATCACCGGGCGGCCGACGAAGAGGTCGGGCAAGCGGGCGGGGTAAACGCCGCTGACTCGGGCGTCTCCCCAGTCGATCCGCAGGTTGGTCAGCGCCGGGTGAGCGATTGTCTCGAAGAAGGTGTCCATCGCCCGGCCGGCGTCGTCTTTCAGGCCCAGATAGCTCACCGCCCCGCGGCCGAGCACTGACATCTCGTCCATCAGCCAGCGGTTGGGCGAGCTACCCACGCCCATCCCGAAGATGCGCGAGTCGCCCAGGCCTCGATCGAGTTCGCTCAGAATCTCGGTCTCGTTGCCGATGAAGCCGTCGGTGAGGAAAGCCACGAAGCGCAGCCGGCGTGCATCGTGCGGAAACTCCAGAGCGGCGCGGAGGCCGTTGAGCATCATGGTGCCTCCCCCCGCGTCAAGGCGCTGTGCGTACCGGCGTCCACGCGAAAGGTTCTCCGAAGTGACCGGCAGAGGCGCGTGACCCAGCGACGACGCGGACTCGGAGAAATCGATGATCTGGAACGTGTCGTCTTCGCGAAGCCGATCCAGGCCGCTCAGTACCGCGTCCTTCGCTTGCGCGATGGGTTGGCCTTGCATGCTGCCGGAGCGGTCGACGACGTACACCATCTCCACCGGGCTGCGCTCGAGCGAACTCAGGTTGGACGGGGGCACGAGCATGAGAGTGAAGTAACCGCCCCGCTGATCCTCGTGGGTGATGAGCGCCGATTTCACGTCCGCCGCGGCGACGGTGTAGGAGAGCACGAAGTCCCTGTTGGGGATCGAATCGCTGCGAGCGAGCCGCACCCGGGCGGTGGTGTCGCCTGTACGCGTTGTTTCGATCTGGTGGGTTGGGCTGGCGATACGCTCGAGCGCCACGCCCGCATTGATGTCAACGTCAATCGCGATGTCCGCGCCGCTCCGCTCGCGGGGCCGGAAGTACTTGACGGCGACGTCTCGGCCCAAGGGCGTGCCCGCGGGCTCCGCGAGGATCGGATCGCGTGAAGCAGGCGGGTTGAACCTGGGGCCGACCACCATCGGGAAGACGAAGTGGTACGCCCCGCTGGAATACGCCAGCGTGTTGTAGTAGGTGATCTGGATGTCGATGCGGTGGCCGGGCTCGATGTTCGCGACTTTCTGCGTAAAAACGTTGGGCCGCTCCTGCGTGAGCAGAGAAGCGACGTACCCCTGCGAACGCGCCGCCGCATAGATTCGTTGGGCTTCCTCTCGCTCGCGGATGATTCCGCGGATGGTCCGCGTGCCGATGGTCATGACGAAATCGCTCACCGCGGCGTTCTCCGGCATCGGGAAGACATAGACCGCTTCGATTTTCGACGAGAATGGGTTGACGAATCGCTGCGTGACGTTGACCGTGGAGATGTACCCGGCGATCGACGCACGCACGTCCGTGTGCTCCAGAGGCACCGGCACGACCCGCGAGCCCGCCGGCGCCGATTCCGGCGGTGGGCAGAAGAGCGCGCCGGACTGGGGCACCTCGTCCTCAGCAGCCGGGGGCTGCATGGCGGACGCAGGCGTTCGTTGGATCACCCAGAGTTCGTCGGTGGCAAACGATGTTGGCGGCGTGTCTTCCTTGGTGAGCGTTGGGTCAAATCCAACGGCCGCCTCGCTGACAACCGGAGACAGGCCATCGCCGTACGTTCGGCCGCCCGAGCGTTCCGCCGCACGAGTGGCTGGGGCGGAACTCATGCTCGGGTGGGCCCTTGACTCACCGCCGCACCCCAGGAGCATGAACGCTTCGGCGGCGATGACGGCGAGCGCGAATGTGTAACTCAGAACTACCTTGGTGCGTGTCACTTGGAATCTCCGGAAGTGGGCGTGAAGGCGAAGGAGGCCGCGGCATCGATACGCTGCGCGTGGCTGTCGGCGGCGGTCGTCAGCGAAAGCGTTACCGCCGGTTGAGCAGCGTTCGTGGTCATGACGTGAACCCGTGCTACGCGTGTGCGCTCCGTCGGCAGACCATGCTGCAAGGAAAAGGCCGCGATAATGACGTGCTCGTGCTGCATCGCCGCCGGGTCGTAGTGGGGTGGGCCTGCAAACGCCGCATGCTCGCCGCCTTCGATTCCGACGATGACGGAGTTGGCTGCATCCAATTCACACTGGTACGCCCCGAGCGCTACGCCCTTGGAATCGATGAAGATGTCTATCGCGAGAAACCGCGGCTCGCAGCGGCGCGACGCCGCTCCCACGCTCAGCGCGACAAGCGTCGTCAGAACTGCGAGCCGCCAGAAGTTCGACAGCCGCAGGTTCACAACGCCCCCGGGTTGGAGAGTCGTACGGCGGCCGCCGCGAGAATGTCCACGTCCCGGCCGTCGACGCGGCCGTCGTGATTCAGGTCGCCGTTCGCGGGTGGGGCGTCGTTCTCAACGGCTCGCGCCAGGATGAAGGCGTCACGAATATCGATCCGGTGCCCGGCGCTCAGGTTAAGAGCGGTAGAGGGCGTCGCTCGGTGGGGGAGAATCAGAACAGCCAGTCCCATGGCTGCCGCGGCGGCCAACGGAGAGAAGCGCCACAGCACGCGTTGCCTCCTGCGGCGAGCGAGCGCTGACCCCGCCGCGGCGAAGAGGCGAGCCTCCACGATCTGGGACGGCTCTGTCTCGGGATACAAGGCTCGGAGATTCTGGGCGAGTTCGGGCGGGATGTGTGGGTCGTCATGCATGGCCACCGATGGAGTGCGCGCCGGGACGCTTCGGTTCGGTTAATTCGTGATGATTTCCAAAAATTCCCGAGGGGCCGGCCGAGCGAGTCGGCCTGGCGGGTACGGCAGGTTCAGTCCGGCTTGATCGTCCTAAGTGCCTGGAGAGCCGCGTGCAGGCGAGATTTCACGGTGCCCGGCGGGATGGCCGAGGCGAGCGATACTTCTTCGACCGACATGTCGTCGACGATCCGCATCAGCAGGACCTCCCGGTGGGAGTCAGCCAGCGAGTCGACGGCACGCCGCAGGGCATCATCCGGAGCCGAGGGCGAGTTCAGCGCTTCCGGTGGTGTGACCCGGTTCGGATCCACCCGGCGCTGTTGCTTCCTGCGGGTCGCCAACGCCGCGTGCTTGCACGCCGGGTACAGATAGGTGGTGAGCTTGCCGCTCAAGCGCAGCGTTGCAGCGCGGGAGATGAGGTCGATGAACACCGTTTGGGCCGCATCCGCCGCGTCATGCTCATCGCGTGCAAATCGATGGGCAACTCGAAAGACAAAATCCCGATGTCGCTGATAGAGGGCCGCGAACGCCGCATCGTCGCCCCGCGAAATCCGGGCGAGCAGTTCGGCATCGCTCTGTTGTGCTTGGCCCGAGTCGCCGGTGGGCGGCATGGACCGCATGGTACGTTCGTGGGCCGCACCGCGGGCCATACTCGGCCGGGATTGCGACTCGGGTCCGCACGCTCACTATCCTCTGGCTTGGGCTTGGTCCTTCCGTCGCATTGCCTCCGGAGATACTCCGATGAAATCAACTGTCCCGATCTGCGCAGTCAATCTGGTGGTTGTCGCCGCTCTGACCGCAAGCGTCGAAGCGAAGTTCATCGCCCCCGAGCCCGAATCCGCGGCGAATCAACCTTTGCACGCGAACACTGTGCGGGTCAAGATCGCGGACGCCTTCTGGGCCCCGCGGCGTGAGGTGAACCGAAAAATCTCGCTTCAACACGGCCTGGATATGCTCGAGAAGTTCGGGAACATCACCGACCTTGAACTCGCCGCCGCGGGCAAGCGTGAGGGATTCAAGGGACCTGTGTACATCGACAGCGATCTGTACAAGTGCATCGAGTCCGCGTCGTTGTCCCTCGGGGCATACCCGGACGCGCAGCTCGAAGCCCGTGTGGACGGCATCATCGCCAAGATCGCCGCGGCGCAGCGCCCGGACGGGTATCTGAATACCTGGTACGAAGTGAACGCCCCGGACAAGCGGTTCTCCAACTTGAGGGATCATCACGAGCTGTACTGCGCCGGTCACCTCTTTGAAGCCGCGGTAGCGCACAAACTGGCGACCGGAAAAAGCACGCTTCTGGACGTGGCGACGAAGTACGCCGACCTTCTGTGCGAGACCTTCGGCGACGGACCCGGCAAGCGTGCCGGATACTGCGGTCATCCGGAAATCGAGTTGGCGCTTGTCAAACTGGCGGACGTGACCGGCCGCGCCAAATACATGGACTTGGCGACCTACTTCATCAACGCCCGCGGCTCTCACTTTTTCGCGACCGAACACGCGACCCCGAAGGACCAGTACAACGGCGAGTATTGGCTGGACAGCGTTCCCGTCCGGGAGCAGACGTGCCCCAATGGGCACGCCGTGCGGTTCGGGTACCTGATGTCGGCGTGCGTTGATATCGGCGCGGCACGCAAGGACGACAGCCTCCTCAAAATGGCTCGACGCGTGTGGCGGAACACCGCGGAACGCAACACATACTTGACCGGCGGCATCGGTCCCAGCGCGGGCAACGAGGGATTCACGCACGACTACGACCTGCCCAACCTCTCGGCCTACCAGGAAACGTGCGCCAGTGTAGCGATGGCCATGTGGAATCACCGCATGAACATCGCCCTCGGCGACTCGGTCTACGCCGATTGTGTCGAGACTGCCCTGTACAACGGCATCCTCTCGGGTGTTTCGCTCGACGGCACACGCTTCTTCTACGTGAATCCGCTGGCCAGCATGGGGAATCATCACCGATCGGAGTGGTTCGGCTGCGCTTGCTGCCCGCCCAACGTGATGAGAACGCTCGCGTCGCTGGGCGATTACGCCTACTCCGTTCGCGGCCGTGATCTTTGGGTGAACCTCTACGTGCAGGGCCAGGTCGCCACCACGATCGACGCCCACGATCTGGGCTTTGACGTGACGACGGACTATCCGTGGGACGGCGAGGTCTCCTTCGCCGCCACAGCCGACACCAACGTCAAAGCAGCAGTCCACCTTCGAGTGCCCGGGTGGTGCGAGGGCGCCGGCGTGGAACTCAACGGCCAACGCGTTGAGAAGCCGGAGGTCGTGAAGGGGTACATCGTGCTTGACCGCGAGTGGAGCAAAGGTGATCGTGTGCGCCTGTCGTTGCCGATGCCCGTACGACGCGTCGAGGCGAACCCGAACGTCGCGGAGAATCGCGGACGCTTGGCTATCGCGCGCGGACCGCTCGTGTATTGCGTTGAGGGCACGGATATCGATGCGCCGTTCTGGTCATTCGCGGTGCCCGCAGACGCGGCTCTCAAAACAGCTCGCCGTCCCGGCCTGCTGGGAGGAATTGTGACGATCCAGGGAACCGCGGTGGTGGCGCAGCAACCGGAGTGGACCGGCACGCTCTACCGAACATCAAGCAAGCCCAGATCGGTCGGCTTCACCGCCATCCCCTATTACGCGTGGGACAACCGTACACCCGGACCGATGCAGGTTTGGTTTCCAGGCTCACCGCCTCCGCCGCGGATTACCGGCCTGGAGACCAACGCGAAAGTAGGGGTGTCATACCTGAGCAATATCGCGAATCCCGAGGGCATCCACGACGGCATCGAGCCGATGAACTCTGCCGAGCAGCCAGCGGCGTTGTGCCACTGGTGGCCGCACAAGGGAGGCACCGAGTGGGTGGGGTACACCTGGCCCAAACCGGTTACGATCGGATCCGCCAAGGTGTACTGGTTCGACGACACTGGTCGAGGTGAGTGCCGCGTGCCCAAGGCTTGGCGATTGCTTTTCAAGGACGGAGATCAGTGGAAGCCGGTCGAAGCGACCGGACCTTTCACCGTCGCGAAAGACCGTTGGTGCGAGGTGACATTCAAGCCCGTCGAGGCTGCCGAACTCCGACTGGAAGTGTCGATGCAGGACGGTTGGTCGGCTGGAATACACGAATGGAAGGTCGAGTCGAACGCCGATAACTGAGATCGCTCGCTGTGGACAGTGCACAAGTGCATCCAGCGTTGCTCGCGCCGGGCGCTTACTGTGGGATGCTTTGGGCTGGCGACAGCGTGGTCATCAGCCTGATTCGGGAAGCATCCGTGACGATCCGCAATTTCCGAAGCGAGGAGTGTGATGGGCCAGGTTGATTCCAAGTATCCCGCGAGAACAAACTACCAGGATCCGAACGTCGCTGAGGTGTACGACGCCCAGCGGCTCAAGAACGTTCGAGACCGCGTTTTCCATAACATGGAAATCAAGTCCATCACGCGCGCAGCGAGATCGATGCCCGCAGAGTGGCGAGTGATCGAACTCCCCAGCGGTACCGGTAGAACATTGGTGCCCCTCGCGGAGCACTTCGCCCTTGTGCAGGGTGTGGACATTTCCGAGCAGATGCTCGGCGTGGCCCGAAGGCGATTCGCAAATGCCAAGAATGTGAAACTGAACCAGGCGAATGGAGAAGCCCTGCCCTTCAAGGACAACGAGTTCAACGCGGCCTTCTCCTGCCGTCTCTTCGGCCACACGCCCCCCGAGGTGCGCATGTCGATCCTGAAGGAGCTCGCCAGAGTCTCTTCGGATCGTTTGGCCCTGATGCTGTACGTGAACGACCCTCTGATCAAGATGCGTAAGGCCGTGCAATACAAAATCCGCCCGCCGCGTGGCCCCTGGTACCCCATCGACTCGATGCGCGAAGTCGAGGAGATCATGTCCAAGCTGGGCTTCAAGATCATGAGTGTCGACAGCCTGCTCCCCGGCTTCATGCAGTCGCGGATGGTGGTCGCCAAGAAGATGTAGCGCCCCGGGGACGAGAAGGTGACTCATGACCGCAGGCGCCGCACGCGATTGCATCTTGCGGCGCCGGTCATGGCAAATCCCCCAACATGTTGGCTACCATGGCCCTCAGCACCAGCCGAAGTGGCGGAATGGCAGACGCGCCGGATTCAAAATCCGGTACCCCCTAAAGGTGTGAGGGTTCAAGTCCCTCCTTCGGCACTTCATAAACACACAATGGCGAGTTGCCTCCACAGCAACTCGGTATCGCGAGTTCCGGCATTCGTTCTTGGGGTCTCGAGTCGGGGGGTAAACGTCGGGGCGAGCTTTGGCCGCGGGGAACCACACGCTCGGACGAAGAGCGGTAGGCGGAGCAGGCCGCTGAACGCTTCCGAGGCCTGTGAATCCCAGGAATCAGCACCCTGTCTCCCAACGCTGGAAGAATTCGTAGACGTCCGATCCGTCGATTCCGCCGTCGGTATTGAAATCGGCGGGGGAATTTCCGGCCGCCCAGGCGATGTAGAACGCGTCGATATCCCCGCCATCGACACCGCCGTCGGAGTTGAAGTCGGCCGGACATGCGACTTCGAACGTCACCGGAAACGTCGAGAACGTCCCGCAGGCGGTTGTGACGACGACGTCGTACAGCCCGGCGTCAGATGGGCCGCAGTTCGTCATGGTCAGACGACCGGATGCTGAGCCGGACACCCGTGCGTCGTCCGCGAGTTCGACACCGCCACGCCGCCAACGGAGCGTTCGTTGAGTTGTACCCACGACGTCCACGGACAGCTCCGCCGATTCGCCCGCCCGCACCGACACCGCCGCCGGCGGGGTCTGAACGTAAGGATCGCCGAGCAACTCCCAAGTGTCTGCGTGCTGGCCGTTGATCTTCTGGCCCCCCGCCAGCACGAATCGATTCCGACCACGATCGTACGCAAATCCGAACAGGTCTCTTCCAATCGGCGCGACGCCGGTGACTGTCCGCTGATTCCACGATACGCCGTCGTACTCCCAGATCTGGTTCGTGTAGCCGGTCGGAGCGATTCCGCCGAACACGACGCAAACTTGCCGGTAGCTGTCGTAGACCATGATGTGCCCGCGCCGCGCGGGAGGCGGAGTAGGGGAGGTGACTTGTCTCCATCTGGCGCCGTCCCACTCCCAAACGTCCCCCAGCGCATTGAATGAGTTGTCGGCCCCGCCGTACAGGACGGTCTTGCCCCGCCGTTCGTCGAACGTGAATCCGCCGAACGCACGCGGAGGCGGAACAGGGGCGGGCGGGTTCATTTCCGTCCACCGTTGGCCGTCCCATTCCCAGGTCCCAACAACATCATGCTTGCCACCAAAGAGCACCACCCTGTTCCGACGCGTGTCGTACGCGAGCATGTTGCCGTGCCGGGCGTTGGGTCCGCCGAACGTCTTGAGCGTCCACACGTTGCCGTCTAGTTCGTACGTGCCGCCGATGTGATGGTTGTTGGGATTGCCCGGGATTCCCACGAAACTCGCGCCGCCGTTGAGCACCATCACGCCGCGTGCCTGGTCGAACGTCCAGCCGTATTCCCATCGCTTGGGGCAGGGCGAAGGGATTGGTCTCGCAATCCAAACGTCCCCGACCAGGTCGAGGGTGTCCTCGAGCTCTGTGTAATCCGGAAAAACTCCGAACGCGCCGCCGTACAGCACGACGGTTCCGCGTGTGGAGTCGTACACCATCTGGTGAGAGTGACGCGGCCCCGGGCTCGCCGCGCTCACCAGCCGCCAGGAACTTGGTGGGCACGACTGGGCCATTGAGCAACTGCAGGTGAGAAAGACCGCGGCGAGCGACGTTCCGAACTTGTTCAACCCCATAGCGATCTCCGAGCAATGGACGACCACGAATCCAACGACCTACCGGTGTATCTCCGGCGACCGCCCGTCGGATTGCATGCCGAGCGGAAGTTTCTTGACCTCTCCATCATTCTGCGCCAGAACCTCAACCATATCGCGGCACAGGCCGACTGTTGCGATCATCGTCGGTTCAGCAGATGTTTGGAATAACACAACCGTCGCTACGCCACGCCAACCATGCTCCATCGCCACCGCCGCCTCCTCAGCAGCATGGTGGCAGAGTCTCCCACGTGGTTGCACACATCAGGCGAACTGCCTCACCCCGTATTGTGGGCGAAGATCGCGGTGTACCGGATCGTGAGCATGGTGCTCTTCTGCTCCGTCCTCGCCGCTACGCTGATGAATCTGCCGACACCGGATTTCATCCAATGGCGAGCAGATTGAACGGTTGGTGCACAACTTCACGATCTCTACCCTCCCAACCCGGTAAGGGATCAGATACTTCCTTCGCCATGTCCCTGTTCAACGCGTGAGCGATTCCCGAAGCCATTGAATTCGCGGCACACCGAACTTCTCATTCGGCACGTCGCCGCGGATTTGCCGCTGCTGCGCGTTTGCCAGGATCTTCCGCAGCGATCCGAAATCAGGCAACACGAAGCGCCCTCTGCTCTTTCCCCGCCGGGCCCGCCTTTGGACGTTTTCGCAATCGAGTTCACGCGGTGCCGTTCCTCCTCCGCCGGCATCGATCGACGGAGGATGGATGCCTGCCATCACGCCTGCCCCGATAACGACTCAATCTGTGCACCGATCGTGCCTCGGGCTCTGGCTCCAGCCGTATCATGAAGGAACCGCAGCGTATCGCGTACGTAGCGGCATAAGTCCGGATCTGGATCGGTGAGTTCGGTTTCTTTCCACGGCAGTTCTGCCGCTCTCGGGAGTATTCGGTGAAAAAGACCCTGTTTGTCGCCGCCGTTGCGGGCACTTGCGGTGCCGCGCTTGCACAGTCCGCATCCGTCGCGCACGCTCCCGGCCAGCCGGTCTGGGTGTTCTTTGCTGACAAGGGGTTCGAATCCGCGCGGGCCGAATCCGAAGCGATCGCCGGTCTGGAATCTGCCGCCGACGCCCGCCAAGTGCAGCGCCGCCAGTTGCGGCGGACAGATCCGGGGTTGTTCGATGCCCGCGACTTGCCGATCGCCTCCCGGTACGCCGAAGCGGTCGCTGCGACGGGCGCTCATGCCCGGACCGAATCGCGATGGGCCAACGCGATCAGCGTAGTGGCCGATGCCGAACAACTGCGGACGATCGCCGGGCTGCCGTTCGTACGCGCGGTTCAGCCCGTCCGCGGCACCCGTCCAGTTCCGTGCATTGACCTGGAAGCTGATTCCGGCGGCTATTCGCAGCGATTGGCTTACGGTCGCAGCGGTGATCAACTGACGCAGATGAATCTCCCGGCCATGCACGACCGCGGGTACACAGGTGCGGGCGTCATCGTGGGAATCCTCGACACAGGCTTCAGCCGCATCCACGATGTCTTCAACAACCCCGCTCACCTTCCGCACATCCTCGCCGAGCACGATTTCATCAACAACGACGACAACACCGGTATCGAGGCTTCCGACCCCGCGGGTCAGCACGAGCACGGAACGCTGATTCTCAGCTGCCTCGCGTCGTACCTGCCCGGTGAGATGATCGGCGGCGCGTTCGACGCGTCGTTCATCCTGTGCAAGACCGAGGTGGTTCCCACCGAGACCCAGATCGAAGAGGATTACTACGCCGCGGCGATCGAATACTGCGAGGCGAGGGGCGTAGACGTGACGACCTCCTCGCTGGGATACATCGATTGGTACACCCAGGCGGACCTCAACGGTCACACCGCCGTCACGACGATCGCCCTCAACACCGCCGCGGCGAACGGCGTTCATTGCTGCACCGCCGCCGGAAACGAAGGGCACGATGCGGACGCGGCGACGTCTCACCTGATCGCGCCGGCGGACGGCCTGAAAGTGCTGACCTGCGGCGCCGTCAACAACCTGGGCGTCGAGGCGAGTTTCACTTCCGACGGGCCGACGGCCGATGGTCGTGTGAAGCCCGAGTTGCTCGCGTGCGGACGTCGCACGGCCTGCGTAGACCCCAACAGTCCGACCGCGTTCGCCACAGCGAGCGGCACATCGCTGTCGACGCCGCTGCTCGCGGCGACCGTTGCCTGCATGACGCAGGCCCATCCCGATTGGACCGTGGACCAGATGCGAGCCAACCTGTTCGCGACCGCGTCCGACCAGGTGGCCAACGGCGCACCCGACCCGTTGTTCGTGCGTGGATACGGCATCGTGAACGCGTTGGCCGCGCACCAGCGGGACTGCGCCGCGGACTTCAATCAGGACGGCGGCATCGACGGCGCCGACGTGCAGGCGTTCTTCGAGAGTTGGGGCGGCGGTGATCCGAGCGGCGATGTGAACAAGGACGGCGGCGTCGATGGCGGAGACGTTGAGGCATTCTTCGTTGTGTGGACCGCCGGGGGCTGCTGAGCCGGCAAGCCGACATCTCTTCAAGTCGCGCGTCTTGCGCAGGCACAAACCTGTGGCGTGGCGGGCGACTCAACCTTGTTCATGTCCTGGGAACGGCCCCGAACGCCAATCCTCTGTAGCTCAGCCCGCTACGCCACCTCTCCCGCATCGAACATGGTGACCGGACTGCCTTCCGCGAGAATGACGTTCTTTGGCTTGTGTCCCTTGAGCACTTTCCAGTGCTCGCCGTATACCCGTTGCCAATCGAACTTGACCTCGTGCCATGATACTCGATACGTGAGCCACTGCGGGTGCGCCACGCGGTACTTGAGCGTGCGGCCCTTGGCCGTTTTCCCGAAGCCCCATTCCTGCTCCTTGAACCACGCGTCGTCGCTGTCTGCTGGCGCGAGCATCGGCGGCTCCGAAGTCGTCGCCAGCGTGATGCGTTGGGTGTGTCCCGCGATGTGCAGTTTGTGATCCACTTGAGTCCCGTCAGTGAGCCGCCGGACGCTGCTGGACATCTTCACGGCCTTGTACGGCTCGTGGTATACCTTGGACGCCACGAGCGCAACCAGTTTCTTCGGCACGAACTCGCGGATGAAGCAGACGCCGCGGTCCTTTCCGTGCCGAACATAGAAGCGCAGGTTCACTTCGGGAAAGGCGGAATGGAAGGGAATCGACCAACCTTTCACCTTGATTTCGTCAAAGTCCAGGGCGACGAGCGAGACCCACGCGCTGCCGTGGAGCGTGTCCAGCGTGCATCCCGCCGGCAGGTGCGGCACCAGCAACTCCTGCGGGACCGGATAGGAGAAGATTGCAACATGCGACCAATGCGCTTGAAGAAAGGCGCGTTGCATGCGCGAGTATACGGCGGGCCGGTCGTTGGGCAAACCGCGGGATGTGCCAACAAAAAACGAACCGCCGGCGTGCCTGCGCCGGCGGTTCCAGGAGTGTGTCTGAGTCGCAGAGTGTTTTCTGACTCTCGGAAGGAGATCCTCCGTGATATCGACTCAGTCGTGTCCGATCAGCAACCGCCCGACTGCCAGACGGTGAAGAAAGTCTCGACGTCGCCGCCGTCGACCCCGCCGTCAAGGTTGACGTCGCCGCACCCATCGCCGTTGCTCCAGGCGGTGAAGAAGGCTTCTACGTCCCCGCCATCGACGCCGCCGTCGAGGTTGAAGTCCGCCGCACACGCGGGGCACGAGGGTGTGCAATCCAGGATTCCCGTCAGGAAGTCGGTCGTGATCGCCAGGTCGTTCCCGCTCGTGGGGCGAAGATGGAACCGGTTGTTCCCCGCGATGGTCGCCACGTTCAGGAACGCCGAACCGAGGTAGTAGGTTCCCGCGGGCAGCGAACCGTTCTCGCCGGCGAACGTCTGCCCGCCCGGCGAATAGGGGCCGCGTGGACCGGTCGAACCGAAGGAGAGTTGCGGGAACAGCCCCGGCCCGTCGTCGTCGCTGAACGTGACCAGATTCCCGTCCGAATCGTACAGGAAGGTCGCGGAGTCCGCGTCGCCGGTGGTATCGCTTCGGGAGAAGTCGATGTCGAGGAAGTCGTCCGGAGTGGTGCCGTCCGCGGCCTTGCAGAGCGTAAAGACGTTCCAGATGACGTTCTTGAGCCCCGGCAACTCCGCCGTGCCCTGAACGCCCGGCGCGAGCAGAGTGCCCAGCTCGTGCCCGGTGGGGGGCACGCTGGGCGGCAGCGGACCGCCGTTCACATTGCTCCTGAAGTTGAGCTTGATGTTCCCCGTTGCCGTGCCCGTGCTCACCGCAGAGAAGCCGCCGTCAAACGTGGCAGGGCCGCCCGTGGCCGCGAGGAAGAACGTCTGCCCGCCGGTGAGTTCGCCGTCGTACCCGTCGAACTGCAGCCCGTTGCCGTTGGCCGCTCGCCGGCCGACGCCGAACGTGAGCTGCGCCTGCTCATCAGGTCCGCTGTTCTCGTCCGACCAGATGAGGTTCCCCTGGGCGTCGAAGAGGCCAAGCGAGGTATCAACCATGGACGACCCTACGGTGTCGATATCGAGGAACGTCAGGGCGGCGTCGCTCACGTCACCCGGAAGGGTGAAGGAGAACCACTTCACCTGGCCTCCGGTGTACGAATCGGTGCGAGTCTGCGAATCGGAGATGGCTCCCAAAGTGGTGCTCGGGGGGGCGGTCACGGCGATATCGCCCGTGATTTCGATCGGCAGGTTGATGAACTGCGCATTGCACGCGCCGCCATTGAAAGCACTCTGGTTGTGCTCCGCGGGAGGAGCGCCCACCGCCCCGCCCTCCAGAACTCCGTTGTTGTTGCGATCGCGGCCCCAGTCGGCCGTCGAAGAGCCCGGCCCGGAGGTGGTCAGCTCAACGCCCCATAGCACCGAGGGGTTCGTGCCGCCCAGGGGCAGCAGGGTGGTCGTACCGCGCTGGAACGCCTCGAGTTCGACAAACACCTGGTTGTCCGGAAGCGTCGGCGGCGTGTTCGGCGTCAACTCCAGAGTGAAGATGCCCTGGGTGATGTTGTTGATCGGAACGGTGGCGCGGAACAGCGGCGTGGCGCTCGCTGAAACCATCGGGTTGTTGCTGAACGACGCCGTGTCCCAGATCGTGATGCGCAGGTCGAACGAGAGTGCCGTCGTGCCGCTGTTACCCACCGGCACGGTGATCGTCCTGAGCACATTTCCGGTCGTCGACGCCCACGGGCCCACCGGCCCGAAGTTGACGTCATCCAAAATGTGGTTGGAACCCAGAAACGTCGCGCACGCCGCGGCGGAGATGGAGTCGTACGTTCTGGCGGCGCGGTCGCCGTACCCGGCCGGCACAACGCCCTCGGGCGTTACACGCAGACGCTGTATCACGGTGCCTTCGGGCACCGGCAGGTCCGTCTGACCGACGGCGGTGGCCGCCGTAGCGGCCAGAAGTGCGAGAAAATACGGGGATTTCTTCATCATAACTAACTCCTGTCTGATTCAACGGCGTGCGAAAACCCCCGCGAGCGCACGCCGCGTACTGCACTGCGCGGGAGCGTGACACGATCACGATCCCGAGAGTGGATCATCCGTTCCGCGAGGCGGCACATACCGCTTCGCTCACCCCATGTGCTTTGGCGCGCCGCCGGCGGGTTGTCCTACCCGGGCGGTGCGCGAACATGGCTATGGATGCTGCGTGTCTGGGTGTCCGTCCATGTTTCTGCTCGTTTTTCTTCGCTCATTCGCGGCAATTTGCGTGCCGCAAGGCGCAGGCAAGAGCGGCTCCGATTACGTCGGAGTTTCGGGACGCACCACCCCAGTGCGGTTGCCGATCGCCGCTCGCGCGGCGTGAAGTCGGCCAATCTCATACGAACGGCGCGAACAAAGGTTGCGTCATGAACCGCGTTCTATGGTGCGTCGGGAATGATCGGGGCGTTGGCTTGATTCCACGCGCAATGTTCTGCAGTGGTTACCGGCATCCCATACCAGGGCTGCCACCGGCGTGGTCTTGTCAGGTTCTCGCGGTGCCGAGAAACGTCCGAAGCTCTCGCGCCGACGGGTCATCGGAAGACCGCGACGCGTCGATGTAACGATGAGTAGTCGGCCGCAGCATCGTCTTGGGCAGCGTTGGTCACCCACACGGCCGCCATGGGCTCGCCCCTGCAAACCCCGCCGCGGCGGGCTACTTTTGAACGTCCGAACTACATCCCCACGGAACCTGCCACCCATGCCACAAAAGTACCACCGCATCCTGCTCAAGATCAGCGGAGAGTCGTTCTGCAAGTCCGGCACCTTCGGGATCGATCCCGAGGACCTGGCCTCGATCGCCGGTGAGATTCAGGACGCAGCCAAAACTGGCGTGCAGTTGGCGGTGGTAGTGGGGGGCGGGAACATCATCCGCGGCGCGGAACTGGCGTCGCAGGGGCACATTCAGCAGGCCACCGCCGACCACATGGGAATGCTCGGCACCGTCATCAACGGCTTGGCCCTCAAGGAGAAACTCCTGTCGTTGGGTGTCGACTGCCGCTGCATGAGCGCCATCGAGATCCGTGCGGTCGCCGAACCGTTCATCCGGGGCCGGGCGATCCGTCACCTGGAGAAGGGCCGCGTGGTCATCTTGGTGGCGGGCACGGGCAATCCGTTCTTCACCACCGACACCTGCGCCAGCCTGCGGGCGACCGAACTCGATTGCGACGCGCTGCTCAAGGCCACCAAGGTGGACGGCATCTACACCGCCGACCCCAAGAAGGACAAGAACGCCAAGCGGTACGATTTCGTTTCCTTCACCGACGCCATCAACCAGCGGCTGAAGGTGATGGACATGACCGCGATGGCCATGTGCGCTGAGCACGACCTGCCGGTGGTGGTCTTTGACTTCAAGAAGCCCGGCAACATCGCCCGGGTGGTGAACGGGGAGAGCATCGGGACGCGTCTGCACTCGGCGTAAGACCCGCCGGATCACTACTATTACGAGGAACTTTCCGCCCGGGCGACCTGGCCCGCGCGCTTCAACAGGAACCGATGCCATGAACGATCCCGACACTATTCTTCTGACCGCCGAAGAGCACATGGAAAAAGCGCTCGATTACCTCAAGAACGAGCTGAGGGGTGTGCGGACCGGCCGCGCGTCGCCCGCGCTCGTGGAGTTCCTGAAAGTTGAGTGCTACGGCTCTACGACAGACCTCAAGGCGATCGCCGCGATCAGCGTTCCCGAACCGACGCAGCTCCTGATCAAGCCGTTCGACGCGAGCATCGTGAGCGCCATCAAGACGGCCATTGAAAAGGCCCAGATGGGCATCAACCCGATGGTCGAGGGCAAGCAGATCCGCCTGATGCTGCCCGCCATGAGCACCGACCGCCGCCAGAAGGACGCGGCACGCGTCAAGAAGATGGGCGAAGAGGCCAAAGTCGTTGTCCGCAATGCCCGGCGCGACGCCAACAAGCACGCCGACGCGCTCTCCAAGGCCCCGGGCTCTCACGTTCCCGAGGACGAGATCAAATCGCTCAAGGAAGAAATCCAGGCACTCCTCGAGAAGTACGAGGGCGAGGTCGACAAGCGCGTCGAAGAGAAGTCCAAGGAAATCATGACGATCTGAGCGTCAGGCTTACTTCCAGATGATCGCGTGCGGCGAGGTGAGCAGCACGGGTTCGTCACGCATCAGCATGAAGGCCCGCACCTGCGGGGCCAACTGCTTCCACGCACGTTCGCCGACCACTTCGCGGACCACATCCCGGACCTGGGCGCCGATGGGCGTCGGCGCCGCGGACTTGATCTGCGGCGCCGCCATCAGCCCGCCGAGGGTGTCCTGGATCACCTCGCCCAGCGCCCGCGGACCGGGGTAGTCCATCACGTCGTACTCATCGATCTTGAGCGACTCGGCCATGTCATTGATCGCGTCGTCCAGCCCGCCGATCTTGTCCGCCATCTTCATCGCGATCGCCTTGTCCCCCGTGAACAGCCGTCCCTCGGCTGTGGTCTTGAGGTCGATGCTGGATCGGCCCGCCGTGACCCGTTTCGTGAACTGCTCGTAGGTGGCGGTCATCTTCTGCCGCACCAGGTTCGCGTCCTCCACGGACCAGGGCGACGTCGAACTGAACATGCCCGCCCGCGGCCCACGACCGCGCCCGACGACGTGCACGTTGAACTTGTCGAACAGCCCCTTGAGCGACATCTTGCCGCCCACCACGCCGATGGAACCCACAATGCTCGATGGGTTCACGTAGATCTTGTCTCCGGCCACGGCGATGTAGTAGCCCCCGGACGCCGCCATGCCCCCGACGCTCACCCACACCGGTTTGGTCGCGGCCACACGCCGAACGCCCTGCCAGATCACCTCGCTGGCGATCGCGGACCCGCCGGGGGAATCAATGCGGACGATCATCCCCTTGATGTTGCTCTCCGCCAGGATGTCCTCGAGCGCATTGCGGATCGTGCGGCTGCCCACCGAGCCGCCGCCGCTGAAACCGCTCTTGGATTCGCCATCGATGATCTCTCCATCGATGTGCAGCACCGCGATTGTCGGCCCGGTCGGCTTGTTCTTGGGCTGCTTGCTCAGCGCCGCCATCATCGCGAACGGGTTCGAAGCGTCCGGGGTCATTGTTCCGGCGTCACCCAGCTCATGCTTGTCGAACTCCACCTCGCCGTTGTACGTGGCCTTGAGGTGATCGCTCAGCGCCGGCAGATCAGCCTCCGCGTCGATCAGGCCCACCCTCTTGGCGTCCGCGGCGTCGGCCATCCACGCCTCGTTCATCGCCGCGTCGAGCTTGGCATCATCGAGCTTGCGGCCCAGCTTGATCGGCTCACGCATGTGCTGGTACATGCTGTCGAGCAGTTGCGAGATGTTGGCGTCCCACTCCTTGCTCGGCCCGGAGCGGGCGAACATCTCCGAAGCGCCCTTGTAATCGCCCACCTGCACGAAGTCCGCCTTCACGCCCGCCCACGCGAGCGTGTCGGCCAGGAACATCTCCTCCATGTAAATCCCGGGCAGCGTCACCTCGCCGCCCCGCTGGGCGATGATCTCATCGGCGTACGAGCCCAGCATCAGGTCGGTCGCGGCGTACCCCTCTGCGAACACATGCACCTTCTTGCCCGCCCCCCGGACGCGCTTGATCGCCGCGCCGATCTCCTCGACCTGCGATGCGCTCAGTTCCGCGTCCTTGAGCCGGATCACCACGCCCCGGCACTCGCCGTCGTGAGCGATCTCGTCGATCCCTTCGATCACCTCCCGCAGCGTCGGATGATCCGCCGAACCCACCAGCCACGCCAGCTCGTGCGGCCGCTCAGACGGCGCGCCGGAAATCTCCAGCCAGGCCACCTTGGCGGTGTCCGCGGCGTACGAAACTGCCGCGAGGCCCGAGGCGATGCACGCCAACACAAAGTTCTTTCCGAGCATGGTGCTGTTCCTGAGCGGGCGTTGCCGCCGGTGTGTACTACTGGTATCCCAGACGTTCAAGGTCGTCCTCATCAAGTCCGAACTGGTGACCGATCTCGTGCAGAAGGGTAATCTCGATCTCGTCGAGGATGTACTCCTCGGCCTCGGGGCCTTCCCACCCGCCCGCCTGGGCGATGATCCCCTCGCGATAGATGTAGATGCCAGCGGGAAGATCGCCGGTGTCGTCGCCGGCGCGTTCGGTGAAGGCGATCCCGCTGTGCAGACCGCAGAGTTCGTCGCGGGCCGGCAGGGTGCCGTCGGCATTGCGGAACTCTTCGAGCACATCGTCAGCGGGGAAGTCCTCAACGATCACAGGCATCTCGTCAAGAAGCTTCGCAATCCCCGCCGGGAGGGATTCGATGACTTCCTCGAGCAACGAATCAAACTTGTCTCGTTCCGCCTGCGTCATGCCGGCCGCCCCGGATCGGTCTTGGCCCACGTGCGGCTGGGCCGTGTGCCCTTGTGCGCGGTGAGCAGGTCCTCGAGCGCCAGCGGGGGTTCCGCCACGACGCCCCTGAGCAGCCAGCAATCGTAGAGAATCCCCACGAGCCCGATCGTGAACAACACCCACCCGCACAACAGCAGAAGCCCGCCGATGCTGCGGACGACGTCCAGCCCGGGCCGGGGGTCCTGATTCGCGACCAAACCGCACAAATAGCCGGCGATTGAGAGCGACAGCGCCGCCGCCACCGCTCGCATCGTTTGCCGGTCCACGCGCCCCGTACGCATCAGCAGCGAACGCGCCGCCAGCATCCGGGCGTTCGGACGCAGCAGCACGAGCGCGGCGATGAGCAGGGCACACAACACGATCCCCGCGATCGCTCGCTCGCCCGAAGGCGTCGGATACTCAGCCAGCCGGAACCGCGGGTGGTTGAATGTCAGCCACAAGAGCCAGGCAATCGGCAGGTAGCACGCGGCACCCATCGCCGCGTACACACGTGATCGCGGCGGGATGCCACCGTGCGGGCGGATCAGCACCATCGATCCGACACCGGAAACGACCGCGAGCAGCGGCGTGGCCAGCCGTAGCCATCGCGTGTCATCCGAGAACGTCTGCGTGGAGCCAAATATTTCCAGCGCTCGGATGGTCCACGCGGTAAACGCGGCGGCGCACGCGGCGGCGGCCCACACGATGAGCCCCAGCGAGGTCAGTTTGCGATGATCGATGGGCCGCAGTTCAGACGCACGCGGGTCGACCACCGCAAGCAATGTCGCTCGCACCGGCGTGGCGCATTCCGGGCAGGATGACCGGATCGATAGTCCCTTGAGGTTGTAACGGCAGCGCACACAGGGCAGGTCGCCGCCAAGTTCGGAAGCAAGTGGCAACCCGCCCGCGCGGTTGGTCGGCGGTGAGGCGTCGATGATCTTCGGGTTGGCTGTGCCGGTGATGTTGGTCATCGTGGGCAAACGGAGTGCCGCGGATCAAGCGTACGGCGGCGATGGGATCGGCAAACTGCGGGACACGGGCGCACAGGCGTGCGACCTCTCATATGTCCGGTTCGGGGCGGGCACGCGAGCAAATCTGGGTCTTCGGAAGTTCGGCTCGCCGATTCGGAAGTCGTAAGGTAGTCGAGCCAATGCGATAGGGTGAGAATTTTGCGGGAGAGGGGCCTATCATCTAGGCCCCACGGCGAGCGCCGCTGAGGAACTCGGAGATACGCCATGTCGGTTGATGTGTCCAAACTCAAGCCAGGTCAGAATCTTCAGTGCGTCATCGAGAAGCTGCCCCGCACCGCGGACCAGACTTCCACGATCGCCCGCCTCATGCGTATGGACCCCACCAACAAGCGGGCGCTCAAGCGTGCTCAGCGCATGCGCAAGCAGCGGATGGTGGTGTACAACCGTGGTAACCGCGACTGGGTCAGCCGCGAGCACCCCGCCAAGGTTGTTCACGTCGGCATCGGCGAGAAGTGGACTCTTCCCTACTCGCTCGATCTGGCCCACGACCTCGTCGCCATCCAGGGATTCGTCGGCGTCAAGGTTGGCTGAATCGCCCTCGATCGCGAGGTAGATAGATGAACCTGCTCAAGACTGTTGTCATCCCCGCGCTGGTCGCGGGGATTTTTTGTTCTTGCGAACGCAGTGAGCCCAAGCCTGCCGGAACCATTCCGATGGGCCCGGCAGAGTCCTCCAGCGGCGCCGATCAGACCTACACAGTCAGGGCGATCGTGGACGCACTGCCGAGCGGAGACGCCAGGCAGTCATTGTCGCTCCACCACGAAGCGATCCCGCAGTTCGTCGGCAAGACCGGCGCGGTCACCGGCATGAAGGAAATGATCATGCCCTTCCAGGATCTCGCGCCAGGCGTTTCCTTGGCTGGGATCGCGGTAGGCGACCCTGTCGAAGTCGATTTCGAAGTGCGATGGAATCAGCCGCCGCGGACGCTTGTCACGAGAATTGTGAAACTTCCCCCGGGCACGAAACTCAACCTGAGCAAGGTGACCGAATCGAAGTAAACAACCGGCTGTGAGGCACCGCAGCGTCGGTGCGCTGCGAACTCTCCAAGTGCGGCAGTCGCAAACCAAAAAAAAGAACCCGGCACTCAGTAACAAACCCAAGTGCCGGGTCTCGTGGGGGTCAGGATTTCAGCACAACGGTCCAGAGACACAACGAACTCGCCTCCGAGCGGCCGGTAGCCTTCTGGACGCATGAATATCCGTCGCCGACGGATGCGTGGTTCCATCAGGTACAAAAAAATTCTTCGCACGCAGGAATTGACATTCTGATCGGAGGAATCACCGGCGAACTACCGGTTGCTGCTTCCGGATTGACCGGAACCGGGATTGGTTGGGGGAACCACGCGAACCACCGGGGGTGTCTTCGGTCTAACGCGCAGGGCTCCGGGCCGGGAGACTGTGACCGAGTTCCGCGGATCGCCCGGGCGTGAGATCCGGTTCTGGGCGGCCGTCGTGCGATTAGTTGTGGATGCGCGGATCGTCAGTCCGTACTTGCGGCTGGGTGCAGGGCGCTGGGCGTTGGATGTAGGCGGCGGTGGTGCGGGCGGTGGCGTGGGATTCGGTGGGGGATCGCCCGGTGGAGTTCCGCCGCCACCAGATCCGCCCCCCGTATCGCCGCCTGAACTGCCGCCGGAGCCGCCTGTGCCACCTCCTCCGCCCGCCGGGGGAGTGCCGCCATCGCCACCACCGGTCGGTGGCGTTGGCGGTGCGCCGCCACCGCCATTTCCCGGCGGCGTCGGGTCATTGGGTTGTTCGGGTGGCGTGGGGGGCGGGGGAGGTGGAGGTGGTGGGGGACTTCCGCCGCCTCCAGAACCGCCGCCCGTCGGCTGACCGGTCAACTGAACGAGAATGCCGTTGACGTTGGCATCCATGTACTGCTGTGCCGCGGCGTATTCCGCTTCATTCTCGAAATGATCCCAAAGCACCATGCCGTCCGCGCCGTTCTGCTTCGGCAGGCGGAACATGTGGTCGAGATTGATGCTGGAGAGGAACTGCTTTTCGTGCCCCGTCACGAACTCCATGTACTTGGCCCAGGCAAGCACGAGCACCGGCTTGGTCCCGGCGATTCGTTTGGCCTCGCGCATGTTCGAGACGATCCAGTCTGTGCTCTGCGCGATCGTGTTCTCGTACGGGCCTCGCGGCGTCTGCCCGTCGGGAACCGTGAAGCGATCCTGGTACAGTGGGACCATGAGCGCATCCTGCAAGTCAATGAGCCAGGAGCATCGGTCGTTGCGCTCCCTCCAGAGGTTCGGGTCCGCTCCGTTGTAGTTGACGTGCCGCGAACCCATCGGCATGCCGTAGTAACAGAACTTGGCCTGCGGACGCAACTCGCGGCCTATCCGGAACATCATCGTGAGCCAATCACGCACGGCCCGCTCGTACGAGTCGGCGAGCGCACGCTCAGAAGCCTCGGTGCCGAGATCGCGGATCACGTCAGGTCGGCTCTCGCGGATAAACGTGTACCAAAGATCAAACTGGTGCGGGCCATGGTCGGCCTCCATGTACAGGTCCGGGCCCCCGGTTCGCTTCCCCCACAGCAGCGGGATGAACTCGATGTCGAGCAGCACATAGCCGGAGAAATCCGTCCGCGGCACCCGATCCGCGAACGCGCGGGTCATCGTTTCGCGCAGCGTCGCCTCGTAACCCGGTCCCGTCGTGATCGAGATTCCTTGGGATCGCACGTCATCCGCGATCCACTGCTGGTAAATGGCCACACTATCGTGACGCACCGGCGCAGCACCAAACGTCAGGCGGTCGGACCACTTGATCCCGCTCCGCCACCGCACCTCGCTGTCGTCGGTCGTTCCCATCCAGTAGATCGGGAACGATGCGGCTCCCGCCGGCTGCGAATCGTCACGAGCGAACGAACAGGCGCTCAGCAGAAGAGCCGCGCAGCACGCCAGCCACACCGCCGCGGTCTCCGCGGCGTGCCGAAACCCGCATTGTGCGTAGCGAGCCGTGGCCATGCAAAGTCCCTTCAGTTCACCCCAGCGGCGTCGTCCTGGGCGCAATCCCGTCATGGGCGATTGTTGCCCTACAGCGTCATGGTCGTATCGGCTCGATGAGGTGGCCGGGGCAGTCTCGCCGGCGGCCCGCCCATACTCGGACGTTAACCGATCGGTCGTGGCGCGAGCGGGCAATCGGTGAGGGATGCGATGACCCTGTGAAAGACTCGGAGTGTGGCGGTTGGTACAGGCCTATGAGGCGGTCTGGAGACGAGCCTGACCAATAACACCCACGGGGCGGATGGCTTTGGTACCGCCGCCGAGTTGCCGCTGACCGATCAACCGCAACAGGGCCCGCCGCTATCCGTATACCCTCGTGTATGTCCAAAGCCGTTGCAGATCCCGGCGAACTCCGCCGATTCGCTCTCGAACTCAAGCGTTTCAACGACTTCCTGCAGCAGCAGTGCACCGTGATCAACGCGCGCATGAATGAACTGGGCCAGACGTGGCGCGATCAGGAGCACCTGAAGTTCGCTGAAGAGTTCGAAACGACCATGAAACAACTGGCACGGTTCACCGCCGCCGCGGACAAGCACGTGCCGTTCCTGGTGCGCAAAGCGGAAAAGATCGAGGAGTATCTCCAGCAGCGTTGACGCACCATGAGCGAGTCCGCGAGAATCCACGACTTCCGAGCATTGAGCGACGCCAAGGCCGCGCTCATCAAGTTCGTCGACGAAGCGACCGCCGCGCTGGCGAGCATGGACGCCGATGTGCAGCGGATGTCGCAGTGGCTCTCATCCGATCGGCCCTCGCACTGGAAGGCCGAAATCCGCCGGCGCGAGGACGCGGTGAACGCGGCCAAGGCGGAGATCGCCAAGAAGCAACTCAGCCGTGCGCCCGAACCGGCGAGCGTGGTGCAGGAACGCAAGGCGCTGGAACGGGCCAAGCTGAGGCTGGAGGACGCGCAACGCCGCGCCGAGAACGTCCGCAAGTGGGCGCCGCGGTGGGAGCGGGAGGCGATGATGTACAAGGGCGCGTGCCAGGCCCTGTCCGAAGCGCTGCACCGGGATATTCCGCTGGCGTGCGCACGCCTTGACGCGATGCGCAACACGCTCGAGGTCTACGCAAGAATGGCCCCGCCCAGCGAGAGCGGCGGGGGCGTTGGAACCGCCCCGACCGCATTGGAGTCCGCACCTCCCGGGCCGATAAATCAGCGGGAGATGCCCTGATGTCAGCGAACGTCGCGAAGGCCAACCTCATGGACGCCATGAAGCAGCTCCGCGCCCGCTTTGATGCCATCAAGTACGTGTGGAACGACGAGGCCGCCAAGAGATTGGAGCGTGAGGTCATCGATCCGTTGGAACCGAAGATCCTGACCGCGGTGAAGGGAATGGAGCACGTTGGTGAGCTCCTGGCTCAGGCCCGGCGCGATTGCGGTGACGATTAAGCAATCACGAGCTCGCCGCGACGAATGACGCGAAATCTCAGCCACTCCCGCACCAAGCCGAGTTTGGGCGGTGGATGTTCGGCCTATCCTTCTGAGGCGCAGCCGAAGGAGAACGAGTCATGAGTCATCGGGTACAGGGAACTGCGGCGATCCTATTTGTGGCGTTTTGGATATGCTTCGGGCGAGCGACGGCGCAGCCCTGCAGTTTGGTGGGAGCGTTCCAGCCGTTTTCGCCGCACTACCACACTCCCGCGGGCGCGCTCGGGTATCTCGTGCAGGGTGGAACGCTGTACGTCGATACCGATGGCGACGGGCAGTTCGGCCCTTCCGATACCGGGGACCGTTCTTACCCGATGCCTCCGGAACTGAGCAGCCCCAACAGCCCGCTGAACATGCGGCTCTCTCCCACGCGGGATTACCTATTTTCCGCGGGTGGGGCACTCGGAGGGTGCCCCAGCGCGGGGCGGCGTTTGCGTATCTACTCAATCCCGCCCATCGCGGGTCAGCCGCTCATGCTGCTCTTCGAGGATTGCCTCCCCTGCACCCCCAACGACGGCAACGCTCCTCTCTGGTACGACGAGGGAATTACCCAGGGCGGTCTGAGCGGCCAACCGCCTGTCGCAAACGAAACACCACTTTCCGTACGCCGGATCGCGTACGTCCGAACGAACGCATCGTCGTCCGGCTGCGGGACCGGGCAACCGCAGTTGAGGTTCTATGACTTGGTGAATCTCAACTCGGCGGTGCATGACCTGGGCCTGCTGCCCGGCGCCGGGGTTTCGCTGGTTTCGCCGGGCGGCGAATACATGATCTTCCAGCATGATTTGACGAACAACCCCGCGGATAGCGACATCGCGGTCCTGAGCCTGTGCAGCTTAACGCCGCTGATCGAAATCCACGGCTCGCCGCCGGTGCTCGACAACGTCAATATTGTCGGCATTCACGCAAGGGTCGCGGCTTCCGGCGGCGGTACCGCCACCATCGAGATTCTCGACGGCACATCCGCCGTCCGATGGACCGGGATGCCTGCCTGCTGCGCCAACGGCTACGAACCTCTGGGCTCCTGTTGCGTCAACAACAACTGTTCGGTGACCACGCAGGCGAACTGTGCGGGCGTGTGGGTCTCCGGCGCCTCGTGCGTGAACTCGGCTTGCGTTCCCACACAGCCCGACCCCCGCCCCGCAATCACCGCTCCTTCTCCTGTCACCGCAGGTGATCCGATCGCCGTGCCGATCACTGTGACCAACATGGGCCAGACCACGGCTAGCGCGGTCGTCGTGACCCTCACTTGGACTTCCCAGACGTTTGCATTTGTGAACGCATCCAACGGTGGAGCCCAGTTGCCTTCGAATCCGGCGTCGGTCCGTTGGAACCTCGCCACACTGGCGCCCGGTGCCAGCGTCAATCTGACGGCCAACCTGACCGCCGGCTGTTTCACGGGTCCGCAGTCCCTCCAGGTCGCGGTGACCGCGACCGGCGTTGCTCAGCGTACGGCGTCCCAATCAGTTCAAGTGAACGCGAGGCCGCCCACCCCGGTCACGGTAACAGTATCTTCTGTGCCCGCAGTCCCGCCTCCGCTGCGTGCAGGGGATCTCATCACGCACACGATCGTCGTATCTAACCCGGGTTCAATCGCCGCCCCGGTCGTGACTCTGTCGACGTCGGGCTCGAGCATCACTCCTGGCCGAATGGCAGCGTTTGATGCCATTCAGGACTGCGGTGGTGGTACCGTCTGCCAACTGTTCAACCAGGGCGGGCTAATGCGTTGGACCGCGAGCCTCGCTGCGGGGCAGTCGCGGTCAATCGTTGTCACCACCCGAATATTGGACTGCTTTGATCCTTCGTTTCCGGCAACAGCGCTGGGCCAGGGGTTGCAGATCTTCGCGCTCGACGCGTGCGGTGCCACGCTCGGCGTCTCATCCCTACCGCAGACGATCGCCATCGCGCCGGCGCTCGAAGCGCGGCTCAATGCGACCAACGTGCAGCCGGGCGTCATCGGACCGCCCTCCGTTCCTGCTCCCGGCGGCAATACGCTGCAACCCGTTCGCGGCACGCCCAATCTCTTGATCTCCGCCACGTTTACGAACAAACTCGCGACGCCGTTGGACTTGGGAGACATCTCGATACCGCTCCCGACCGGTTGGACCGTTACGACCCCGCCGAACAACGGCGCGGCGTATGACTCAAACACCAACGCGATTACCTTTACTCAGGTGCTTCCGTCGGGCGGCTCCACCGAGTTTCAAGTGGGGCTGCAGCCCGACGTCATCGACGCAACCCACAACACGCTGACCATCGGCCGACTCACTCCTGCCTGCGGTCGATCGGTGGGCGGCCTGGTGCTGATCAACACGCCGCCCGTGCCCAATGGTCCGTATGTGCTCAGCGCTAACCGATTCTTCGGCGCGCCTGTTACGATCATCGAACGCGGCGTGGATACATCTCCACGCGACTTCCTCACCTCCGGAGGATCATGGACCGGTATCGCGGCCTCCGATACCGGCGATCTGTGGCTCTTCGGTGATCCCCTCACGTTCTTCAATCCGGACACGCTGGCATTCGGCCAGTTTGCTCAGGCGAACGCCTTTGCAAGGAGTCTCCCCCAGCGGTGCGAACTGGTCGATGGTGCGTTCCAAGCGTCAACGGGTGACGTGATCATGTACGCGAGGGCCGCCGCCGCGGGCGCCACGTCGGATGTGCTCCTGCGACTGGTGCCTTTGAGCGGCGATGTATCTGTCGTAGCAGAAGTTCCTCGTTCGTTCGACGAGGCGCGCCTGGGAGAGGTGTTTGTTGACGGCGCCGGAGACATTCTGTACTGCGATCACCAGTCTGTCCTTGTCTATCCCGGAGCAAGAGGCCCGCAGTTGCCTGCGAACTCCGGCACTCCGCTGGTCATTCCTCACCCGGTCTACACGAACCCCGACTACGGAACGCTGCTGGCCCAGCGGGTTTGGACCATCGCGCCGCTCTGCGATGGCACATTCGCGGTGCTGCACAATTCCGAGTTCGACCATCCCGTTGGCGTGCAGTTCGCTGACAAAGCACGCGTGTACGCCGTCTCCGTGTTCGATCCAGCGTCCGGCACGATCCGCGATGTTGACCCGCTCTTCGCGGGTGAAGTGGGGTCTGCCGGCTCCTGGTCTGTGGGTGGCTCACTGGCGCCGACATTCCAGATCTCGCACGTGTACCCGTTCGAGGCGGCGAGCGTGTCATGGGTCCAGGGGGAGCCGGGCGAAGTCATATCGGGCAACGACTCGTACCCGGCCTTTCATACCGCCGCGATCGATCTTGCGACCGGTGCGTTGAGCTTCATGCAGAATCCCAGCCAGTTCGGTTTCAAGAGCGCACTCGACATTGTGTATCGCCAACCCGTTTCCACCGCCTGTGGATCCGTGTGCGTCGGGGATTTCAATCAGGACGGCGGCGTCGACGGTTCCGATGTGCAGGATTTTTTCGCTGTCTGGGGCACCGGCGACCCCGCGGCGGACGTCAACGCCGACGGCGGTGTTGACGGAAGTGATGTTGCGTATTTCTTTCTCCGCTGGCAGTCGGGATGCTGAGCGGCGTTACATCCCGGATCATTTCTTGATCACCTCCCGTGATCTGGCATGACCACTACCGCTCACCGTCCGGTTTTGATCTCATCTTGGAACGGCGCACCTGCCACTTCTTTGGCCGCCAAACTCCACGGCGCAGGCACGCCGCTGCTCGACGCCATCGTTGCCGGAGTCTCGCTGGTGGAGGATGATCCCGAGGAACTCTCGGTCGGCTACGGCGGACTCCCGAACGAGGACGGAGAAGTCGAACTCGACGCCGCTGTGATGGATGGTCCGCTCCACAAGGCCGGCGCGGTGGCCGGGTTGCGCCGCGTCCGGCACGCCGCGGCGGTGGCTCGCGAAGTGCTGCTTCGCACCGACCACGCTCTCCTCGTGGGTGAGGGAGCGCTCAAGTTCGCTCGGCAGTGCGGCTTCAAGGAGGAAGACCTGCTCACGCCCAAGGCACGCCAGGGGTGGCTGAACTGGAAGGCATCGCTCTCGAACAAGGACGGTTGGATCGGCCCGGACGAAGCCGTCAGTGACTTCGGCCACGCCCGATGGGCCGGTCACCAGACGAACCCGACACCCGGAGGTCCCCCGCCGGGAGATTCAAAGACCGCGAGCAACACCCCGTTCACATACGGAACGATTCACGTGTCGGGCCTCGACGTCCACGGCAATCTGTTCTCGTGCACCAGTACCAGCGGACTGTCGTACAAGATCCCCGGCCGCGTGGGCGATTCGCCGGTGATCGGCGCGGGCATCTACACCGACAACGGAATCGGTAGCGCCGGTGCAACAGGTCGAGGAGAATCGACCCTTCACAACTGCGCCGCGTTTGAAGTCGTGCGATTGATGGAAGAGGGACGTCCTCCGACGCAGGCCTGTTTGGAGACACTCGCCCGGATCGCCAAACGCACGCGGGAACGCCGACTGCTGCTGGCGGCGGGGCATCCGTCGTTTAATGTCACGCTGTACGCGCTCCGCGCCGACGGCGAAACCGGTGCCGCGTCGATGCTCCCGGGTTACGAGTACGTGGTACAGCGAGCGGGTGAGACAACGGTCGAACCCGCCGTATCACTCCTGACCAAATCCCCAACATAGGGCACCGTTGTGCTGCGATGCCCACAAGCTAAGTGCTGGTCCCACAGGCATTTACGTAATTTCCTGGCGGAACGACGACAAATTGCTTGATTCCTGAACGGAATTGACTAGGCTGTTAGTAACTTCGGTGCCGAGATAGCGGACCCACAGGTCGCGAGTCTCGGTGAAAAGGGAAGTGCGGTTAGAAGCCGCCGCGGACGCGCCGCCGTAACGGGTGTGAACGCGAGTTCAAGCGAAGCAAGGTTTGGCGATGTGCCTGACTTCTTCGCAACCACTGGGTGGATCCAAGTGCCACGAGGGCACGGGTTCGTTCGGGAAGGTGAACTCGCTGGCCCGGAGCCGGAAGACCTGCCGAAGGATTGTCGATGGGCCCTCGCGGGCCCGTGTGAGTGAGGTGGAGGAGACCTCACAGCACGGGCAAGGGTTCCGGAGAAATGCTCGGCACACCGTTCCCGCGCCGCGCTTCCCGGAACACCAACTCCACGAGTCGTCCAAGGATTTTTCCTGGGGACCGATCCTGCGCGAATCAGGATTGCGTGCCGCTTGACAGCGGTGAGAGAGGCCTCGTGCGTTTTCATGCTTTGGCTCGTTCCTGGGTTCTATTTCTGAGTGCTTCAACGGCGATGGGCGCCGATCCTTTCGCGGATCGGGTGATCGGGTATGCTCCCGGAACCGGGGCGAATCCCGCGTTTGCGCTCGCCGATGTTGCCATCGGGTCTCCCGAGCGGTTTACCGGCGAAGGGATCTTTCCGAGCGTCGTGACTCCATTCAATCCGGCGTTTGGGACTGACGAAATTGTGTCGCTCGGCGCGGGCGGGTCATTGACACTGGGCTTCGACGAGCCGATCGTCGACGATCCGTCGAATCCCTTCGGCGTCGATTTCCTGGTCTTCGGCAACTCCTTCTTGGTCGACGGTGATTACCCCAACGGCATCACCATCGGCGTATTCGCAGCGCCCCGCGACGCCCGCGTCGAGGTGAGCGCGGACGGAATGTCTTGGGTGCCCGCACGCCGCGTGGCGTCGGCGGGTCTGTTCCCGACGCTCGGCTACTCCGACGTGACCGATCCGTACGCGATCGACAAGGGTGCCGTGAACTCTGATTTCACCAAGCCTGTCGATCCCGCGTTCGATCCGGTGGGCAAGACATTTGATGAACTTCGCGCCGGGTACGCCGGGTCCGGCGGCGGTATTGGCTTTGACCTGTCCGGCACCGGGTTGTCAGCGGTGCAGTTTGTGCGAGTGCTCAACGACCGTGGTTCGATTTCCATAGACGCGATCAGCGACGCCGCGCCCGTCCCCACACCGGGCGTGCCGCTGACGTTGGGGTGCGCCCGCGCGCGTAAGGCGCGCCCGGCCCGCCCCGCTGACAGATAGAGAGAGTGCGTGCGGCGTGCTGAGAAGTGCGTCGCGCGTTTTGTTCCAATGTGCCGGCCTGTTCTGGCGCCGGCGGTTGCTTCTACGGGATCGGAGTTTGGGATGGTCTGCCTGGCCCCCCGCATATCAAGGATTCCCACGGTCTTCGCGTTGCGACGGTCCGGGGTGGTGCGCGTGGTCCTCACGGGGCAATGGGCCTTTGCCGCCATCGCGAGTGCGCAGTTCGCCGCGTCAACCCATTGCCAGGAGCGGTCGTGGACGCACCTGGCGGGCAACTCCAACCGTCTCGCCATGGTGTCCCTGCCGGCGCCGCCGATCTCTGTTCCGGCGTGGATCCGTTCCACCGACATCAACGGTAACCCGATCACGTTCATCGGCCAAGCGGGAGTAGCGGTGTACGCCGGCACGTCCGTGAACGATGGCCTGGTCTTCGCCGCGGGCAGAATCAGCCCCGCCGGCCAGCCCGCGAACCAGTACAAGATATTCGCGTTCTCACGCTCCACCGGGGCCGTGCGATGGCAGTCCGCCATCCCCACCCCGTACGTCGACTCGTTCACGTCGCCGGCCCTCGATGAGCGCAACGGCGTCGTGATCTACGCCAGCGGCAACCGTGTCCGCGCGTTCCGCATGACGGACGGATCACTCGCGTGGGAGCGGACGCTGAACCGCAATGTCGTGAACGCCTCGCCCGTCGTGACCGACGACCTGCAACCGGCCAATCGGGTGTTCATCACCGATTACGACGGCAACTTCGGCGGCGGCAAACTCTACTGCATCAACGCCGATCCCTACCACCCCCAGCGAAATCCGTTCCAGCCGGGAGACCTGGTCTGGTCAGTCCCGATCGGCAGCACCTCCGGCAACAGCCCGTCGTACCTTCCCAGGTCGATGGGCGGCGTGCCCATGGTGTACGTCTCTAGCGTCGGCGGCATAGCCGGCTCCGATCCCGGGCGGATCTACGCGTTCCCCATCTCCACGACCGCCCCCGAACCCGCGTGGGTGTACTTGAACGAGATCCCGGAAGGCTATTTCGGCGGCGTTTGTGTAGCCCCGCCTCCGGCCGATGCAGTACCAGGATCGCCGCCGATTGTCTACGCCGCGGCGTACGCCTTCAGCGGAGGCGCCGACACCGCCAACCTCGTGAAGCTCAACGCATTGACCGGCGCCGTCATCTGGACGGTCGGCTCGAACCGCACGCAATCCATCCCTGTGCCTCTCCCCGGCGGGCGCATCGCGCTCTCCGCCGGGCTTGAGGGGTACGGCACCGTGGCCAACGTACAGCTCTTCGACGATTTGGGCGACTCCGCCGCCCTTCTGTGGGATACCGCTGGTTTCTTCATCATCGGTGGGTGGACGCACCAACCCGTGGCGACCCAGTTTGGCGGCCGGGATGTCCTCGCGGTTGGTGCGCCGCCCACCGGATTTTTCGACGCGTCCTCGGATCTGTATCTTGTGGACCTTGCCCTGGGGCCCTCGAGCCCTGAGTTCATGATCCGCCGATATTCTGGAGCGGGTGGCAGCCCCGCGATCGTGGGCGCGTCGATGTACAGCGTCGGAACGAGCGGCCTGGTCGCGTTCGGCCCCACACCGTCGCGGCTCGACGTCGACGGAGATAACTCGCTGGGAGTCAAGGACCTGTACATCTGGGACCGCGGCGAAGGACAACGCGATATCAACGCCGACGGTGTCGTCGACGCCTCCGATCGCCAGGCACTCGTGCTCGCGTTGCGCGCCTCGGAACCCGCAGATATGAAAGGGGGGCGGCCATGAACATGCCGCGATGTGTGCGACACCGCCACGCCTTTACGCTGATCGAACTTCTCGTCGCGATCGGCGTGATCGCCGTGCTCATCTCGCTGCTCCTCCCCGCCCTCGGCGCCGCGCGTGAGACCGGCCGCACCGCCGCTTGCCTTTCCAACCAGCGTCAGTTGGTGCTCGCGTGGACGATGTACGCCAATGCCTACAAGGATCGCGTGATGCCTCTGGCCTACTGGTCGCGGGAGGACATCGGCGCCGGCGAGCAGATCTTCTGGTGGGGCACCCACGGTTCCGGCCCCGAGGGTGTGAACTACGAGAAGGGCTTCATCGCCCCCTTCCTCGACGCCAGACTCAGCCCCCGCTCCGTGTTGGAATGCCCCTCACAGGCTTGGGGAACCTACCGCCCGCAGGGCCCCCGCCAGACTCCCACGAGTACCTACGGCTACAACGGGTATTACCTCTCTCCCTCCAAAACCCCCGGATGGGCGCAGCAGATCGGGTTCCGCCCGTGGAAGCGACTCTTCGAGATCCGCCAGCCCGAAGCAGTGTTCGTATTCGCCGACTCGCTGCTCGCCGGCGACCCGCCCAGCAATACCGCACTGCTCGATCCGCCGATGGTTTTTTCTTCCGGAGCCTGGCAGGAGAATCCATACCCGACCACTTCGTTCAGGCACCACCGCCCGAGAGTGGGGGTGGGAGGCACCACCTGCGCCGCCCGTTGCGACGGCAGCGTGCGATCCGTGATCGCCGAACCGCTTTGGCTGACCGACCCGGGCATCGCCGTCGGCTCCGCCGGCGGCTTGGACGTGCATTACGTGCCCGACGCGAGCGATTGGTAGCCCCGTGTGGCCGATACAATCACCCATATGAGACGCATCAAAATCGCGGCGGCGGCGATCGCCGCGTGCCTCACGATGGCCTGCACGCTGGGCATCACCTCCGGCCGCGCCCCGGCCGCGTCCGACGCCCGCTTCGACGCCGTTGGCGGGTTCACCCGCTTCGAGTGGCGCGACATCAACAACGTCTTCGGCAATGCAACGCTGATCTCTTCTGATCGGGTCGTGCTCGCCCGTCACCTCATCAACGAGAACTACAAGACCCGTACCTCCGTCGATCCTCCGGCCGCCGACTACCTGGTCCGCTTCCGCCGCAAGCCCGACGGCTCGCTCGGCGACGTCAACGACCCCACCTCATTCTTCCAGGTGCGCGTCAAGGAGTGGATCCTCCCACAGACCCGCGGCGATGTCGACGACATCTGCATCGGAGTGCTCGAAACCCCAGTGACTCACATCCGCCCGATGCCGATGGACCTGAAGCCGCGCCTTGGCAAGAACGCCCGCGCCATCATCGCTTCCTGGGGCCCCGAGTCAGCGCCGCAGGGCGCCGTGGTCCCCAAGGGCCGCCTGCTCATCGGGGACGTCATGCTCCGCACGCCCAACTCCGCATGGATTGCGTTGTCGCCCAAGACGACAAAGACCCCCAGCGAAGTCGTGCTGAACGATTCAGGTGCACCTTTGCTCGTGCCCGCTTCATCCGGATACAAGATGATCGGCATGGCCACGACCACCACGGGCGGCGTCTCCCTCTCAACCCAGCAGGGGTCTCGCCTCTTCCCGCGGGCGGGCCGCTAGCAAGATTTCAACTGCGGGGCGACTCTCAGTCGCCGATGGGCAACCGGCTCAGAATCATCTGGGCGGCCCGCCGCGTGTCTTCGCCGATCGCGATCGCTGCCTGGCGAAGCGGCGCGTCAAGGTTCTCCGAGAGCATCGGCACCGAACGCGCCGCGATCCCGCTGAGAATGAACGGATCGCCGTCCGAATCGTCGTTCACGGCGATCGGAGCCGCCTCACGCACCTGCGTCAGGTGCGGCTTCACGATATTCCACGCCGGCGCGACGCACGCCAGCGCGAACGCAGCCGCGAGCGCGAACCGCATCGGCCACCCGTGTGATTCGACCCGCCGCGGCCTGCTCAAACGGCGCATTTCGATCTCGCGCAGCACGCACGAACGCATCCGCGGGGATGGCCTCTCCCACGGCACCGCTCTGGCATCCGAAAGCTCCGCGTCAATGCGGCCCTGGTCTCCGAACTGCGCCTCGGCCCGGCCCGTACGGCGGTCGCGGTCGTCCAGCACCCGTGAAACACGCAGGATGCGCCACAAGCTGATCACGACTCACCTCCCACGGATGGAACTCGACCGCCGCCGGATCGTTCGGACCCGGCTCCGGTCAACTCGGCCGCGTCAACTCCGGCCTCCGCCAACTCCTCGACGTCGTAGCCCCGGGCCTTCGCGGCTTTGGCCAGCGTCTGTCGCGCACGGAACAGGCATACCCGCACGCCCACCTGCGATTTCCGCAGCACGCGTGCGATCTCCGTCACTCCCATGTCTTCCGCGTAGCGCAGCCACAGCGCCGTGTGCTGTTCGGGCTTGAGAATCTCCGACGCCAGATCCCACAGCACGCCTCCCCGGCGCACATTCAGTTCCGGATCAGAACCGTCGTCGGTATTCTTGCCGAACACCTGCTCGGCCGACTCGATGTGCATCGCCGGCCGATCTCGCCGGTGCTTGCTCACCGCCAGCCGCGAGGCAATCGTGAACAGCCACGTGGAGAACCTCCAGGTGGGGTCGTAGAACTCGATCCGCTCCCACGCCCGCACGAACGCCTCCTGCGTGAGGTCCTCGGCATCGGCGCGGAGCGTCACCCGTCGCAGCAGAAAGTTGAACAGTCGCGCCTCGAACCGCACGACCAACTCCGCGAACGCCGCGACATTGTCCCGAGCCGCGAGCACAGCCAGTTCCTCGGCGGTGCGTTCCGAGAGAGGAACCTGAATCGGCGGGCGGGCGGGGATGTCCTTTTTGCGGGCCATTAGCGGGGAGTGGTGGGGGAGACGGGCTTGGGATTGTTGGCAGGCACAGTGGGTGACGTGCCACGCGTGGGCCCGCGGCGTTCTTCGCCGGGATGATCCTTGCGGTATTGCTCAATGGCCTCGCGGTGCGCACGCATGCGGCGCTCCGCCAGCAGGTCCAGCATCGCCGCGACCACCGTCGCGGTATGGTGCGATTCCACGATGCAGCGGTCGCCGTCGGTGGTGATCTTCACGCCCTTGACGACGTCCGCCACCACGGGTTGCTCTTCCGGTCTGTCCGCGGCCCCTGTGGCCAGCAGCGCAAGCACGCCCTGGGCCATGTGCTGCACCTTGACCGCCTCTTCCTTATCCGCCGCGACAATCGTCGCGCTGCCGTACACCTCTGTGTCGCCGGGCAACTGTCCCGCGTCAATCACCAGCGTCTTGGCCGCCTGCAGAATCGACGCCTGCGGGCGGGGCTCTCCTTCCCGATTCAGGTCCGCCGCCGTGGCGAATATGATCGAGCCCGGCCGCGGCTCGGCCTGCGGCATCGGCGATGGAGCCGCTACCGGTTGCTTGGGATCCCGTTCCACCGCTTGAATTCCCTGCTCCAACACCCGCTCGGAGTCGGCCAGCACCACGAGCCTGTCCTGCACGCGTCGTCCGGGGTACACCGCGGCGCGGAAGGTCCGGCCCTTCAACTCCCACGTGTAAACAACGCTGTTTTCCCGCTTCGTGGTCGTCAGCCCCTTGCAGGATGTCTGTGCCAGCCGCTCACCCATCGTGTCGGCGGCCGAGGTCGTCGTGATGATCGCAATACCGTCGTCGATCTGACCGGGCAGGCCGAACACCGTGACGCCTCGGACATCGTGCGTGGGATCGAGGCCGAAGTCTCGCTTCATCCGGCTCAATGGATTGTGCGGATCCTTGGCCATCCGCTCCGTCAGGTGCGTCCCCAGCACGCCCGCCATCCCCGCCTCCATGTCGACATGCACCAGCCAGGTCGCGTCCGGATGGACGATCGAACGATCCAGCGGCCCCGCATACGCGCACGAGGCGACGAGGGTCGTCAAGAACCAGAGGTTTCGGGAGGAACGAATCATGGTGCGAAGCGGACGGCGGGAAGTCCAGCACTATCTACGCTGCCGATTGGTAGATGTTACGGGTGAAGGAGGGTAGTGGAAATCATCAGGTGGCGTGAGGGATATTCGGGCTCTTGCCAACGCAGCCAAGGTGGAGATTAGTTATTCGGACGTACTCGACTCCCGCACTGCGTCGGAGTCCTCCATGGCGACCAGCAGACGCCGCCTCGTGCACTCTTCTCACGCTGAGCCGAGCGACTTCTCGCGCGCCCACTCCTCCGTACGCTTGGCCCGATGTCGTTCAACCTCGGACATGGCCGCGAACTCGACGACGCCGCAGGCGTGGTCGGCCTCTCGGAAGCGGAGTTCCCTTCGCTCCCCGACGAAGCGATGACCAATCCGCTGGCGGGTCGCCTCGATCCGCGCCGCTGGTTCGCCGACCCTTCCCGACGCTTCGAAATCGAGATCGGTTGCGGCAAGGGGACTTTTATTCTCGAGACCGCGCGAGCCAATCCACAGGTCAACTTCCTGGGTATCGAGTGGGCCCGCGAGTTCTACCTGTACTGCGCCGACCGCGTGCGGCGAGCCCAACTCTCCAACGTCAGGATGCTCCGCACCGATGCCGGCGAGTTCCTTCGCTGGCGGTGCGAGAGCGGCGTCGTTCAGGTGATCCACCTGTACTTCTCCGACCCCTGGCCCAAGACCAAGCACCACAAGAACCGCGTCATCCAGCACCGGTTCCTGGCCGAGGCGTGGCGTGTGCTTGCCCCCGGCGGCGAACTGCGCGTCGTCACCGACCACGATGAACTGTGGGCCTGGGATCAGGAGCACTTCCAAATTTGGACTGACCCTTCCGATTTCGCTTCCTGGCGAGCCAAAGGCGATCTGCCCCAAACTGTGCTCCCCCAGGTGCCGGGCGCTCCCTTCGAACGCCGCCCCTTCGAGTCTCCCGATTGGGTCGGTGAGGGTCAATGCGTCGGCACCAACTACGAGCGGAAGTTCAAGAAGGACAGCGGCCCCCACGCCGTCGTATTGCGGAAAGGTACGATGTGACGGTGAGCTCCAAGGCCCAACAAAGACAAGCGGTCGTCCTTCTCTCCGGCGGCATCGACAGCGCCACATGCCTCGCCGTCGCGAAGTCCGAGGGCTTCGTCTGTCACGCACTCAGTTTCGACTACGGTCAACGCCACCGCGTCGAGCTCGAAGCCGCCGCGGCCGTCGCACGCTCGCTCGGCGCCTCCACCCACCGCACCGTCCGCGTCGATCTTCGTGCATTCGGTGGCTCCGCCCTCACCGCCGACATCGGTGTCCCCAAGAACCAGTTCGGCAAGGAAGCAGGCATCCCGGTCACGTACGTGCCGGCCCGCAACATGGTCTTTCTCTCGCTCGCGATGGGGCTGGCAGAGGTGTTGGGCGCGTGGGACGTCTACATCGGCGTCAACTCGGTGGATTACTCCGGGTATCCCGACTGCCGCGAGGAGTTCATTCGTTCGTTCGAGGTCACCGCGAACCTCGCGACCCGGGCGGGTGTCGAATCCCGGGGCGAGCGACTCACGGTCCGCACGCCGCTGGTGAAGATCGCCAAGGCCCAGATCATCCAGCTCGGCGCTCGGTTGGGCGTTGATTACTCCCTCACGATCAGTTGCTACGACCCCACCCCGCAGGGCCATGCCTGCGGGCATTGCGACTCCTGCACCATCCGCCGCGCCGGCTTCGAGCAGGCCGGCGTGCCGGACCCGACACGCTACGCCTGATGCGCGGGAGTGCTCGCCATGGACACCGCACCCACAACACCGGACCCAGCAACAGACCCCGCCTCGCCGGCGTTGCCGATTTCCGAGACATTCGTCTCAATCCAGGGAGAAGGCAAACTGACGGGCGTTCCGTCATGGTTCGTGCGATTGAGCGGCTGCAACCTCCGCTGCGCTTGGTGCGACACGCCCTACGCGAGTTGGGACGCCCATGGGCGTGCACGCGCCATCGCAGGCCTCGCGGAAGAGGCCAGGGCAACCGGCCAACGCCACGCCGTGGTGACCGGGGGCGAGCCGATGATCTTCGACCACCTCGCGGCCCTCACGCAGGCGCTCCGGACCATCGGAATGCACATCACCGTCGAGACCGCCGGCAGTGTCATGCGCGAGGTGCCGTGCGACCTCATGAGCATCAGCCCCAAACTCGCAAACAGTACGCCCGCCCCAGACGATCCCCGCGATCCCAAGGGTGTGTGGCGGCGCCTCCACGAAGCACGCCGGCTCAACCTCGTTGCGCTGCAGGGTCTGATCGACGCCCACCCGCAGCGGCAACTCAAGTTCGTCGTAGCAAGCCCCGCCGATCTGGCCGAGATCGATGAACTGTTGTCCCGTCTCAGCGGCTGGTCCCCGGGCGATGTCATGCTCATGCCCGAAGGAGTGACACCCCCCGATGCGCAGCGCACCGCCTGGATCGTTCAGGCCTGCCTCCAGCGGGGCTGGAGACTGTGCAGGCGCCTGCACATCGACCTGTTCGGCAATAAGCGCGGCACGTGAGCCGGCCCGGCAACGCAGGGTTCAGCAGCCTCCGTCCTGCCACCTTCGGAAGAAGTACTCCACATCCGCGCCGTCGACGCCGCCGTCAAAGTTCACATCCGCCGCCACACCGCTCGCCTCCCAGATCACGAAGAATGCTTCAACGTCCGCGCCGTCAACGCCGCCATCGAGATTGAAATCCGCCGGGCAGGGCGTGGTGTCCAGCGTCCAGACGCCGCGGCCCAGCAACGCCGCCGTCAACACACGGTCGACCGGATCTGAGCGCAGGTCCTGAATCGGCGAGTTGGGCAGGCCCGGAGCGAACTCGCTCCAGAGCCCCGGATTGAACGCCGGCGTGGCGTACACACCCGAAATGCCGCCGATCACAATCAGATCCACCTGCGGTCGCGCCAGGTACGCCACCCCTCGGATCGCGGAATCCACCAGATCGCCCGTGATGTCCGTCCACTCCTGACCCAGCGACCGTGACATATACACACGCGACGTGTCGGCGACGATCACCGTGCCGTAGTCGGAAGGTGAAACGGCGATCGCGCGAACCCGCTGGGCGGTCGACCCCGGGTAGCTCGTGACCTGAGCCAGATCGTCGTTCAGCCCTTCCTTGAAGAACAGCCGGCCGTTTGTAGAGCCAAGCCACACCACATGCGGGTTTTCAACGCCATTGCGGCAGCCGCCGAACACGATCGCACCGGGCGTCCCGCCGGGCGTGCCAAGGTCGCGCACCGTGGCGCCCCGGTTGTACGAAACAAACGCGTGCCGGGCCGTGAGCAGCGCGAGCCCCGGACCGAACACCTGGTTCGTCGCGATCGGCGAATAGAACTGTGCACCGTCGATCGCGAAAATGTCTTGCGGGGGCGTCAATCCTTCGACGAACAAATCCGGAAAAACGAAGTCGATGGTGTTATTGGATGAGTTCACCAGGCGCCGGTGAAATCCGCCCAGGTACTGCGCGCTCCCGTACCGGTACGATTGCCCGATCTCGCTCGAATCCACCGCGACCTTGCCGCCGTCGCCGCTGAACGTCGATCGCCAAACCCGGCTGCCTTCGGCGATCTGCTCACTGCTGCCGGTGTCCTGTGTGCCGCCGAACGCCACCCGGGCGTTGTGATCCCACGCCACCGAGTGGAACTCACCCACGCACGCATCGCCCAGCACCGCGACCCAGTCCGCCAGCGGCGAGTTGGGGTCCACACGTTTGTAAATTCCCCCGTCATCACCTTCGATCAGGTTTCCCGCGGCATCGAACGCCAGGCTCCGTGAATCCGCGTGCGGCGATGTGTTGTTCCCGGTGCCGCTGTGTGTCAGCGGGCGCCAGCGGTCTTCAGGCAGCGCGCCGGAATCGCCCCGGAAGAGGCGGCCGCTGTAATCCTCGGCCCCGATGGAGTTGGGGAACCCGCCGCCGTCGCAGTTTCCGCCTGGTTGGCGATCGCCGCCGACGTACACGACGGTGGGGTTGTTCGGATCGGCCGCGAGCGACATGTGGATCGTTCCTTGGCCGCCGGGGTTCGCTCCCAGCATGCACGGGAACATTTCGCTGCCCTCGTTGGTCGTGGGCACTCCCAGTGATTCCCAGGCGCCGGCGAAGTTGGGCAGGCGGTACACGCCGGCTAGTTCGCCCTGAGAATCCAGAGACGCCCACACGACGTTGTCGGACTCGGAGTTGTGGATCGCCAGACGGACGTTGTCGGTGCGGTTGGGGTTCTGCAGTCCCGTCGAGATGTTGAACCACGAGACGCCGAAGTTGTCCGAGCGGTAAACCCCGCCGTTGGTCCCCGTGATCCCGCAGTAGAAGCGGGCGACGTTTCCGGGATCGCCGATCAGCGCCGCCACCGCGCCGGTCGGAACGCCCGTGCCCGACGCTCCGGAGAGGTTCGTGAAGTGATCCCCGCCGTCCTCGCTGCGGTACAGACCGATCTGCGTGCCCGCGTTCACCGCCACCAGCACGATCGGCCCGCGGATCGCCAGCGACGCGATATTCCGTTCGTTGAGCGCCGTCCCCGCCAGCCGCGTCCACGTTGCCCCGCCGTCGATCGTCTTGATGAGCCCGATGCGGTTGCCGCCGATGCCCGCGAGCGAACTGAACCGGCCGATGCCCGCGATGAGCGTCTGCGAACTCTGGTCGAACGGGTCGAACGCCAGCGCGCCGATCGAGAGTGAGTCCTGGGTATCCGTGAGCGGCATCCAGCTCGGGGTGAGCGCCGTCGCGTTGGTCGTCTTCCACACCCCGCCGTTCACCGTGCCCGCGTACAGGATGTTGGGGTCGCTGGGGTGCGGCAGCACCACGCGCACCGCGCCAGTGACGGGGTTGCGCTGCGTCGTCATGCCCTCGGACTGCCCATCGAGCGCAGGGGCAGGTCCTTGGGATTGCCACGTCTGCGCCCAGGCGGGAACAACGCACAGAAACATCGTGAGAGCGGCGGAAGGCAGTTTGATCATGGCCGAACGAAGCCCCTTTGGAACAGAAGCAGGAGAATACCACGCCCCCTCAATTGTTGCCCCGTTCGGGTGAGCGAACGGGCGGCCTGGGGGGCCGAGAACCCTCCACGCCACAACGACCGATCTACAAGAGTATCGGCGTTCGATCGGGTGTGCATCGGCTCCGCCGAATCCGTTGATCGACCGAGCGAGTTGATTCGGTCAATGCTTCCCGGCGTAGATATCGTCGATCGCCTTGACGATCCCCTCGGGCGTGGTGCACTCGCACAGGTGTTCATCCACCAACACCGCCGGGGCGGTGCCGCACGAACCCAGGCATTCCAGTTCGATCAGCGTGAACATGCCGTCGTCCGTGGTCTCACCCACGTCGATCCCCAGGCGATCTTTCACGGCCTGCGTGACCTTTTCGTGCCCGCAGAACTCGCACGCGATGCTGCGGCAGATCGAGATGAGGTGCTTTCCTTTGGGCTTGAGCCAGTATTCCTCGTAGAACGAGGCCGTGTCGATTACCTGCGAAGGCTTGAGTTTCAGGAACTCGGCGATCTCGAGCATGGCCTGCGGCGGCACCCACCCATACGCGTGCTGCACCTCGTGAAGCGCGGGCAACAGGGCCGCGTGAGTCGTCTCATACCGCGGCAGGTATCGCGTGGTCAGTGTGTTGCGCATCTCGGCCGTCAGGTAGGGCTGGTCGCGGCGTTCGATGCGGGCGGTCGCGGAAGGTTTTGTAATCCAGGCCATGAGGCCACAGGGTAGTCTCCGGCAAGCCGCGGGAGAAGACGCTAGTTGCCCGGATTTGGCGTTCTGTCCGGGCCCGCGAGCACCCCGGCCAGGAAGTTCCCGATGGCCTCCACGCACTGTCCGCACGATTCAGGGGTGGTCCACATTCCGTGATGCCCCGCCCCCCCAATGGGGACGAAGAAACCACCCGCAGCCGCCGCAATCTCGCGACCGTCCGCTGGCGGGCACACCGAATCAAACTCTCCATGAATCACCAGCAATGGGCATCGAACGCGAGAAGCCAACACCGCGCGGTCGAACGAACCGCTGTTCAGGCCCGATGGCCCCACGCCAAACCAGGTCCCCAGCAGCCACATCGCCGGCGGAAGATTGCCCCGATACGGCAGCGCCCACTCGCGAATCACGTTGCCTGCCGGTGTGCGAGCGAGCCGGTATGGGGCCTCGGCGATGACGGCCCGCACCAACTGCGGCATCTGCGCCGCCGCCGCGATGCACACGCCCGCTCCCAGCGACCAACCCATCAGCACCACCGGCGACTTGAGGTGATCAATGAGCGTCGTCAAGTCATTCGGCTCGCGAACCCCGAGTGTGCACACTCCCGGAGCCTCGCCGTGTCCGCGCAGGTCAAACGTGATCACGCGGCGGGCCAGGGGCAGCAGGTGCGGCACACGCGAGAGCGCGCCGATCCGCGAGTCCCCCCAGCCATGAACGAGGATCACCGTCGGCCCATGGCGAGCATCCCCGGGGATCTCCCACGCAGGCAGCCGAAGTCCGCCGCAATCAAACTCCCATTCCTCGAATGAGCGGGGCGCCGCGAGCAGTTCAGAGGGATCGCCGGGTCGGTTCCGCGCCAATGCCGACGCATACGTACGCCGCGGCGGGTGCGTCAGCACATGGACGGTGTACAGCGTCATCGCGGCGAGCGCGATGAACAGCCCCAGCGCAAGAAGTGTGATCAGGCCGATCAAGGGCAGGAGCGTAGTTCCGCGTCCCCGCCCGTGCCGTTACAGCCCAAGCAGGTTGCGGATGTCGTTGTACGTCACCACCAGAAAGACGCAGCCGATGAGCACGAGCCCCGCGACCGTTGCCGCACTTTGAATCGCCATCGGCACCGGTCGACCCCGGACCGCTTCAAACACGATGAACAGGAACTGCCCACCGTCCACGATTGGCAGCGGCAGGAAGTTGATCACCGCGAGGTTGACCGAAATCAGCGCGAGGAAGAAGAGCAGCCAGATGAAGCCGCGTCCCGCGACCAGCGTGCCCAGGTGGGCGATCCCGACGGGTCCCTTGAGGTGCTCGATCTTGACGCTCCCTTGCGCCAATCTCAGGAACGTGACGTACGTTGTCAGCATCACGCGCCGTGTTTCGGCAATCCCCATCGAGAGCGCTTCAGACGGTGAATGCGCCTTGAGCAGTACTTGCTCGGGCTCGAAGAAGTCCGCCGAGATCGGGCTGTCCCAACCCAGTTGATGCAGCGACGCCATATCCGCGGCGTTCAGTTGCCATTGCACCGTCTGCGTCGGGCCGGAGTCGTCCGCGATCCCTCGTTGCGGCGGACGCAGCGTGAGCGAGATCGTCGCTTGCGGAGCGCGCAAGCTGAACGCTTTTTCCGTCGCCGCTCGCAGCGCGGCCCGGAGTTCGGCGAAGTTGGCGACCGGCCGATCGTTCACCGCGAGAATGCGGGTGCCGGGCGAGGCGATCACGCTGTTCGCCGGCGGCGTGAAATCGGCCGGCTGTACGCCCTCCGCCCGCTCGGCCGCCGGATGGCGCAGCGTTGCGAACGGCAGGGCCACCAGCACCGAATCACGCGAAGTGTCACTCACGCCGAATCCGATTCGCCCCTTGGAATCAACCGTGACTCCGCTGAGCGAAACTTCTTTCCACGCCTTCGTCGCCTCGTCCATTCTCAAGACCACGACCGGGATGCTCCGACCCTTGTGCGCCTGAATCTCCGCGATGCCTTGCGGGATCGCCGGATATTCAACCGAGCCCAGCCGCGCGAAGATGTCGCCGTCCTTGAGACCCAGCCCCTCGGCCCGCTTCGTCGTGGCGCCCACCGTCATGACCGGCATCAACCCCAGCAGGTGATCGACCGGCGCCACCGCGTTGTTCGGCCGGGGCAGGTGGTCGAGTTGAAACTGAGGCCTGGGCGATGCGGTGGCGGTCACCGCCGCACCCGAGCCGTCGGTGAACCGAACTTCGATGGGTCCGCCGTTGGACCTGCGCACCGCCGCGAACAGGTCGTTCGCGTCCGATGCCTTGACCCCGTCCACAGACACGAGCGTCATCCCTGCATTGACACCGCGAAGACCCAGCTTCGCCATGGTTTCACCGAAGGCGGTTTTCTGGGTGTCGTCGGTGGTGCTGAGCAGTTGCGCAGACCGTGAGGGTTCAATCCCCAACTCCAGCAGGCCGGAAGTCGGGCCTTCGCGCGGGCGAATCTGGAACTCCAGCGGTTGCTCGTACCCGGTCCGCGAAACGGTCAATCGCACCGCCACGTCCTTGTCCGCCATCGCCGTCGCGAGAATCAAGTCATTGAACGACCGCGGCTGCTCGCCGTTCACCGCGATCACCCGGTCGCCGGGCAGCAGGCCCGGCTCGATGATGCGCAGCTCGTGGGCGTTCAGCGCGGGCGTCGTCGCAGCCGGGCTCCCCGCCACCACCGAGCCCACCCGGGCCGGCTCTACCTTCATCCCGATCATGAAGACCATGACGAACAACGCCGCGGCCGTGATGATGTTCATCACCACACCCGCCGAGATCACGATCAGCCGCTTCCACGGCGCGCATCTCTGAAAGCTGTCCGCCGCATCGGAGACCGCCGTTGGGTCGCCGTCCTCTTGCCCCAGCATCTTGACATAACCGCCGAAGGGCAGCATGTTCAGGCGGTACTCCGTCGGGCTCAGGTCCTTCGCGGCAGGATCGCCCGTTTCGGTGAGCGAGTTGTACTGCGCCTCCGTGCTGCCCCGCCGAATCCCCAGCCCCTTGCGGTACGACAACAGCGCAGGGCCGAACCCCACGGCAAACGCCAGCACCCGAATACCCGCCCAACGCGCAGCGACGAAATGGCCCAGTTCGTGCAGGAACACGATCAGGCCGAAGCCAAGAACCACCAGGAGAAAATCGGGGAGAGATCCGAGCATACTTCTGTATCGTATGTGCCCAAGACATCAACAACAGATTCGCCTGCCCGCATCAGGCGTGTGTCCGACCTTGCAGGCCGTCGCATGCAAACCAATAGGAGATCGAAGCAAGCGGGGCGGTACGAAGCCCTTCCCGCGCAGTGGCGACGATCAGAGGATCGAACGCCTAGCACGCAGACGAACTTCGCACCGCCCCCAAAGTACCCCGGAGCACCGAACCGCTGGTGCGCGACGGGGTGAACCTACGCACGCGGCGAGCCCGGGTGTTGCAGGCTTATCGAGCAGATGCGCTCCGAATCAACATCCGCCGGCCTCCCATTGCGAGTAGAACTCCTGAACATCCGAGCCATCCACACCACCGTCGAGGTTGACGTCCGCGGCGGGATTTCCGGCTTCCCAGTCACCGAAGAACGCGCTGACATCTGAACCGTCGATGCCGCCGTCCTGGTTGTAGTCTGCGAAGCAAGGCGGGGCGTTGCCCGTGACTTGCGTGGCCGACGCGCCGTAGAAACTGATCTCGCTCATGCCCCTGCCAGTGAGTGAGATCTTGGAAACAAAGTCAAACGGTGCCGCGGCGTTTTGAGCGAGCACCCGGATCTCGTCTCCCACCAGTTGTTGGCCGGTGACCAGATCGAACTGCACAGGCCGCGGCCAGTGCCAACGGGCGCACGCCGTCCGCTGTCCACTCAGTAACGCGACTCCCTTTCCGCAGCCGTCCGGAAGTTCACCCGTGCATGCGAAATAGCATTCTGGAAGACAGATCGAGATGCAGCGTGGCCGGACATGGGTGACGAAGGTGCCCGCGACGCTCGGGACCTCGCCGATCAGCACGCCGCCGTCGAGTACTTGGACCAGTTTGAGATTCGCGCCCACGGGTGTGTAGTCGGCGTAGAGGCTGCCAACGCCAGAGCGGCGCGTGAAGTTCGAGTATCCAAGGTATTGGCCTGGAACGCCGCCGTGCGAGCCAAGGTAAGAGACTTCCAGTTCGCCGTTGTTCGGCCAGCCGGACATGGACTCTGCGGGCGATGCGTTGAAGTTCAGGTTCGCGACCTCCGCCGCGCCGAGTTCCACACTCAGCCCGTCCAGCCCCGTGCCGCCGATGTTCGCAACCGTCAACGCTCCGTCCGAGGTCTCGGTCGTCGCGACGCCCGTGGCGGCGTGAAGGAAGCCAAACTGCTGCGGCTGAACGCCCATGAGTTGCAGCGTCCCAAGATTTGTGCCGCCGATGGTCGCGTAGGCGATGCGGTCCCGCTGGGGAACCGGGCGGATCATCTTGATGATGCTCCCCGACAGCACGATCCCGGTAGTGGTGACAAAGTCAGTTGTGTTTCCGAACCTAACCACGAACGCGTCAGGTCGGTCCGGCGGGTCATTGTCGGGTACATCGTAGTTGTAACTCCAGTCGACCCCTGTGATCACCGCGTTATCCGACAATCCCACGCCTTGGCCGGTTGGCAGGAAAACCGCGGGGCTCTCGTAGTCGCCGTCGCACGCCACGATGTACACCCCGCCTCCGGAAGTCGTCGGGAACGAACCTGTGAGCAATGGCCGCGGCGGTCCCATCTGGATCTTGATCTGACCCGCGATTCTGCTCCCCGTGTCGGTCTCGTGGTCGCCTGTGGAGACCGTAACTTCCAACGAAGAAGCCGGCGGGAACGATCCCAGAATGCGCGGGGTGAGTTTGGCACAGAAGCCATCGGAACCCGGAATGTCAAGCCGTATCCCGTCGTTTCCGGTGGAACCCAGGTTGGTGATGGAGGTCTGCCCGGGCAAGATCTCTAGCATTGCTTCGCCCGTCGCTGAGACCGGGATGCCGCAATCGAAACGCGCCGGCGGGCAGGTCCAGACCTTGAGGTCCATCCAATCGATCTGTGTATCGTCCTGCGAATACACGTCGAACAGGCCGTCGGCCATGGCACCCAGGAAGTTCGGGCAGGAGAAGTCCCCGGGCGGAGTGATTCCCAGGTCGAACGAGAGTGTCGTGGCGGGGTTGGTAGGCAGGAACCACGTGCCTGCCGTCGTGGGCAAAAGGTTGTAGTTGAATCCGCGGTAGAACGCGGCAGGAGCGCCCAGAGGTTTGAGTTCAAAGCTGATCCCGTCGTTGTTACTGCCCCCCGCAGGGCTGGTGAGCGGCATCGCTCGTACCAGAAGTTGAGCGTTCACGATCCCCGCGGGAACGCTGAAACTGTGACCCACTCCCCGGTCAACCTGCGTGTTGTCAAAGCCGTTCCAGAGAAATGGTGGGGTCGTGCGCAACGCGGCCAATGCCGGTCGCAGGTACGGGGGCGGATCCAGGGGCAACGGGGCCAGCCCGTCCTTGAGTCCCGCGTGCAGCACGCGATAAGGTCCCGCGCACGGGCACACGGTGATCACCAGTTTGGCCCAGTCGATCATGGTGTCGTCCTGCACGAGCAGGTCGAGGAAGTGGAGCGAGTTGAGATTGCCGATGATGTTGCCACCGCCGGGCAACGCGCTCAGGTCCAGCGTGATCGTGAGCGTCTGGCCGGGGTTCCAAGTGCCGCCAGCGCCCGGAAGCGCGGAGATCGCGCTCCCCCAGAGAGTCGGCCGATTGAGCGCGATGGTGTCATTCGAGGGAATGTCCGGCAGCGCTTTCATCGCGACCGTCAGCGTCGCTGTCTGGATGCCGCACGGCAGGTTGCGGAAGGTGTGGGCCAAGAAGCGGTTGGGCGTCGGATCATCGAACCCGGTATAGGTGCTGCCCACCGGGGTGGTCAGGAGCACCGGCCGCGGCGCGAGCGGATCGACGGGCGCCGTGTAGTCGTCGGCTCGTCCAGCCTCGTAACACAGCGTCGTGCGTTCTCCCACCGGGCAACTGGTCACGCAATCCTGCGGCGGCAAGCCCAGCACGCTGAACTGCAGCGCGGAGATTTGTATCGGCGTCGTGCGGTACCCGATCAAGGCGAGGCTCGCGGGATCGACCGAAGCGAACCAAAGCGCGCAATCGCCGGTGGTGACATCACCCCCGTAGTGCCCGCCGAGCGCGACCGGAAGAAAAATGGAGCGGCCCCGGACTTCGGCGCCCACCGCGTACAGACCGACGGCGGCAAGGTCCGGTGCGTTGGGAAGTTCCGCAGCCTCGAAATAGCCCGGGTGAGCCTCGCTCGGCCGCAGCGCAAAGTTGCGCCCGTCGGATCGCCCGACGATCTGCGTCGAACCCAAGGTGGCGAAGATCACGCTTCCGTTCATCGACTGATGCGACCCGTACACGACGCCCGAGAAGTGATGAGGGTTCGCGACGATCGCCGCGTTGTCGGTGCACATCTCCCCCGGGCCGAGCGTGAGGTCCGCGCACCTGCCGTAAGGACAATCGCAATACGAAGTGCGGTTCCCCGACTGCGGCGAGCACAGGCAGAACCCCGCTCCCGACGCCGGCGTGGGCGATAGTGCGATACCGGTCCAAAGGGCATACATCAACACAGTGCTTCGTTTCATGATCCGAACTCCCTGCTGCGAGAACTACCGAACTGTGTGAAACAAATACGGTGCAACGCATGGCAAAACGCAGGCGTCAGACGACGCCGGCGCGGTGTCCGTGTGGAACGGTTCGAACTAACTTGGATTGACTGCTTTTTGCTGCCATCGGCTACCCCACTCCGACGCGCGTTCGGCGACACCATAGGCAGGGGATCCGTGTTGGTCGATGCGAAGCCGAATGGACGATGGGATGCCAATGCGATATGCGACTCCGCAAGCACGCAAACTCGTGCTTGACGCGGACGATCGCAGTCAAGCTCATGAACTAGATGCACACACCGCGGTCTCGACCACAAATCGCTGAGTTTCAGGTAGTTACGCAAGCAACGGCTGATCTCCGGTACGAGCAGGCCGTGATGTTCGTGGATCGCTGCAGATGAGTCGGGTGTCCGTTGTCGGCGGTTGATGGTCATGTCGTTGCAGGATCCACCGTGAAAAAGAAAAAGGCCCGGGCGCTCGCCCGGGCCTTGGTCAGTTGCGTGCTTATGAAGCCGTGTTAATTCAATAATTGACGGGG
>JBGAMO010000212.1:0-7056 GCA_044222845.1 Phycisphaerales bacterium
GGTACCGTCCGCACAATCCAAAAAGAACATCGCCGCGCCATGAGGCGCGGCGATGTGTTTTTTGACAGAACTTCAGAGCGGTCCACTCTTGCGAGCGGATCAGTTCGCGAAGTGGGCGAACGCGCGGTTCGCTTCGGCCATGCGGTGCGTCTGGTCACGCGTCTGCATCGCCTTGCCCTCGCCGCGTGCCGCGGCGTACAGCTCGTCGGCCAGACGGCTGGCGATCGGCCGGCCCTTCTCGCCGCGGGCCGCCTCGAGGATCCAGCGGAACGCCAGCGACTGCTGACGCTTCTTGTTGACCTGCATGGGCACCTGGTAGTTGGCGCCGCCGATTCGCTTGCTGCGGACTTCGACGTACGGCTTGACGTTCTCCATCGCCCGCTGGAAGACCTCGAACGCCTCCTTGGGCGCTTCGGGAGAGGTTTCCTTGCTGAGCTTCAGGTTGATGATGTCAAAGCAGTCGTACACCGCGCGCTGCGCAACGGCCTTCTTGCCGTCCTGCATCACGCAGTTGATGAAGCGGGCGACGACGCGATCGTTGTACCGCGGATCGGGACGCAGCTGGAAATCGGCCTTCGTGAAACTCTTAGCGCCCATGTGAACTCCTGAGTGGCTGCGGGGCCGGGCCCCTGACTGTTCACCGTCGGGGGCCGGGCAGGCCTGATCCGACGATTACTGCCTGTGAAAACCCCGCGGCAACTCGCCGGCGGGAAACGAGATTAAGACTTGCCCTTCTTCGCGCCGTACTTGCTGCGGCCCTGCTTGCGGTTCTCGACGCCCAGGCAGTCGAGCGAGCCGCGAACAATGTGGTACCGCACACCGGGAAGGTCACGCACGCGGCCGCCGCGGACGAGCACAATGCTGTGCTCCTGCAGGTTGTGGCCTTCGCCGCCGATGTAAGCGGTGACTTCCTTGCCGTTGGAGAGACGCACACGGGCGATCTTCCGCAGAGCCGAGTTCGGCTTCTTGGGGGTCGTGGTGCGCACGTTGAGGCAGACACCGCGCTTCTGCGGGCACTCAACCAAATCCTTGACCTTGGATTTGGTGGGCAACGGGCGACGCGGATTGCGAACCAACTGGTTGATCGTCGGCATGAGTCAATGATCCGTGAGTGACAACACACCCCAACCAAATTCGGTCGGGGCAAGGGGGGAAAGTGTAGCGTCTTGCCGGCCGGAAGCAAGGGGATTGCCTCCCCTACTCGCCGATGGCCGGCGGGTGCTTCGGGGACGCCCGCGGCGACGAAATTTCGACCGCGACCGGCCGCAGCCGTGCGCCGAATTGCGGCGCCTGCCTCCGATTGAACTGACCACCTCGACTAGAAAGCATACATCCATTCATGGGTCCGGTCGCTTCCCGCCGCATCCCGATTGAGTTTTTGCTGCGCATCCGTCGCCCGTACGCGGAGGTTAAAACTCAAACAACGGCGATACGCCCCATAACCACTGATTTGTGCGCGGCGCGCACTCGACCAGAAGTTCATCGCGCGTTCTGGTTTCGTTCACAACTACGGCAGTTGCTGGAAAATTTGGAATGCCCGCCGTCAATCCTCGACCGAACCGCTGCCTCCGGCCAGTCATCGAGCCTTGAGCGGCCTATCCATACCCACACGTCTTACGGAGTATGCCCGATGCCTGCCATACGTCTTATAACTCAACTGAGTCGCGATCTCGCACACGCGACCAAAAGTTCATCGCGCGCCCTCGCTGTGATCGCCGGAACCCTTTGCTCCCACATCACGGTCGCTCAGCCGCCCTCCGAACTTCCGGTTGTCAAAGTCACCAAAGACAACACCTCAATCGATCGCTCTTGCCGGGTCGTCATCGAACCCGGCGCCCTCATCGCCGACCCGGACAACAACGGCGTCATCCAGATCAAGGGCCGCGGCATCACGGTTGAGTTTGAACCCGGCTCCGTCCTCCAGGGCGGCTCCACCACCACCGATCCTGACCAGTTCACCGGCTTCGGCATCACCGTGACCGATTCCCCCGGCGTGACGTTGCGCAATCTAAAGGTCCGCGGCTTCAAGGTGGGGCTGCTCGCGCAGAACTGCGATTCCCTCACGCTCGACCACGCGGATTTCTCGGACAACTACCGCCAGCGCCTCCGCTCCACGCCAGAGGCCGAGGACGGCCAGGACTGGCTTTTCCCTCACGAGAACGACAAGCACGAGTGGCGCACCCAGCACGGAGCCGCGGTGTGCATCGAAAGATCCTCCGGCGTCACCGTGAGAAACGTCACGGTCCGGCGCGGCCAGAACGGCATTATCCTCGACCGCGTCAACGACTCTCGCATCTATGACAACGATTGCTCCTTCCTCTCCGGCTGGGGCATCGCGATGTGGCGTTCCTGCGGCAACATCATCTCCCGCAACGCTGTGGACTTCTGCGTCCGCGGCCACAGCGAGGGCGTCTACAACCGGGGCCAGGATTCCGCCGGCTTCCTGTTCTTTGAGCAGTGCCACCGCAACGCGTTCCTCGAAAACTCCGCCACCCACGGCGGAGACTGCTTCTTCGGATTCGCGGGCAAGGAAGCCATCGGCGAGCGTCCCCCCGCCGACGGCACGCCCGTCGCGCCGGAAAACGCCGGCTGCAACGACAATCTGCTCATGGAGAACGACTTCTCCTACGCCCCCGCGCACGGCATCGAGATGACCTTCAGCCGCCGCAACCGCTTCATCCACAACCGCATCGTCGGCAACGCCATCTGCGGCGTGTGGGGCGGCTACTCCAACGACACCATCATCGCCGAGAACAACTTCAGCGACAACGGCGGCATGGCGTACGGGCTGGAATGCGGCGGAGTGAACATCGAGCACGGCAGCGGCAACCGCATCATCGCCAACTCATTCATCAACAACCGCTGCGCTGTCCACCTGTGGTGGGACGATGACGGCAACCTCCTCAAGCTCCCGGGCGTCGCCGCGATGCACCGGGGGGTGGTCGGGAACATCATCGCCCAGAACCACTTCGAGATCAATCCGAACCACCCGTTCACCTCGCCCCGCGAGAGGAACTCCCCGCTCGTCGTCCTGCGTCTGCGTGACACCGGTGATGGACACGTGAAGGACAATCTCTACACCGCGAACGCCGTGCAACTCACCGATCCTCGCGCGACCGAGTTTGATGTAAAACCCGGCATCGAACCCGTCACCACGGGTAAGTTTGATGCCTTGTATCAGGAGGAGAACCACGCGGTGGGCGAGAAGCACCCGGTCGGCGCGCGGCCCCAGCTCCGCGGCCGCGACCAGATCATCATGGGGCCATGGGGTCCATGGGACCATGAATCGCCGATGGTCCGCGCCCGCTCACGAGAGGGCGGCAAGCACGTGTACGAAGTCTTCGGCAACATGCCCGAGGGGTTGGGTCTGACCTGTTCCGTTTCCGCCGAAGCCGTGGCGCCGACCGCCCCCGGCCGTCCGACGGTCGTAACCGTCACCCCCAAGGGCGGCGCAGATGTACAGCCCTACAAACTCACGCTCAAGGCCAAGGACCTGAACTTCACCGCCGACGATGTGCTCATAGCGGCCTCATGGGAAGTCGTCGCCTTCCCGTGGTCAAAGGATCCCCGCACCGACTTCGAGGGCTACACCGCCGATCGCAAGCGTGTGCCCCAGGCCGCCGTCACACTCCCGTCGCTGGATCTTAACTTCGGCGGCCGCGGCCCGCGAGACATGCCCCAGTTCGCCGAAGTGCGCGACAAGGCTCCCGGTCCCGATCACTTCGGCATCGTCGCCGTGAGCACCATGAACCTCCCCAAGGGCGTCTGGAAGATCACGACGCTCAGCGACGACGGCATCCGCGTGAAGGCCACGACAAAGGCCGGAACCACCACCGTCATCGAGAACTGGACGTGGCACGGCCCGACCCGTGACCAGGGAATATTCAAGGTCGAAGAGGACCAGCCCGTCACGCTGGCCGTCGAGTACTTCGAAATCGACGGCCACGCGGTGCTTCAACTCAACATCGAGCCCGGCAACTAGCGCCCCGATCCATACCCGCGGGCCGTGCAACCAATGAGAGTTCCGGTTCGAATCCAGTATGCGCGGCCACCACCCGACCTTCGTCACGGCCGTTGATACTGTTCTTTGTCCGTCCGGCTCTCGATCGCGGCCATACATGCTCCTCGCCCCGCTTCCAACCCGAGTTCTCTCGCACGAACTCATGGATGCCCCCGACCTCGCCCCCGATCAGACACACCGCGCTTTGCGGGGTCTCGCACGGCTCAACGCCTTCAGCGGCGCGGCACGAACTCTGTGGCGTGCCATCGAGCCCGTCGCCCGCGCTCACAACCCCCTCTCGCTGCTGGACATCGCGACGGGCTCCGCCGACGTGCCCCTCGAAGTCGCGCGGCTCGCCGGTCGCCGCGGCTTCTCGCTCAACCTCGCGGCGTGCGACATCCGCCCCGAGATGCGCGCCGCCGCCGCGGCCAACGCAGCCCGCCGCGGCCAATCCCTGCGCCTCTTCGCGTTCGACGCCCTCCGGGACCAGATCCCGGATCAGTTCGACATCATCACCATTTCGCTGTTCACGCACCACCTCGAAAATCCCGCCGTCGTCCGCCTGCTCAGCACCGCTCGTCAGGCCACGCGGCGTCTGCTTGTCGTCAGTGATCTGCACCGCACACCCGTCAACCTCGCCCTCGTCGCAACCACCAGCCGACTCATCACCACGAGCCGCATCGTTCACACAGACGCTGTCCTTTCCGTCCGCGCTGCATTCTCCATCCCGGAAATGGCCGCCCTCGCGGCGCAGGCCGGGCTGGTCAACGCCCGAATTACGCGTGCCTTTCCCTGCCGCCTGCTTCTCACCTGGAGCCCGCCCGATGCCTGACGCGGCTCCCGCCGATCTCCCGGAATCATGCGATGTGGCCGTCGTCGGCGCCGGCCCCGCCGGCGCTCTCGCGGCGTTGTTCCTCGCACGCCGCGGCGTTCGCACGCTCCTCATCGACAAAGCCACCTTTCCTCGGACCAAAGTCTGCGGGTGCTGCCTCAACGAAGCCGCACTCACCATCCTGGACAACGCCGGCCTCTCGCACATCACCCGGGCCGCACCGAAGTTGAATCGACTCCGACTCCACGCCTCCGGCCGAACCGCCGAGATCGCGCTCCGCCCCGGTGCAGCGATTTCTCGCGGCACACTTGATCTCGCCATCGCAACCGCCGCGTCAAACGCCGGAGCAACATTTATTCAGGGTTGTTCCGCCAACATCGGCCCCGCCGAGCCGGCGGGGCGCACCATCCTCATCGGCGATCGCAGAGTGGCCGCACGCGCTGTCATTTGCGCCACCGGTCTGGCAACCAGCGCAACAGACGATGAACCCCCGCAACTTTCGTCAGGCTCCCGCATCGGCTTGGGCGCATTGCTGCCCCCCGATCCGTCCTTTGCACCCGCCAACACCATTTCAATGGCCTGCGCGGAAAACGGATACGTGGGCGCGGTCACCATTGAAACCGGCGAGATCGACATCGCCGCCGCGATCGATCCCGCATTCGTCCGGCGCTCCGGATCTGCCGCCGCCGCTGTCTTTGGCATTCTCGATCAGGCGGGCATCGGCGCATCCGGGGCGTTGCACACCACCCGTTTCCGCGGCACGCCCCCGCTCACTCGCCACCGCCGCAGTCTTGAATCGCCCGGTCTTTTCTACATCGGCGATGCCGCGGGGTATGTAGAGCCATTCACCGGCGAAGGAATTTCCTGGGCCCTTGCATCCGCGGTCTGCGTCGTTCCGCACCTGCTCTCGTGCTTGGAAAATGCCTACGAGCCCGGCGCATTCACCCACGACCTTCAAAGCCTCCTCGCCCCTCGCCACCGGCGCTGCCGCATCGTCTCCGCCGTTCTGAGATCACCCGCCGCGACGCTTTTCGCCGCGTCCTGCGCGGCTCGTCTGCCCGGCCTCGCCGCGGCCGTTTCGCATCGCTTCGGCGCCCCTTGGCCCTCAGCCAAGCGCGAGCCCCACGGAGCCGTCGCGTGAACAACCCCAAACTCCACGCCATCGGCCTCGCCGAACCCGCACACTCCATCGGCCAGGACGCCGCCGCGAAGTTCGCCGTCGCCAGATCAAACGCCGTAGGTTCCGATCCTCGTTTCGTCGAGCGCATCTACCGAAACTCAAAGGTCGCCACCCGAGGCAGCGTCCTCCTCGCGCCCACCTCGCTCCGACCCGACGCGATTCCGCTGTTCGACGAAGCTCCCTGCAACGGCGGCCCCACCACCGCCGACCGGCTCCGCGCGTTCGAAAAATGCGCCGGCCCGCTCGCCGCCCAAGCCGCTCGCAAAGCGCTCGGCACTGCCCAACTCACGCCCTCCGACATCACCCACCTCATCGTCGTCTCCTGCACCGGCATGTCAGCGCCCGGCGTTGACTGCGAGCTCGTCACCGCGCTCGGCTTCTCCCCCACCATCTCTCGCACGAATCTGGGGTTCATGGGCTGCTACGGCGGGATCGCGGGCCTCCGCACCGCCGGGGCGTTCGCAAAGGCCGATCCCACCGCCGTCATTCTGCTCGTCTGCGTCGAACTCTGCTCGCTGCACTTCCAATACGACGCCGCGCCCGATCAGGCAATCGCCAACTCCCTCTTCGCCGACGGCGCCGCCGCGACGGTCATCTCCTGCCGCACACCCGTCTCCGCGAACGCCGCGTCCATTACCGCGTCGGCTTCCGCCATTCTTCCCGACTCCGCCGACCTCATGTCCTGGCGCATCGGCGACCGCGGCTTTGAGATGACTTTGGCCCCGAAAGTCCCAGAGCACATCAAAGCCAACCTCCGTCCCTGGCTCGAGCCCTGGCTCGCAGGCGCCGGGCTCACAGTGCCCGCCGTCGCTTCCTGGGCCATCCACCCCGGTGGCCCCAAGATCTTGACCGCCGCCCTTGAAGGTCTGGGATTGCCCGACTCTGCCGCGGCCGAATCCGCCGCCGTCCTGAGCTCCCGCGGCAACATGTCCTCCGCCACCGTCTTCTTCGTCCTCGACTCTCTCCTCAAGTCCCGCGGCAGCACCTGCCTCCCAAGCGTCCTCCTTGCGTTCGGCCCCGGCCTCACCGCCGAAGCCGCCCGCC
>JBGAMO010000213.1:0-7029 GCA_044222845.1 Phycisphaerales bacterium
AAACTCCCGAAGCGCCATCGCCCGCTTGTGGTTGAGGTGCCGTGCCCGCAGACGCTCGATGTTCCCCGGGCTGTCGTAATCGGGCCCATAGATGATCCGCAGGTACTCGCGTCCGCGGCACTTCACCGCCGGCTGAACGACGCTCCGCCCCTCGCGCTCCACAAACCCCAGCGGCTTGACCACCATCCCCTCGCCGCCCCGCCCCGTCAGTTCGAACCACCACCGCGTCGCCGACTCCATCGCCGCCGCGTCAGCCAGTTCCACCGTCCGCGATGCGGTCGCCATCACCACGCCCGTCGCGTCCGCGCTGCTCAAGCCCGCCAGCTCGCGCATGTGCCACTCGTGATCCTTGTCAAAGTGCACCTTCCCCCGCGACGCCAGCAGGTGGAACGGCGCCAGCCGGTAGTCGTCAATCCCCGCCGCGGGGCGGCAGTACTGCCGGTACGCCGCGACAAACCGCGACACCGCCTCGCGGCGCAGATCAATCTGCTCCGCCACCGCGCCCACAGCCACGCCCCGCTCCCGCGCCTCCGCGAGCACGCCCGCCGCCCGTCCCAAGGCCGCGGTCGCGCACGCACCCACCGCCGCGTACTGCTCCGTGATCAGCGCCTTGGCCTTGGCCGACCAGGGCATCAGTTCACAGTCCAGGATCATCCAGTCCGTGTCCAGCCGCTCCCACAACCCGCTCGCATCCGCCGCGCCGCGCACGCGGTCCAGCAGCGCGGCCTCCAGTTCCGCATCGTCAAAGAACCGCCGCCCCGTGCGCGTGTAGCAGATGCCGGCGCCACCGCCCGCGACGCCGAACCGCGTTACCGCGGCCGCCTCGTCGCGGCACACCACCACCACCGCCCGCGAGCCCATGTGCTTCTCTTCGCACACCACGCGAGGCACCCCGCTCCGCCGGTAGTACTCGAACGCCTCCGCCGGATGCTCCAGCAGCCCCGGCTCCCGGCTCGCTTCGCACGGAGACATCGTCGGCGGTAGATAGATCAACCACCGCGGGTCCGCCGCGAACCGCGACATCGCCTCGAACGCCGCCGCGGCGTTCTCCGCTCGGATCGTCACCGGCCCCGCCAACGCCGTCTCGATGATCCGCTTGCCCGTCACGTCCGCCGCGTCCAGCACATCGTCGTGGCGCTGCTGCGCCGAGAGCACGCAAGCGTGCCGCGCCGCCGCCGGCGCACCGCGCCGCTCCGCGTACGCCCGCTTCGCCGGCACGCTCACCAACTCGCGCTCGGGGTAGCGCAGCGCCGTGAGGCGGCCGCCGAAGGCGCACCCCGTGTCGATGTTGATCGTGTTGTTCACCCACTCGGCCCGGTCCACCAGCACGTGCCCGTACACCACCGCCGCCGCGCCCCGGTAGTCCGCCGCCCAGTCGCGCCGGACCGGGTAGCCGTGCTCGTCCACCTCGCCGTTGGTGTCGCCGTACAGCGCGAACTCCCGCACCCCGCCCGAGGCCCGGCCGTGCATCTCTTCCTTGAGCCCCGCGTGCGCCACCACCAGCCGCCCGCCGTCGAGCACGTAGTGGCTCACCAAACTGTCGAGAAAATCCGCCAGTTCCTCGCGGAACCGCGGCGTCTCTCGCTCCAGTTGCTCCAGCGTCAACTCCAGCCCGTGCCGCACCGCCACGCTCTTGCCCCGCAGCTTGCGCAGCAGCTTCTCGTCGTGGTTGCCCGGCAGGCAGATCGCCCGCCCCTCGCGCACCAGCCGCATCACCAGCCGGTACACCCCCGGCGAGTCCGGCCCCCGGTCGCACAGGTCGCCCAAAAAGATGATCTTGCGCTCCCCCGGCCCCGCCGAGTCGGACAGATCGTGCCCCAGCGCAGCCAGCAGCGATTCGAGTTCCTCGCGGCAGCCGTGCACGTCGCCGATGATGTCGAACGGCCCGCGCTCGTCCCGCCGATCCACCCACAAGGGCACCCGCTCCACCACCGCCAGCGCCGCTTCCTCGGGCGTGCGGAACGTGAACACGTGCCGGAACCCCTCGCGCCGCAGGTTGGGCAGCGAACGCCGCATCGCCGAACGCTGCCCGCGGATCACGTGCGGCCCAAAGTCCCGGTCGCTCCGCGCCGCGTTGCGCTCCTGGCAGAGGCGCTCGGGCGTGTCCATCACGATCGCCACCGGCAGGCAGTGGTGCTCCCGCGCGATCTCCACCAGCATCGCCCGGTCCTCGGGGTGCACGTTGGTGGCGTCCACCACCGTCAGCAGCCCCGCCCGCAGCCGTTTGCGGATGATGTAGTGCATCACGTCGAACGCGTCGTTCGTGGCCGATTGATTGTTCTCGTCGTCGCTCACCAGCCCGCGGCAGACGTCCGACGACACCACCTGCGTGGGCGCGAAGCACCGCCTCGCCAGCGTCGACTTGCCCGCGCCCGAAACGCCGATCAATACCACCAGCGACATGTCCGGAATCGCCAGACGCACGAGGCAACGCTCCCACACGCCGCCCCAAGCGCCCGAACGCCCGCGGGCGAGAGCGAGCGATCAATCACGCGGAATGAACTTGCCCACGACCGACTCTTCGTTCACCGCGTACAGGTTCGGGTTCTCCGCACCATCCGTGAACACCCGCACGACGTGCGGCACGCTGATCCGCTCGATCACCCCGCCGTTCTCCGGGTCCACGGAGCTGATCGTCTTGGCCTGCTCGTCCCACACGATCGCCCGGCCCTTGCGCGTGCAGATCATCGTGCCCATCTGTCCCTCGGCGGTCCACAGCACCTTGCCCGAAGCGGCCTCCAGCGCCGTCAGCCCCTGCCCGGGAACCGCGACGTACAGAATCCCGTTCTGCACCGTCGGCTGCGTCCGCAGCGGGTGCGAGGTGCGGTACCGCCAGACCTGCGTGCCGCTGGGCGCAAAGCACCACACCGACTGGTCCATGCCCGCGACGAACAGCAGGTTGCCGTCCGTCACCGGGTCCGTCGCCAGCCCGGCCAGGATGCGGGCCCGGCCGATCATCTGCCCGCGGGGCGTCAGGAACATGACGTCCCCCGACTGCGACACCGCGCCGATGTTGCCGTCGGTGAACTTCACGAGATTGCTGTTGATCGCCCCTGTGCTCTGGAAGCCCCACGCCTTCACGTTGCGTCCCATGAGGTGGGCCAGCACTTCACCGGTCGAGGTCCCGAAGACCGCGAGGTTCCCCTCCATGAGCGGGCGGGTGTCCACCACGCGCGAGTATTGCTCCCGGGCCAGCAGCGTCCCCGTCGGGGCCGCCAGCACGTACGCCTCGGACTCGCTGGAAACGATTATCCGCGACGCGTCGAACGGGTCGCGGGTGATGCCCACGAACTTGGTCAGCGGGTTGGCCAGCGTCGCCGCCCAGCGCCGCTCGCCCGTGCCGATGTCCAGCGTTGCCACCTCGCTGCTCTTGTTCTGAATCACGAACACATCCGCGAACGCCGTCGCGGTCAGGATCTTCGTGCCCGGCGCCGTCGGGAACGGGTACCCGGACCAGTCCAGACGGTACCCCACCTTCGCCCAATCCTCATACACCGCCGGGAACGCGGATGAGCCCGAGGCCGCCGCCTTGGGCGCGGGCTGAGCCGCCGCGGCCTTCTTGGGGGCCTGCGAAGCGCACCCCGCCAGCGTGACGACGGCGAGCGCGAACGAGATCGCAATTGGCGAGACAAACTTGGCCATGCCGGGGAATCTCCGTGTAGGGTGGAGAGCGTAGGCCCGGACGGGTCCATCGGGCGTTGGCTGCGGCACGAGCGAAGGGGATCTCCGCCCCGCAACCCGCCCGGGACTACAAACACCCTCCGACCGGACCGACGCGATCGCTCACCCGCCCCAGACTCCGACTCACGGCCGTATCACCACCACGCTGAACGTGAACGGTGCAGGATCAAGCGAGAGCGCACTGGTGTTCTGAACCATGAACCGAATCTGGTTCGCGGCCGGGCAATGCGCCCCGTGGATCACAAACGGGAACGGCGGATCGCCGGTGAGTGAAATCAACACGACGTCCCCCGGCTGGGCCCCGGGCACACTCAGAACCACCGCCGCCCGGCTGTTCCCGGGCACCAACCCCACGTCCACCGTGACATTGCTGGTGGAAGCGACGATCTGATTGCGGTTCATCGTGCTGCCGTCGGTGAACTGCAGCCCCGATGAGTTGAATCGGACCCGTTCCGTGGCGTTCGTGAAGATCGACACTTCCCCGTTGGCCAGGCTGAACAACCCCGAGTCGACATCGCCGCCGTTGCCGCTGAACGCGTACCCCGAGCTGTTCGCACCGCTGCCGCCCGGAGCGCCGCCCCGGGCCCGCACGCCCCCGCCGACTTCCAACAAGGCCGTGGTGCCGGTGACGCCGATGCCCACGTTCCCGCCGGCAGGATTCAGCAGCATCGTCCCCGCCTGATTGGTGGAGCCGTTCCACGCCTGCAGTTCACCATGAAAGCCCACCGCCTGCACACGCAGTTGCGACAAGCCCCCCGGATCGCTGAATCGGGCCGTCTCGGTCGCGCCCGCCTCTCGCCGGACCTCCAGCCGCGCCGCCGGTCCGAACAGGCCCACCCCGACATTGCCCCCCGCCCCGTTCAGCGCCAAGAGCCCGGGCTGATTGGCCTGACCATCCCACCCTTGGATCTCTCCGCGGAACCCTGTCGCGTGAAGCCGCAACTGGGAGGAGCCCCCGATGTCGCTGAACCGGGCCGTCTCCGTCGCACCGGCGGACCGAGTGACCTCCAGGCGTGCCGCGGGCGAGGTGTTCCCGATCCCCACCGCCCCGTCCGATTGCATCGTCATCACGGTGTTCTGAGAGTTCTGTAGAGGCCCGTGGCCGATGAGAAGCTTGCCCGCACCCTCGCCGTTGGACTGCCCCGTCGAAATCAGCCTCCAGTACCGTCCGCCCGGTGACGAGTTCTGCAGGTTCAGCCAGGTGCCCGCCGGCGCACCGGAGGAAAACGCCCCGGCGAAAATATCCGTCGACAGCACATCCAGCGCGTGCGTCGGCGCCACCGTGTTGATCCCCGCCTTGTCTCCGGTCTCGTTGACGAAGATCCCCCGCGTCTGGATCGAGTACGGCGACCGCGTCACCGCCTGCCGCGGCGCCAACGTCACGAACGGACCGGGCGACCCCTGCCCACCCCACGCCGGCGTCCGCACCTGAATCTCCAGCCACCGCGAATCGCTGAACGCCGCGGCCCCAAAGTCCAACTCCGTTGTGAACACCCCGGCGCTCACATCGACGCTGTACCGATCGGCAGGAGCCCAAGGCGTCGAACCGTCTTGGGGAGCCGTCCACAGCAGGAACCGGAAATCCGCCGTCCCCGTGTACGGCTGACCTTGAAAGTTCAACGAGCCCTGATACGTAAACGACGTGTTCGATTGGGCAACAGCGATGCACGCAACAGCCGACACCGCGGCCAGCGCGACGACAACAGAACGACTCAAAAACATCCAATCCTCCGAAATGTGGGGTGCGACCTCTTGGGATCGCATTCTAATGCGGAATGCCCGATGCGCCAAGGGCATTCCGCGATCCCACACCGCTCCGCTACACCCACCGCATCCGCCGACAACCTCTATCCGCGCACGCCGAATCCCCGTGCTTTCATCTAATGGCGGACGTGAACCATGGAGTCCTTGGTCTTTTCCGCCACAACTTGCCTGAATTCATGCGGCGAATTGGGGCTGAATACCTTACATCATGCTAACATCTGCACCAGAGCACATCACTCTTGGCTCCCCTCAGACCAAGATTCAGCCTCGCGAACGTATCAGTATAGATACAACGACCTCGGCCATTCGGACCTCCCCAGTCGGACCTCCGCTCCCGCAAAAGCCCTAGACGACGCCATGACAGCGGCTATAGTTGATAAGTAGATCATTTACTCGATTGACGCATCGGAGATTTCAATGATCGGCTCCGCACAACCCAAGACTATGAAGTCCTCCCGACGCCACGTTCAACTGGCCCTCAAGCGTCCCGTCCCGTCGGACATCGCCATCGCGCAGGCGGCAACGCCGCGGCCCATCATGGAACTCGCCGAGGAGCTCGGCATCCACGCCGACGAACTCGAGCCCTACGGCCACACCAAGGCCAAGGTGCACCTGAGCCTCCGCGACCGGCTCGCCACACAGCCCAACGGCAAGTACGTCGTCGTCACCGCCATCACGCCCACACCCCTGGGCGAGGGCAAGACCACCATGACGGTCGGCCTCTCCCAGGCGCTCGGTGCGCACTTGGGCAAGAACGTCTTTACCTGCATCCGCCAGCCCTCCATGGGCCCCACTTTCGGCATCAAGGGCGGCGCCGCCGGCGGCGGCTACAGCCAGGTGATCCCGATGGAGGACTTCAACCTCCACCTCACCGGCGACATCCACGCCGTCACCGCCGCCAACAACCTCCTCGCCGCCGCGCTCGACACGCGCCTCCTCTACGAAGAGACCCACCCCGACGACCGCCAGCTCATGGCCGCCCTCTGCAAGAAGGACGCCCAGGGCCGGCCCGTCATCTCCGCCTGCCACCTGCGCCGCATGGCCCGCCTGGGCATCCGCGTCGATTCCCCCGCCGACCTCACCGACGCCCAGGTCCGCTCCATCTTCCGCCTCGACCTGGACCCCGACACCATCACATGGAACCGCGTCCTGGACGTGAACGACAAGATGCTCCGCCGCATCACCGTGGGCTTGGGCGCCGAAGAAAACCGCCCCCGCACCACCGGCTTCGACATCGCGGTCGCCAGCGAGGTCATGGCCGTGCTCGCCCTGAGCATCGGCCTCGAGGACATGCGCAACCGTCTGCGCCGCATGGTCGTCGGCTTCGACCGCGCCGGCCGCCCCGTCACCGCCGATGACCTGGGCGTCGCCGGCGCCATGACCGTGCTCATGAAAGACGCGATCATGCCCAACCTCATGCAGACGCTCGAGGGCACCCCCGTCTTCGTCCACGCGGGCCCCTTCGCCAACATCGCCCACGGCAACTCCTCCATCATCGCCGACCAGATCGGCCTCAAACTCGCCGATTACGTCGTCACCGAGGCCGGCTTCGGCTCCGACATCGGCTTCGAGAAGTTCGCCAAC
>JBGAMO010000214.1:0-6976 GCA_044222845.1 Phycisphaerales bacterium
GAGATTCTAACCCGTCCAAAACAGCCGACGGCCGCGCAGTGTTGCGCGGCCGCCTGGAGGGAGAAAGAGAGAGTTTCTTCGATCCGTTGCTTCTCGGCCGCGGCGGGCTACTCGAGCAGGTTGCCCAGGGAGTTCACGTCGGCGGCCAGTTGATTCTTGATGACCTGCACCTGCTCGGGGGTCAGCCGGAGAGATTCGAGCACGGCGGGGTCCGGGGTGGTGTCGCGGATGTCGGCGCGGAAGCCGGCGCCCAGTTCGGCCGCGATGCGGTCCGCGACGTAGACGATGGCCGAAAGGGTCCGCTGCTCGAACGCCAACTCCATCGGGCGGTGGTGGAACCCGGTCACCGTGGAGAGGCTCTTGGGGAACTTCCACTTCTCGCACAGTCCGGCGCCGAAGTCCTGGTGGGTGGCTGAGAAAGTCGCCAGTTCAAGCGCGAGGAAGTCGTTGGCGGGCACTCCGCTCGCGTCGGGGCCCACGTCGTTGAGGACCTGGATGAGCTTGGATCGATCGGCCTGCATCTCGACCATGACGCCGATGTCGTGGATGAGACCGGCCAGGAACGCTTCGTCGGCGAGGCCGAGCTTCAGGGTGTTGGCGATCATCTTGCTGGCCGCCGCGACCACGTTGCTGTGCGTCCACAGATCCTTCGCTGAGAACGTGGGGGTGAGCTCGCCGCCCCGGAAGAGCTTGGCGAGACTGGCGGCGATGGCGATGTTCTTGACCGCGTTGAGCCCGAGCATGACGATGGCGCGGTTGATGCTGGCGATCTGGCCGGGCAGGCCGTAGAACGAGGAGTTGACGACCTTGAGGATCCGGGCGCACAGGGCGGGATCGGTCGAGATCACCTTGTTCAGGTCCTGCGCCGTGCTCTTGGGGCTCTCCACGAGCTCGACGATTTTCATCGTGATCTCGGGGAGTGTCGCGATGTGGCTGATCTCGCGGATCGCGTCCGAAACAACGGCCTCTGTCGCCGGCGCGGTCGGCGTGGAGGAGGCGGTCTTGGCGGTGGTTTGTGCTGTCGCGACGCTCATGTTCGGGCGCTCCGGTGACCGCGCGGACGGACGCGCGGCGCACGACAAATCGGCATAAACACGCGCGGACTTTGGTGTTGCCTGCCCGACCCACCTCATTGAATCAGCAAAACGTGGGAATGGGGGGCCGCGATTGCGGGCATGGCCGATAACCCGGGCTGCGATCCACGGCCGGTGCAAGTGCCGGTTTGAAGTGTGAATGAAACGCTTACAAATCGTCAAAAAGCCCTGTGTTTGTGGCGTTTTTCAACGATTCGGGTATGATTCCGCCGAGGCGAGGGAGAGGCCCGCCGCCCATCACATTCTCAAAGTGCCCGCACGGTTCACTACTCATGATCAGAGCATTCGAGAACTCACGTGCCGCCGCCATGTCGGCGATGCTGCTTTCCGCCGCCGCGTGGGGGCAGGACTATTTCATTCCGATCAACCTGATCGGGGTCGCCAACGACCGTCTGCAGAATCGCGACGCGGCCTTCCCCGCGGGCAGCGTCGTTCTCGGCGGAGTGCCGTTCTTCATCGAACCCAGCGGCAACAACATCTGGTGGGCCGGGCTGGCCACGGGCGCGAATCCTCGCACGCTGACGGTGCCCGTCAACGTCCGCGGCGTCAAACGCGTGGAAACGCTGATCAACTCCGCGTGGGGCCAGAGCGGCCCCGGCTCGCTGCTTCGAGTTGAGTTCATCGGGACTCACGGCGCATTCCACGCGGTGGATCTCGTTGGCGGCGTGGACATCCGCGATTGGAATCAGTACATCTATACCAACACCATCAACAACACCACGACGACGAACGTGTTCACGTTGGGCGGTCACCGGTTGGACAAGCAGTCCTTCGTTCTGCCCGCCTCGTTCGAGAACGAGGACCTGCTCGCCGTGCGATTCCTGGATAGCGGCGCGGAGAACGTGCAGCGGGCGTACGTCCAGGGCTTGACAGTGCGGATCAATCAACCGCCGCCGCGTTTGTGGAGCCCCGCCTTCGGCGGAAACTGCAACTCGTACACGGCGATCCAAACACCCGAGGGCATCAACTGGCAGGGCGCGTTCAATGCCGCGGCGTCAATCGGAGGTCACCTCGCGACGATCGCGTCGGCGGAGGAGAACGCATTCGTGTACAGCCTGGTGGGCGGCAACGCCGCGTTCTGGTTCATTGATCAGGCGAACAACGGCCAGGGGCCATGGCTCGGCGGTCGCCAGTCGCCCGGGTCGCCCGAGCCCGCGGGCGGCTGGGGCTGGGTCGATGGTTCGCCGTTCACGTACACCAACTGGGCTTCGGGCGAACCCAACAACACGAACGGGGGCATCGAGGACCGCTTGCAGTTCTTCGGCAGCCAGGTTCCTCGTGGCAGCAACTGGAACGATCTGCCCGGTTCGTTCCCTGTGCGCGGATTCGTCGTGGAGTTTGAACGCTGCGTGGGAGACTACAACGGCGACGGCGGCATCGACGGAACGGATGTGCAGGCTTTCTTCTTTGAATGGGAATCCGCCACCGGGTGCGCCGACGTGAACGATGACGGAGGCATCGACGGTTCGGATGTACAGACGTTCTTTGATCGTTGGGAAGCAGGAGCCTGCTGAACCCCGCTGCGAGGCGCCCGCGGGTACCGCGGGCCCGCGAGAGAGCAGAAATGAGGCCGCGTCCGGAGGGCGTGGCCTTGTTCTGCTTTTGGAGTTGGCGTGTCTTTCGCCGGGGTAGAATTCGCAGTCCCGAACCTGACAAGGAGATGCCCATGACCGCCCGCGCGCTGTTCGCCGCCGTCTGTGTGTGTGGAACGATCCTCCCCGCGAGCGCCCAGTGGTATTGGCCTCCCCGGTTCAGCGCCTCTGTCCGATGCGGCGATGTGGTCGGCGCCGCGGACTTGACACTCTCGGGCACGTGGCCCGACTTCTGCTCGCCGGGCTCCATGCGGGTGTCCCGCGTTGGAGACGCCATCACACTGACGCTCGTGCATGATTTTCCCGAGGGCTCAATCTGTCTTCCGGCCTTGCGGGATTACTCGTTTACTTCCACGATCATTTTGGCGGACGGCTCGTACCGGGTCTTTGCCTCGCTCGAGAGCCGCGCCGTCCCTCCGCTGGGCCCAACGCCCGTTGGCTCACTGACCATCCGGTGCCTGCCCTTCTGCCCCGCGGACTTCAACGAGGATGGCGGCGTGGACGGCGCCGACGTCGAGGGATTCTTCACCGCATGGGAAGCCGCCGATCCGCTGGCGGACGTCAACAACGACGGGGGCATCGATGGCGCCGACGTCGAGGTCTTTTTCGCGTACTGGTCCGCCGGCGGCTGTTGACAGGGGCCGAGAACCACTTCCGGGGCGAATCCGGTTCGCGGACAGCCGCGTAACACACTGGGCGCAACAATCCGAACGTCACCCTGGAGCCATCCGATGCGTACACGCGTCCCCCTCGCAGTTCTGCTGTGCGCCACGCTCGCCCCTGCGGCTCACGCCACCTGGTCGATCATTCTCATCGATACTCGCAGCGGCGAGATCGGCGTGGCCTCCGCCACGTGCCTCACCAACTTCGACCTCCAGGCCAACGCCTCGGTGGTGGTCGTGGGCAAGGGTGCTGGATGCGCTCAGTCATCGGTTGATACCACGGGCGTCAACCGCACAGTGATCCGCGATCGCCTTGCGCAAGGAGTGGACCCCGCCTTGATCCTGGCCGAACTCGCTGCGACCGATCCAAGCCATGCCTCGCGTCAGTACGGCATCGTCGATGTGCTGGGTCGCTCGATCACGTTCACCGGGGTGGTGCAGGCCGCGCTCGCCGCGGCACAATCCACGAACGGTGATCTGCCCGCACGTCTCCAGGCGGCGATGGAGGCGGCCGCATCATTCGGCGGCGACGGGCGTTGCTCCTGCCGCTCCTCGGGTCCGACAGGTTGCGGCTCGCCCCCGCCCAACTTCACCAAGTCCGCCGATATCGGGTATCTCATTGTTTCGAGGCTGGGAGATTCCGACACGTCGAACGGCGCGCTGACCGCGGGCGGCACCGGTCTGCCCGCCGCGGCGGACCTGACCGGCGACGGTCGCATCGACATGCTGGTGCCCGAAGCGCTCTCCACTTCGCAGCGGTTTTTCGTGTATCCCAACACAGCGCCTTACGGCTCGGTCTCCGCCAACTTCGGGCCCGGCGTGGAGTACGGCTGCGTCGTCAATCCCCTCGCCGCGGCGTGCGCGGATTTCAACGGCGACGGACGCGTAGACGTCGCGGTCTGCGGCGGCGCGACCACCTCGGGCGCTCCGGGCGCGATCACGTTCTACCGGGCGAGTCCCGCCGGAACGCTTGTGAATCGCGAGGACTTCGCCACTCCGCGCCGAGTGGTCGGGATTCTCGCGGCTGATGTGGACGGTCAGAACGGACCGGACGTGGTGTTCGCCACCGGGACGCAGCAGTTCGTTCGTCTCAACGACGGTTCGGGCGGGTTCGGCCCGGCCCTGGTCATCGGCTCGCTCACGAATAGCGGTGGATTGGTCGCTGCGGACCTGACCGGCGACGGCCTTCCGGAGCTCATCATCGGCACCGGCGCTGCTTCGATCCGGTACCTGCCCAACCTCGGCAACGGCGCATTCGGCGCGGTGCAGAGCATCCCGCTCACGGGCACCTGCCGCGCCGTGGTGGCGGGGGACTTCAACGGCGACAATCGGATCGATTTGGTGGCGAGCAACACGGCCGCGGCGAGCCCGATCGTTGTATTCTTGAACACTCCGGGCGGCTTCGTGCAAGGGCAGACGCTCTCGCCGGGCGGCACCGCTGCGAGCTTCGGCGGTGCGGACGTGAACGGCGATGGACGGACCGACCTCACGTTCATCGATTCGCAGTTTCGTATCTCGGTGGCGTTGTGCAACGGGGACGGCACCTTCTCGCTCGGCCAGCGCTTCGCCAGCGGTCAGCCTTCGGGTCCGCTCGCGTTCCTTGATCTCAACGGCGATGGTTTCGCCGAGCCCACGCTCAACTCCGCCAACTCGGTGCGGTACTGGGCCAACAACCTGGGCAATATCGTGAGCGGCGGCGGCTTTGCGCCCGGCAACTACTTCATGGACATCAACATCGCCAACCAGACCGACACGACGCCCGACCCGGTCGTGCAGATCCGCGGGGTGTTCAACGGCATCCGCGACCGCCTGGTCGGCACACCCGATGCCATCCAAACTCGCGTGATCCCGCCGCCGGCGTTCACTACGATCCGGCCCGAGAGCGTGATCGTGGAGTTGCGCGACTGGCGCGGCCAGCCGGTGAATGTCCCCGTCCGATCGATCTCGCTGACACGGGAGGGGTCCGGTCCGTTCGCCACCTCGGGGTCAACGTTCGAGCCCCTGGGCGGTGGCCGGTATCGAGTGTCGCTCACTCCGCTGCGCCAGGGAACGGACACCATGAGGATCGTTGTTGACGCCGGGGCGCGACCGGTGACGCTGATGCCGATGCCCGCGATCCGCGTTGCGAACCCCACGCTAGGGGCGCGGCGTTGATCGGGATGCAGGGTGCCCGCGGACGTCATTGCGCCCGGAAGCTCGTGCGGGCTGGATGCCGGCGCCGCAACATATACACTCACCTGTGAACTTCTTCCTCCTCACGGGCGATCGGCGTTGATCTCCATTGCGCTGCACATGCTGATGGGCGACCGCGCGAAGTTCCTCGGGCTGCTCGCGGGGGTCACGTTCACGGCGTTTCTTGTCACGTTCGCTTCCTCCTTCTTCTGCGGCATGATGACGCGGGGATTCGCATTGATCGCCGAGAACCCCCTGGCCGATGTCTGGGTGATGGACCCGGCCGTGCGGGGCGACGAGCAGACGGTGAACATGCCCTCCAACGCGCTCTTGCGTGTGCGAAGCGTCGAGGGTGTGGCATCGGCCTCGCCGCTGGTGTTGTCGACCGCCGACCTGCGTTTCGCGGACGGCAGGTTCCAGCCGGTGCAGGTCATCGGCATCGATGACGACGCGCCGGAGCGGGTTCCCGCTTTGCGGGGCGGGAAGGACCCTTCGGTGCTCCGGGCGCCGGATGCCGCGATCTTCGCCGATGGCGGCACAGAGGGCAAACTTCAGTCGCCGGTGGGCCGCACGCAGCGTTCAGGGCGCGGTGCCGCTATCGGCTCTGTCCGCACCCGCCCGTTGGAGGTCGGCGATGAGGTGCTGGTGAGTGATTCTCGCCTCGTGGTCGCCGCGCGATGCGACGCCTTGCCGCGGTTTCCTCCCCGCCCGGTGATGTATACAACGTATTCCACTGCTGTGCGAGTGCTGCCGCGAGAGCGCGAGCGGCTCACGTTCGTGCTGGTTCGGGCGGCCCCGGGCGTGGCGCCGCGCGAGTTGGCCGGTCGGATCGAGGCCGCGACCGATCTGCGGGCCCGCACCGCCGACGACTTCAAGGCCGACACGGTGCTCTGGTACCTGGAGAACTCGGAAGACGTTGGAGACGTGGGCGCGATGCTCGTGGTGGCGTTGTCGGTGGGCTTGGGCATCACCGGAGTGCTGTTCTTCCTGTTCACGCACGATCATCTGCGGTATTACGCCGCGCTCAAGGCGATGGGCACCCGGCCGCGGACGTTGCTGTTCATGATGCTGTCGCAGGCCCTGGCGTGCGCGGCCCTGGGGGCGGGGATCGGCGTCGGGCTGTGCGCGCTGGCGGGCCGCGCCGCGTCGAGCGTGCAGATCCCGTTCAGGATGATGTGGTTCACGCCCGTTCTCGGCGGCGTGACCGTGCTGGGGGTCTCCCTGATCGCCGCGGTGATCAGCGTTCGCCCGGTGCTCAAACTCGAGCCCGCCAAGGTGCTGGCCCAGCGCTGACGGTGGTGAGGACCGCAGGCCCGCGCCGTGATCAGCAGTCACAGTGTTCCCAGAGCGTGATGTACGATTCCACGTCGGCGCCGTCGATGCCCCCATCCTCGTTGTAGTCGGCGCACCGTTCTCCGGCTTCCCAATCCAGGAAGAACGCCTCCACGTCGGCGCC
>JBGAMO010000215.1:0-6975 GCA_044222845.1 Phycisphaerales bacterium
GTACACCCGCGAGCCGTCGCGTCCCAGCGCGAGACCCTGCACCGCGCCCTGGTCCCCCTCGATCGGGAGGAACACCGGGGTCTGTCCCATGCGGGTCAGGAACGAGTGCAGTTGCGTTTCAAGACCGGGGGCGGGCTGCACGGGTTCAACGGTGACGCTCTTGCCGTGGGTAGCCCGCAGCGATTCCTGCACGTTCGCGGCGTCCTGCTGGGCGATCTGGTTGTCGGCGAGGCGTCGGCGGAGAATGACGGGCGCGGCGGTGTCGGCGCCCTCGATGCCCTGGTCGCGGGCGAGTTGGCGGATGGAGGAGGGGGAGAGGCGGTCGAGGTCGCCACCAAACATATTGGGGGTGTCCGTCGTCCCCATCCGCTTCTCGAACTCCGCCACGGTCTCCTTGCCGCGGATGCCCGGATACCGCTCCTGCCGCTCCTCGGGCGACATGGACTTCAACTCGATCTCTTTGCGCTCTGCCGAGGTGGGGGGAGAAATCCCGAAATCCTGCTCGCTTTCGCTGGAAATCTGGTATTCCTTGCTGCTTCCCTGCTTCTTAATGGTGAGGTTGTACGCCCCAGGCTTGGCACCCTTGTTGTTGTCGGCGTCTACGCGAACGACCGTCCACCATCCCTTCATGGACCTGCCGTACGCGGTGTTAGCCGTAATCTCAAACCGATCTCCGGGCTTCCACCCGACCTTGGAAATGTCATTGCGAGTCTCCGGCGGCTCCGCGCCCCATTTTGCCAAGTCGCGGTATCCATACTCCTCAAAGTTGCCCTTGTTGTCGCCCGTAAGAGCCTTGATGCGAATCCAGTCATGTCGCGGCTGGTCGGGCGTTAGCGGCTCGGGCTTCACGCTGATGACCTCGTAACGGTCGCCGAGCATGGTGAATACGTCGCCCGCCTTCCAGCGTCGCACAGGGGCCTTCGGAGGTTCGGGCGCCTGCTCCTTGGGCTTCTGACCACCCGAGAACATGGTGAACTGAGCGCCGGGCGCGACGCTGGTGTTCTGTCCGAATATGCCCTTGTCGTCGTTCGCCTTGAGTGACCATGTGCCGGACGCATCGGCCTTCGGAGGCTCCGGCGGAGGCGGCGTTTCTTCCTTGGTGTTGGCGGCGTTTACGCGGGTGGGAATCTCGCCTTCAAGACTCTGGATGTTGTTCAGATCGCCAAGTTCGATCTCGTTGGTGTCGGCGGTCGCTCCGCCCTTGTCGATAATCACCATCGCGGTGCGGACGCCGGTGCCCGACTGCTTGAACGTATTCTCGGGCAGTTTGATGACCGTGGCGCCGACGGCGTTGAGCCATTCGCGGAACTGCTGGCTCTGTGCGTCGTCTCGGAACGTGAATCCGGTGCTCAGGATCGACACGAGCCGACCGCCATCCCGCAGCCCGTCATACGCGAGGCGCACGTGCGCCATGTCCTGCCAACCCTTGCCGGCGATGCGCTCAAAGGGCGGGTTCATCAATACCACGTCGTACTTGCCGTTCAGGTTGTCGGCCCTGTCTGGGAAGTCGCCCTGGTACATCGTGCCCTTGGCGTTCTCGCTCGCGCTCATCAGGGCGGAGGTCTTGGCCGAACGGTCGGGGTTCTGCTCGACCGCGTAAACCCCGCCGTTGGGCGGCAGGTACTTCAACAGCATCCCGTGCCCGGCGCTGGGCTCCAGCACCACATCGGTCGGCTTGATGCCGGCAACGCGGGCCATGAACAGCGCGACCGGGTGCGGCGTCTCGAAGAACCCGCCGCTCGTGTCCGCCTGCTTGGAGCGCGTCTTTTCCAGCCTGAACGCCTTGCGGTACTCCTCGTTGGCCGCCTCTTCGGGGCTCATCTCGGCGGGCACGTCGCGGGCGCCGAGGGTCATGGCGGTTACGTCGTGCTTGTCCTCGAAGTCCCAATCCGTCAGGCTGTCGGCGGCGCCGATGTCGATGCCGCTCACCGTGGCGCCCATGTCACGGATGCGTCCACCCACGCGACGCGCCAGCAGTCGGTCAAACGGAATCTGATTCGTGAACAGCCAGTCGAGCACCACCTTGGACGCGAGCCCGTACCGCGCGGTGCGGGCGTTTACCTGCTTTACCTTGGTCGCGGTCCAGGGCAGGTTGAGGTTGATCTGCACGGTCGGCTGATCGCCCTTCATGTCGTGCAGAGACAGCCCCGTGCCGCCCTTGTCCATCGTGACAATCAGCACCTTCTTCTCGCCACGCTTCCACGCCTCGCGGCCCTCCTTGGCGGCGCTCGCGGTCTGGGCGCCGGTGTACAGCGCGGCCCGGTCTCCGAACGCGGAGGCGAGTTCGTCCATCACGCTGGGGATGTCCCGGTCGATTCCGGCCTCGTGCATGGCCGCGGCGATGGACATCACGGCCTGCGAGAACGGCGGCGGCCCGGCGTCGCCTCGCCCGCCACCCATCGCGTACGAAGCATCCTTCTCCGCCCGCCACTCTGCCATCATCTCCGACATCTCGGGATAGGTGTAGAGAGTCGATCCCGGCTTGGAGTTGGACTTTCGGTAGCGCCCGAAGTATCGCTCGGCCTTGGTTTCGATGAAGATGGCAACTTTCTTGCCTTCGCTCAGGTGCTTGTTGGCCGAAGCGATGGCCGCTTTGATCTTGGATGCCTCCAGAATCCGCTTGCGGGCGTTGGCCTGGTGCATGGCGATCTGGGAGAATGTGATCGGGTCGATCGGCTTCCCGGCGTCGTCGCGCCACCGCCGCAAGGCATCCTCATACGCGGCGTCAACATCCTCGTAGAGCGTGACCATTTCGGCGTCGGCCGTGACTTTGGTGAAACTGGCCTCCACCATCTTGGGGTCGAGTTTGATCGGCCGCTGAACAAATATGCCCTTCTTCTCCAGCCACCGCTTCGCCGCCTTCGCGTTCTGTGCCGCCTCCTTGGAACTGACCCAATACACGGTCTCTTCGACCTCGTTGCGGCCGGTCTTGGGGTTGTAGACGGTGCGCTTACGAACAGCAGCGCCGTAAATCTTGGCCCATTCGGCGTGGCCGCCAACCTCGTTGAACACGCCCGTCGGCGCGAGATACCCGGCCTGTACGGGGTTTTCGTACGGCGTCGCAGACGAGTACACGGTGAACGCGGCCTTTCCGACCAGCGCCGCGCCCTCGGCCCCGCGCTTGGATTCGGTGTTCTTGGTGTTGTGCGACTCGTCCAGAACCAGCATGGCGCCGGTCGTGTCAATCGCGCCCTTCTTGTTGGAGAGGTCTGCGTACGTCGCAAACTCAACCTTGTCGATCCCGTAATCCTTGAGATTCTCCTTGATCTGCTCGATCAAGTCCTGGTTCATCGTCACGTAGATGCACCGGGGGAACTTGGCGGCCAACTCGCGGATCGCGCCGCCCAGCACGAAGGTCTTTCCGCTTCCCGCGTCGTTGCCGAGAATGAACAGGGGTTGACCGGCCTCGGCGGCCTTGACGATGGCGCCGATGTCCTCGATCTGCTCGCGGATCACGTCGTCGGGGATGCCGAACTTGCGGCCACGCTCAATCAGCGCGGCGGTCTGCGCCGAGACCGCGCCAGCATAAGCCTCGCCAGTTGCTCGACTGTCGGCGGCTCCATCGAGTCGCTCTCGGGCGTGCCGTCGCGCCACGTCTTGAGCGCTGTCCTCGACAACGCTGGGTTGCGGTGCAGCGACGCCACCATCGCCTCCAGCGGCGATTGGTGCGGGGGCTGAGGCGCCGAGCGCCCGGGCGATCTTTTCGGTCGGGTCCGTGCCATAGAAACTCCACGACTTCTTGGGCCCATACCACTTGGCTCCCAAGGACTTTAGGGTGTTGCGGTGGTCGAATGTGTTACCAGTCACTTCCCAAACAGGATTGCCGTTCTTGGTGGTGGACTTGGTGATGACGATGCCCTTGGAGGCCAGGTCGAGGGGCGCCGGTGGCGCGGTCGTCCCGTCGGTGCCGTGGATCGGGTCGGTTGCAGCGCCGGCCGCTTCGGATGCCTTGGCAGCACGCTCCATCTCGCGCCGGATGTCGTTGGCCGTGGGGCTCTTGTCCCACTCGAAATGGCCGGGGTAGTCGGCCGGGTTGACCGCGTGAACGGTGTAATCCGACGAGTACGGGCGGTCGATGTACCGGATCAGGCTCTTGGTCCTGTGGTCGTAGAACACCCTGACGGTCGCTGGTCCGTTCTTGAGTTTGACCAGTTCGCCAACGGGTGACAGTGCGGACTGGCGCAACTGCGTCCGGGTCCACTTGCGCAGGTACGTGGGGGCGTTCGTGTCCCACGATATCTCGATCTTTCCCTTGTCCTGCTCTGCCCGCACCGCATCGTCGGCGAGTGCCCGTTCCTCCGCTTCCTTGGCCGCGGCCACCGCCTCTTCCTTGGTGGCATAGGACTGGCCGGCGCGGACGTTCAGGCTGTCTTGGCGAGACATCCCCCAGCGGCGCGAGTACACGAGCGGGCCGCCGCCGTGCTCGTTCCGGGCCTGCTCGGCGTCCATCTTCCATGTGAACGACCTGACGGACCCGTCCTGAGCGACGTAGCCCCAGGAAACGGTGGGCCCGACCATGTATCGCCCAACCGCTTGCATGTCGGAGGTTTCGGCGGCAGGCGGTTCGCCGGTTTCCCACCCGCTTGGTATCGCCGGGGCCGTCTCTGCTGGCGCCGCTTCCTTGGCGTCCTTGGCGATGTCGGCCAGGAAGTCGGGAACCTCAACATCTTCAACGTCCGCGTTCTCGCTTGGTTCCCGCGCCGGCTCGGCCAGCGTGCCAGCGTCCGCCGGGATTGACTCGACCGCCCCGGGGCCCGCAAGGATGGTGACGCCATCCGTGAGTGAGCGAAGCCCGTACTGATCGACGGCAACAGTGAACTCCTCGCCGGCGATGTTGAGTTTTGTGCCGTCCCCAAGCGTGTCCGGCGAGACGAGAACCCAATCCGGGCGGTCGTTCCCAACCTTGGTCAGTTGGTCGTGCAGCCACAGCAGGAAGTCGGCTTCCGGCATCTGCTTGCGCATGGACTCCAGACGCTTCCGCGCCGCGTCGATGCCCATCGTGCGGCTTCCCTCGCCGCGGTAGAACATGGCCCGCAGGACCGCGGCGTACTTCTCGGCCCCAAGTTCCGAGAGCCAGTCGGCTCCGTCCGCTCCGCCTCCCAAATGATCCACCACCGACAGGCGCGTTCTCAGTTGCGGCTCGGCGGAGATTTCACTGAGGAGTTCGGAGGGGATGGCCTTGTAGAACCTGGTGGAGATGTCGGTGATCGGGACGATCTCGCCGTTCCAATCGACCACCTCGTCCAGAAGCGAATCGGGGGTGTCCCTGGCGATTGAGATGATCCGCGCCTCTACGTCAGAACGCCGGAACGCCTTGGGGCTGCGACGCTCGCGGGCGATGGTCTGGGCCCGCTTCTCGGCGGCCTCGCTCTTTCGGCTGGGCTTCTCGGCAGGCGCGGCCGTCGGCGCGTTGACAAGTTTGAGCACGCGGCGGGTTTCATCGCCGTCCACGCGCTTGGCCATCTTGCTCTCTGGCGTGATCTTGAACACCTCTCCCTTGGGCGTCACGACATATCCGGTCCCGGCGTTGTCCCGCACGCGGCGGGCGGCCACCTTGAACGCTTCCTTGGGGTCTGCGTTGTCGATGGGTACGGCCTTGTCGCCGTAGACTGCGATGTGGGGCGGCTTGGTGCTCTTGGGGGCGGCGCTGGTGGTGGGCGGCGCTCCAAACGCCTGCTCAGCCTCTTGCTCGCGTGCCGACTGCTCCGGCATGAAGTACAACGGCTGTTCGTTCGTGTTGAGGAGTGTCTTTGTGTCCGACCACGTTCCGCGCGGCAGGCGCTTGAACGCCGAAATCCAAAAGTGGTCGTCGGGCCCGCGACCAAACTTGTCCTTCATGTTGGACATATCGCGCACGCTCTCCACCCGGTACTGCGTGCCCTTGGCGTCAGTGATGATTGAGCCGCCACGGAGCCGAATGTAGTGGGACGCCGTGGGATAAATCTGTTCGCGGTCTGCCGAAGCGGGCGCCGCCTCTTCGCGTTTTGCCTTACCCGGGGCGGATGTGGCCTCCGTCGCACTCCCCGCATCCGCGCCGCCCGCAATCTGAATCACACGCTCGTACAACTCCCGCGCCGTGCGTCCGAACAGCCGCAGGTCGTTGCCTCCGTCGGGCGCCAAGAAGTCGAGTTGGTACTCGCCGCCCGTGTTGACCCGGATCGTCGCCCATTTTCCGATCGGACTGCTGTTGATGCCGCGGGTGATGACCGCCGGATCGCTGTTGCGTCCTTGGGGAAGTGTGTCCATCCACCGCACTAGCGCCTTGGCGTACGCCTCCATGCGATCCGCCCACGGAACGCGGATGGGGTCGCTGTCGTTGTCGGGCGGGGTATCCGGCCGGGCCGTCAAATCCGATCCGATTCCGCTCAGGCCAAGATTGGTGAGAACCTGGTCCCCCTTCTGGAGCACCCAGAGCGTCCCATACTTGCCCGCGCGGTAGTTGGTGAACTTCCACCCCGCCTCGTTGGCGGCCTTCACCTGCTCGTATAGCCGTGTCGCCTCGGCCGATGGCTTCTGGCCCTCCACGGTAAACTTGGCGTCGAACGCGATGTCTTGCGGGCTTCCCTGTCTGTGCCAGAGTCCCGATGGGTTGTTGTTGATGGCGTCCGTGCGAATGGCGCCGGCGGGAGTCTGCACGGATTTTAGGGCGACAAAGTGAGGGGCAGCAGAGGGCGCGTCGGGCTTCTTGACCGCCGCCTCAACGTCCGCGACCCCCAAGCCCTTCTCGTGAATCTGACGGCCGATGCCGTAGATGGAATCGCCCTTGGAAGTTCCGGTGAACTTCACATCCAGCACGTAGGCGAGATCATTCAGCGCCGCGTGCCACCGCACGCCGGCGTCATCCGCGACTTTCTGCACCGCATCGACCACCGGACGCATGGCCTCGTACTTGGCGTCTCGCTCGTCCTTTGCGCGGCCGATTCGCACTTGGTCGCGGATGTCTGCGGTCGGCACGTCGCCCCACGGGGTATATTT
>JBGAMO010000216.1:0-6970 GCA_044222845.1 Phycisphaerales bacterium
GAAGATCTGGAGCGTGAGAGAAGCTCCGTCGGGCCACTCGTCGCTGTCGCCGGATGATGCGCTCAACTGAAGATCGGCGAGCACGGCGTGGTTGAGAGCGATCTCGACGCCGTCCTGGCCGGTGCCGCCGATGTTCGCCGCGGTGAGCGCGCCGTCGCTGGTCTCGATGGTGGCGCCGCCCAAGGCGCTGTGGGTGTGCCCGAACTGAATGGTCGCGAAGTCTTCGATATCCACGAATCCGACATTCTCGCCGCCGACGACCGCGTACGCGATGCGCGAGTGCCCGGGCGTCGGGCTGATGAAGGTGAGGCGGTTGCCTATCGCCGTTTCACCGTTGCTCAGGCGGAACTGGATGTAGTTCCCGAAATCAACGATCGCGGCATCGGATGCGGGCTCTCCCGCGGCGGCGCTGGGAAGAGGCACGTACGTGATTCGACGCGGTGCTGCGCGGCCCTGGGCGCTCACGCTTGCGCCGGCGGGGAGGTACGTCGTCAGCACTTGTACATCGTCAAAGTCCACTCGCACGTTTGTTCCGGCGTCGACGCTGTCTGGGAAGTCCGCGGAACAAAACGACCATCCCTCCAACATTCTCACAAAGACGTTCGCTGCTTCGTGCACATCGGTCATCTCGCGCGGCGCATCCCCACTCGCCACGGCCACCCGGAAAGTGCTTCCGTCGGGCAGCCAGTCCGAACGGTTCGCGGGAAGATTCACGATGAAGCCATCCGAGCCGGGAATGTCCAATCGCACTCCGTCATTTCCGGTCGAACCGAGGTTCGAGACCCTCACAGCCGAGTCGGACACATCCAGGATCGCCTGGCCGACTGGGGCGAGCGGGATCCCCCGCTTGAACTTGGGCGGCGGGCAGGTCCAGACTTTGAGGTACATGGAGTCGATGTTGGTGTCATCCTGCGAATACACATCGAAGAAGCCATCCGCCATGGAGCCCAGAAAGTTTGGGCGCGAGAAGTCTGAAGGCGGGGTCGTGCCGAGATCCCAGAAGAAACTCGTGGGTGGATTGGAGGTCGCCAGCCACGTGCCTGCCGCGGCAGGAAGAAGGTTGTAGTTGAAGGAGCGGTAGAACGCGGCGGGGGCGCCGGGGTTTTTGAGCTCGAAGGAGATGCCGTCGTTGTTCGAACCGCTGAAGGGAATGGGTTGTGCGCGGACGATCAGATGAGCGCCGACGACGCCGGGCGGAACGGAGAATGAATGCCCCACGCCGCGGTCGGGCTGATTGCTGTCGAAGCCGTTCCAGAGGAACGGGGGTGTGGTGCGCAGGGCGGCCATCGGGGGACGGAGGAACGGCGGGGGGTCCACCGGCAGGGGACTGAAGTTGTCCGTGAGCCCGGCGCGGAGCAGACGATACGGGCCGTTGCAGGGGCAGACGGTGATCGTGAGCTTGGCGTAGTCGATCATGGTGTCGTCCTGGACGATCATGTCGAGTTTGTGAAGCGTGTTGAGGCTGGGGATCAGGTTGACGCCGCCGGGGAGGGCGGCGAGGTCAATGGTGAGCGTGGTTTCCTGGGGGCAGTTCCAGGGCGCGAGGCTGGGGAGGTTGGCGATGGTGGTAGCCCAGAGGGTGGGCATGCCGAGGCCCAGGGTGTCGTTGGTAGAGTTGTCGCAGAGGGCACGCATCTTGATGGTGAGCTGAGCGGACTGGATGCCGGAGGGGAGGTTCTTGAACGTGTGCGCCACGAGATGATTGGGTGTCGCAACATCGAAACCGAAGTAGGTGGCGCCGGTGGGTGGAGTGGTGGGATCGACGGGGGCGGCGAAGTTGTCCTCGCGTCCGGCGTCGTAGACGAGGGTGACGCGCTGACTGGGGGGGCAGACCGGAGCGCAGGCGATCTCGGCGCCGACGGTGCGGTCCATCCCGCCCATCGAAATCGTGTATCCCGTCAACGGAGTGCCGTTGGACGCGAAGTGGAACATCGTGTTGACACCCAGGCCGGTTCGCAGTTCGGTCCAGAAGGTGCCATCGACATCAATGGCGAGGTTGCCCATCTCGCCCGACCCGTAGTTGAAGACGGTCGAGAAGAGGGGGGTGCCGCTCAGGGTGTACTGAGTCACCGAGCCGAAGGTGCCGCATTGGCCCGAGGGACGGCAGCCTCCCTCATTGGCGACCCACAGGGTGTTCGTCGCGCAGTCGTAGGTGATGCCGCCCTGGCTGGAAACGCCGACGTTGAACATGTAGACTGGGTTCTGCCACAGACGATCGAGTTTGTAGACGTCGCCGGTCAGGACTTCGACGGTGTAGTTCCACGTGCCGTCGGTGGTGCCGTCGGACGTGCTGCCGAGGGTCGAGGGATGTGTGTAGGGCGTGTTGAGCGACGCACACCCCAGGGTGTACTGCCCACCGCTGGCGTTCGTGTAGAACGATGTCGTGCGAACATCGCCGGAGACCGCGATCGGGCCCTCGTAGGGGTGATCTGCCGGGTACATCGTGAGGACTCCACCGGAGACGCGGGCCATCCGGGCTCCGTTGAAGTTCGTCATCGTGGCGTACCAGTCGCCGATGGGCTGGGCGCGCGCTGCGGTGGCGAGGGCCATCGCGGCGGTGATTCCCAGGCCGAGAACGCGGCGATGGGGTGAGTCGCGACGGATGCCGGCGCGGCGTAGGGTCAGATGAGAAGGGGACTTCATGGATGAGTTTCCTCGGGGGGTTTCTGGTTGTCAACGGACGCGTCCACGAGGAACTTCGGCGCTGTGGGGCAAATATTACATTTGGGCGGCTCTGCTCCGGCGGACGTGCGAATCACACACGGTGCGGTCGGCCGGGATTGATACGGGTTTCTGCCAAAAAAGCGAGCGCTCGTCGCCTGTAGGGGTTGCGCGAGTGGTGTTTTCGTGGATAGTGCAGGCCAACACGGAGCATGGCATGCATGGCATGCATTTCAAGGAACGAATCGAGGGCGATCGGAACCAATGGCGGAAGTTGGCCAGGGCGGCCAAGAACACGGAGCAGCGTGACCGCCTGCTGGCGGTCCATCACGAGCTGGGCGGCATGGAGACGTTCGACATCGCCGCGGCGATCCTCCGCAGCCGCAAGTTCGTTCAGCGATGGGCCTACGCCTACCGCGACGGCGGGATCGATGCCATCGTCGCAAAGCCTCGCGGCGGGCGGGCGCCCGCTCTTGGGGGCGAGGCCGCCGCGAAGCTGACCACGCGCCTGGACGCCGGCGCCACCGAGCGCGACAAGGTGTGCACGCTCCGCGGTAAGGACGTGCAACGCATCGTGACGGCGTCTAACGACAAGACCGCGCGGGTGTGGGAAGCGGCCATTGGCCAGAGTCTCGTCGAGCTCAAGGATAATCACCCGCCAATTTTGGGCGCGGAGTTCAGCCCTGACGGCACGCGAATTATGATCAAATCGAAGCACGGGACCATGCGGGTGTGGGACAGTGTGCCATATCGGGAACGGCTTAAGGAACTGAAGGCGCGGGGGTTGCGGAAGTGACGGGGCGCGGCTGGCGGTGTCGACGGGACGGATGTGGAGATCTTCTTCAATGCGTGAGCTGAGCGCAGATGCGCCTCACGCTGAGTTGGGGTGAACTACTACCGCCGATGCCAATCGGCAGAGGATCGGCATCGGCGGCGGCTTCTTTGAGTGGGCTGAAGGAGATGGAGAACTGAGGTGGGGTAGAGATTGGGGTTGATTGATGGCCGGGACGGCCCAGCCACGGTGGGTGGATTTCGGAGTTCTCTCGTCATTTTGGGGGGCAGTGTCGTGACCTTGCGTACCGTGAGGCGGTGCGGGTCATCGCGTTGTTTGGGATGATTCGCTGCTGTTGTCGGAGTCACGAACCAGGAGAGAGTAATCGTGAGTTCCTGTGTTCATACAACTGAAGACTTGATTGGCGCGTCGATGGTTCGATTCATGGATGTGCGAGGAAAAGGGGCGGGCGGAAGGCGTGGGCGATGCCGCGGCGTTTGTGTTGGGGCGGGTGGTGTCGCAGCGCTCGTTGTGCACTCGCTGCTGATGTGCGCGTCGGCGGATGCGCAGTGCATCGGGTGGACGGAGGGGTCGGACTATGGGCAGTCGGGCTCGATCACCGCGATCACGGCGGGCGACTTCACGGGAGAAGGGCGCGTTGATCTGGCGTTGGGTGTCCCGACGGGTTCCGGCACTGCGCTGCGGATCATGCGTTCGGAGGGGTTCGGCAACTTCTCGACGATGGCGGAGTATCCGGTGTCGGGATCGATCTACTCCCTGGCATCCGCGGACTTTGACGGCGACGGGTTGAGCGATCTGGCGATCGGGCTTCCCACCGGAAATGGTCCGGCGCTCCGCGTGATGAGGAGCGTGGGGGGTGGTTTCACCACGATCGGTGAGTACGCGGTCTCGGGCACGGTGTCCGCGATCGCGGCCGGTGATTTTGACGGTGATCTTCGGCCCGACCTGATGATCGGGACGTATTCCGGGGGTTCGCCGGTCATTGCGTTCATGCGGAACCAGGGCGGAGGAGCGTTGGCTTGGGCGGGGGAGCCTGTTCGGGGCCTCTACGCGTACGCGTTGGCGGCGGGTGACTTCAATGGCGACGGCCGGATGGATGTCGCGATGGGGACGGTTGTGGGGTACTCCTCTGTTGTGCGGATGTTGCTGGGGCAGGGCAACGGCGGATTCTCCTGGGCGGGAGATACCTCGATCAACGGGGGGATTCAATCTCTGGCCTCGGGGGACTTCGACGCGGATGGGAAGGTGGATCTGGTGGCGGGCGTGTCGAGTTCGGGCTCGAACTTGAGGACCTATCAGGGCCAGGGCAATGGGGGGCTGTACTGGATCGGGGACTCTGCGCAGGGCGGAGCGGTGCTGGCGCTGGCCGCGGCGGACCTGAATGGGGATCGACGGCCCGAGCCGGCGATGAGCACGTATGTGTATGGGCGGGGCGCGGTGCTGCGCATCAAGTTCAACGTCGGCGGCGTGGGTGTGTATTCACCGGGCGATGTTCGCGTGTGCCGCGATGCTGTCGGAGAACTGACGGCGACCGGCGTGGGACCTGGGGCCCTGGAGTACAGGTGGCAGATGGAAAATCCGGCGGCGGCGGGCGATTGGATCGCCCTCGAAGACGGGCCGGTCACGATCGCGGGCGTGGTGTGGGGTGCCGCGGCGAATAGTGGGCAAGGAACGCTCCGGTTGCAGCCCGATCCGATGACATACCAGGTCGCGGGCGAAGTGCGGTTGAGGTGCGTGGTTTCGAACTACTGCGGCAGCGTCACGAGCGAGCCGGCGCTGCTCACGGTGTGCGCGTGCCTGGAGTGTCCGGCGGATTTCAATCAGGATGGCGGGATCGACGGCACGGATGTGTCGGCGTTCTTCGATCGGTGGGAGGTCGGGCACTGCGATGCGGATGTGAACGCTGACGGCGGGGTTGATGGGGCGGATGTAAATGGGTTCTTTGCGTCTTGGGAGGGTGGGGGGTGTTGAGTTGAAGCCTGGGTCCCGGGCTATTGCGATGGAGTATGGGTGATGCGGGTTGTTGAAACAGAGTGGGGTGAAGGTTGGGAGTGATTGATGACCCGGACGGCCGGGCCACGTTGGGCGGCGGGGTTCGGAGGCAAGACCGACGGGGACCGTCGGGCCACCCAGGAAGCGTGCTCGCGGCTTATTGGGGATCGGCGAGCAACTGGAGCAGGCGGTGGCTCCAGTCGTGGGTGGATTCGGCGCGGGCTCTTGCGGCTTGGGCGAGGCGGGTGCGGGCGGTGGCGTTGGAGATGAGGGAGCGGATGGTGTCCAAGAGGTGGGGGCCGCGGGTGAAGAGTTCGATTTCGTGGTGGTTGGTGAAGAGGGTGTCGAGGCCGCGGGAGGCGTGGTGGAGGCATGGGACGCCCGCCGCGGCGATCTGGAAGGCTTTGTGGGAGGCGCCTTCTTCATCGTGGGCGGCGTTGATGGTGAGGGCGACGCGGCCGGAGTCGAAGACCTTTGGGAGTTGGTCGTAGGCGACCCATTCGGAAGCGCCGGGGGGTTGGAGTGCGCCCAGGCACTTGGCGTCGGAGCCGTAGACGGCGACAGGAACGCGGCGGGCGAGCCAGGCGGTCCAGAAGTTGCGACGCCAGGAGACCATTTGGCGCAGTGCGCCGACCGCGCCGTACCACCGGCGGGGTTGGGCGCGGAGCCAGGCGAGGGCTTCGGCGTGATTGGGCGGGAGGTGTTGGGAGGCGCGGAAAAAGGAATCCAGCGGTGCCGCGGCTTTGGTTTGAAGCCAGGCATCGGCGAGCGAGGAGAGGGCGGGGAGGAGGTCACCGGGGTCGTGCTTGCGGATGGTCTTGTCGAAGGCGGCGAGGGCGACGGGGCGCATGAGTGCGTCGAGCGCGGCGGGGTCGGGGTCATCGGCCTCAAGGAACGGGAGGCAGCGTTCGTGGGGCGGGGCGGCGTCGGCGAGGATCGTGACGACGTCGTGGATGGGCTCGGTGGCGACTGGGCGGATGGTGTGGGTGTCTTCGGCCATGTGCATGGCGCGGAGATTGGGCCAGGCGAGGAGAGAGGAGGCTTCCGCCGCGGCGGACTCGGACTTGAGGAGGTGGATGTGGCGGGGGCTACTGAGGAAGGAGCGGCGGGGCTCATCGAGGGCGGCGCCCTGGACGCACCACTCGGGGTGATCTGTCCAGAGCATGATGTGGGTGACGCCGAGGGTTGGGAGGAGGGGCGTGGGGCGGTTGTCGTCGGTGAGGAGGGCGCCCTGGTCGCTGCCGTTGAAGCCGTAGCCGATGGCGTGGGTGATCTTGTGTTCACGCACGATGGCGGAGAGTTGGGCGCGGATGGCGGCGGATTCGGCGGGCTTGTCGGCGGCGGTGGCCATGCGCTGCCAGAGAGGTGCGAGTTCGATGGCGCAGTGCGGGATGCCCAGGCGAGCGGCGGCGTTGAGTATTCCCAGGAGATAGCAGCGGCTGGTGCGGCCGGGGTTCAGGAAGACGTGGCATCGGGCATCAGGCATCGGGCATCAGGGCAAGGCAAGAGGGAGAGAGGGAAATC
>JBGAMO010000010.1:0-50417 GCA_044222845.1 Phycisphaerales bacterium
ATCTGCCCGACGAGTTTGAGTACCGGTACCCGGGCCCCAAGCCGCGGACCAAGGAGTGCGCGATCCTGATGGTGTCCGACGCGGTGGAGAGCGCGGCGAGATCGCTGGTGGACCCCACGCCCAGCCGCGTGGAGGCGCTGGTGCGGAGCATCGCCCATCGGCGGCTGATGGACGGGCAGTTCGACGATTGCGACCTGACGCTGCGGGAACTGAACCTGATCGTGGAATCCGTGACGCGTTCGCTCTCGAGCGTGTTCCACACACGCGTGGCGTACCCCGAGCCGGCCGCGGCGGCGGGCGCCTGAGCGGGATTCGCCGGTCGTTGCTTCTACACTAGGGCATGGCAGTGAATCAGGCGCTGGCGGCTGTTCTTGAAGACATGGCGAAGATGATGGAGTTGCTGGGCGAGAACTCGTTCCGCGCGTCGGCCCATGCGCGTGCCGCGCGGACGGTGGAAGGGCTGGCCGAGGACGTTTCGACGCTCGCGGGCGACAAGGCGAGGTTGACGTCGCTCGACGGGATCGGGTCCGGTATGGCCGACAAGATCGTGGAGTTCTGCACCACCGGGCGCATCGCGGACTACGACGCGATGAAAGCCAAGGTGCCCGCGGGTCTGCTGGAGATCATGCAGGTGCCCGGGTGCGGACCCAAGACTGTGAAGGCGATGTGGGAGGCGGGCATCACGGACATCGCGGGCCTCAAGCGGGCGATCGAGGACGGCTCGCTGCTGAAACTGCCGCGGATGGGAGAGAAGGCGGTCGCCAAGATCAAGGACGCGCTGGTGTTCGCCGCGGCGAGCGGGCAGCGGACGTGGCTGGGCAAAGCCGCGGCGGCGGCGGAGGTGTTCGTCTCGCGGCTCAAGGAACTGCCGGGCGTGGCGCGGGTGGAGCCCGCGGGGTCGCTGCGGCGCGGCAAGGACACGATCGGCGATATCGACATTCTGGTGTCGATCGAGGACGGCACGGAGAAACAGATGGCGGCGCACGCCCACGCGGTGGCGGAGGCGTTCCGCTCGACGCCTGGCGTGGTGCAGGTGATCGCGGCGGGCGAGGGCAAGAGCAGCGTGCGGTATTCGCTCGACGGGGGGCAGGGGCGATGGAAGCCCGAGCCCAATCCGGACAAGGGCGAGAGCCTGCCGCCGACGCCGCCGGGAGGACCGTCGATCCAGGTGGATCTTCGCGTGCTGCCGCGGGCGTCGTTCGGATCGGCCATGATGTACTTTACCGGCAGCAAAGAGCACAACGTCCGGCTGCGCGAGCGTGCGATCAGGATGGGGTACACGCTCAACGAGTGGGGGCTCTTTCCGCTGGACGGCAACGAGAAGCCGCCGCAGCAGCGGGGCGTGAAGCCGGTGGCGTCGGAGACGGAGGAGGCGGTGTTCAAGGCGCTGGGATTGCCTTGGATTCCCCCCACCGCGCGTGAAGACCGGGGCGAACTGGACCACCAGGGGCCATGGAAACTCGTGGACCTGTCGGACATCAAGGCCGAACTGCACTCGCACACGACGGCGTCGGACGGGGCGCTCTCGATCGTTGAACTCGCGGAAGAGGCCAAGCGGCGCGGGTTCCACACGATCGCCGTGACGGATCACAGCCAGTCCTCCAGCATCGCGAACGGGCTCAAGCCGGATCGGCTGCGGCGGCACATCGCGGCCGTGAAGGAGGCTGACGAGCGAGTCAAGGGCATCACGATCCTGGCGGGGTCGGAGGTGGACATTCTCGCGGACGGCTCGCTCGATTACAAGGATGAACTGCTGGAGCAGTTGGACGTGGTGGTCGCGAGCCCGCACGCCGGCCTCACGCAGGACCCCGCAACGGCGACCAAGCGGCTGCTCAAGGCCATCTCGCACCCGTTGGTGCACATCCTGGGGCACCCTACCGGGCGGCTGGTGTTGCGTCGGCCGGGGTTGTCGCCGGACATGGCGGAACTGTTCGCCGCGGGAAGGGAGCACGGGGTGGCGATGGAGATCAACGCGCACTGGATGCGGCTGGATCTGCGCGACGTGCACGTGCGAGCGGCGATGGACGCCGGTTGCCTGTTCGCGATTGATTGCGATGTTCACGAGCGAGATGACTTTGACAACCTCCGGTACGGCGTGGCCACCGGGCAGCGGGGGTGGCTCACGGCGGAGCGGTGCATCAACACGTGGTCGGCGGCCAAATTGCACAAGTGGCTCAAGGCCAAGGGGCGAGGGGGCGCGTGAAGAGGTGGGGGAGCGGAGGGATGCGCAACAAAAAACCGCCGCGGGTGAGCGCGGCGGCGAGAGTATTGCGATGGAGGAGCGGAGGACTCAGCGGCGTTTGCGACGGCCGGCGATCATGCCGACAGCGCCGACGAGGGTGAGGCCGACGCTCGGTGCGGGGACGGGCACGAGGTAGTGACCGGCCGCCCAGTTGCCGACTTCGTAGCCGAGCGTGTTGGCGTCGAGCGCGTCCCAGTAGAAGTGAACACCCAGCCAGACGCGGCTCATGGCGTTCTCCCACGCTGCATCGGAGAACGAGTGGAAGGTGCGGGTGAGGTCGGGGGCGTAGCCAAGGCCCGGGTTCACCGCGAACTCATCGCTTCCGAGCGTGAACGTGGTGTTGTCGCCGAACAGGGAGGCCATCACGGCGGCGTGGGCCGCTCCGAAGGTCGCGTGGCCGGAGACGTAGGCGGGGAACGGCGGGGTGAAGTCGTTGAGCGGAAGCCAGTTGGGGTCAGGGGTGGTCAGGGGGTTGCCGTCGTCCTGAGACTCGCGGATGGCGTCGATCGGGCGCCAGAGGTCGATGGGGGTGTTGTACTTGGCGTCCCACGCCGCGATGCAGGCATCGCCGAGGGCGATGCTGACCAGGCCCCACGCGCGGGCGTTGTCCATGATGCTGCGTCCGGGGTTCTGCTCCAGCACCGTCTTGGTGAGTTGGATCAACTGTCCCGGGGGCTTGCTGGTGCCGTTGCGGTCGTTGGCCCAGAACCAGGCGGCCTCGGTCTGGTCCGCGGTGCGGGTCGCGCTGTTGCGTGAGCCGAGTTCCTTGACGCCCGGCACGCCGGGGCCGCCGTTGATCTGCTCCGCGTATTCCGCGGAGTGCATCAAGGCGTCCATGTCGTTGTTGAAGTGATTGACAAACCGCGGCGGGCGGAACTGCGAACCGCTCGAAAGGCCCCACGGCGTGACGTTGCCCCACTGAGGAGTGAACGGCTGCGTGTTGGGGCCGTCGGGCGTGACGCGCCAATCGCCCGCGTGCCCGCCGGGGGTGTACGACGAATCGGCGTTGAATCCGTCGTTGGCGCGGGAGGCGAGCAGGTGGTCGGCGACGTACTGGCCGTACGAAGCGCCGTTGGTGCGTTGGCCGTTGGTGTCGGGGATCGCCGCGAGGTCGTTGGCGAGGCGGGCGTCGTACCGCGCCTGGAGCAACTGGTTCTGGGGCGAGTTGCCGGCGAGCGTGCCGTAGAGCGACGAGAGCACGCGGTGGGCGGCGACGGCCGCGGCGGCGGACTGGGAGGAGTTGGCGTTCGGGGCGGCGAGGCCCTGCTGATACGGGGTGTACGAGCCGGCGAAGTTCGTGACGCGCTGGATGCCGTTGACGGCGTCGAACATCGACAGGTTCATCATCGGCGCCGTGCGGTCGACGGGGCACGGGGCGCCTCCGACCACGCGGATGGTGTCGCAGTACTCGTCGTTCCAGCCGGTGGTAACGTCGATCCCCAACGCTCCATTCACGAGCGCAACGACAGCACAGGTCCCAAGAAGTGCTTTCATGCTTGTCTCTCCCAAGAAGGTGTGTGGGTGAACCCAAGTGTTCACCCGTGTAACAGACTACCAGAAGCGAGATCCCATTGCAAGACCATTCGGGCGTTTTTCGGCCCCGAATCCCCCGCGTGGCGGCCATCGGCGGGCTGGATCGACTTCCGACGGGAAGCCCGGATCTTGCACCTGATCGCTCAAAAAGCGGGGTTTGGTCGGAAACTGGGCGGCTGGAGAGCGCAAAGAAAAACCCCGCCCTTTCGGACGGGGTTTTTTGAGATTTCTAGAACTGCCCCGGGAAATCCCGGAGGTTTCTGAAATTACCAGCCGCCGCGGCCGCCACGGTCGCCGCCACGGCCACCGCCGCCACCACCGCCGCCGCCGCCGCGGTAGCCACCACCGCCGCCGCCACCGCCGCCACGGCTGCCACCGAAGCCGCCGCGGCCACCGCCGCTGCCTTCGGTCTTGGGACGGGCTTCGTTGACGACGATCGCGCGACCGTCAACCGACTGACCGTTCATGGCTTCGATCGCGGCCTTGCCCTCGGCATCATTGGCCATTTCGACGAACCCGAAGCCGCGGCTGCGGCCCGTGTCACGGTCGTTGACGACCTGGGCGGACGAGACCTGACCGTGCGACTCGAACAGGCTACGCAGGCTGTCGTCCGTCGTGCTGAAAGGAAGGTTTCCAACGTACAGTTTCATATCAAACTACTCACGCTTCGCCCGAGCTCCGAACAGAACCTACCAGAATCGCTACTGAAACTCGGGCACGAGCCGGAAGCGCTGGTTGCGGGGCATGGCGGACGCGACGCCGCGTCCGATGCCTCGCATAAGAAACTAGAAAGTCAATGCCGGAAAGAGCCGGCGTAGAACTGGATAGTACGACTGTTGCACCCCATGGTACTCACCAACCGCCACGGGAGCCGCCGCCGCTGCCGCCCGAGCGGCCGCCCTCGGCCTTGGGGCGAGCTTCGTTGACGACCAAGGCGCGACCGCTGAAGGAGAAGCCGTTGAGGCCCTCGATCACGGCCTTGCCGGCGGTCGCGTCATTCATCTCGACGAAGCCGAAGCCGCGGGAGCGGCCGGTTTCGCGATCCATGACGATCTGGGCTGTCTTGACGGCACCCTTCTGCGAGAACAACTCGCGGATTTCGTCTTCGGTGGTGTTGAAGGGGAGATTGCCTACGTAAAGCTTCATGCGTTTCTCGAACTTGCCCGAACTCGATCCAAAATCTACCAGAACCGCGTGCAAAACTCGGGCAGAGTCCAAGCGCTGGCGGCACTCCAAGGCGATCGTGGAACAAGTCCACCATCCTCTGGAGGCCGAGAAGTATAACCCTGCCGGATGGTCGGGGCGCGTCGGGGGTGACCGGTATGTGGGGGGAGGGGGGAGCCCCGGTTTTGAACGGTTTGACGCAGGCCTGAAGGCGAGTGCGTCGTGGGCGTCTGACCGCACCGCAAGCACCCGGCGAACGGACGGGAGCGAGGGACGGCCCGCGCGTGTGAGCGCGGCGTGAAACCCGATGATTCGCGGCGAAAACAAGACCCGCGATGAATACACTCCCTTCCTGGTCCAACACGAAACTTCGCTCGGAGAATGCACCATGTCCTTTGAGATTTCCTCGGTCAAAGCCCGTCAGATTCTTGATTCCCGCGGCAACCCCACCGTGGAGGTGGAAGTGAAACTTGAGTCGGGATTCATGGGGTTGGCCGGCGTGCCCAGCGGGGCCTCCACCGGCGAGAATGAGGCGTGCGAGCTTCGCGACGGCGACAAGTCCAGTTACCAGGGCAAGAGTGTGATGAAGGCGGTCGGGAACGTGAACGACCGCATCGCGCCGGAACTGCTGGGCATGGACGCTCGCAAACAGGAGGAGATCGATGCGCTCCTGTGCTCGCTGGACGGAACACCCAACAAGGCCAAACTCGGCGCCAACGCGATCCTGGGCGTGAGCATGGCGGTGGCCAAGGCCGCGGCGGAAGCGTCTGGCGTTCCCCTGTACCGCTACCTGGGCGGGAGCGGGGCCAAGGTGCTGCCGGTGCCGATGATGAACATCCTGAACGGCGGCAAGCACGCGGACAACACGGTGGACTTCCAGGAGTTCATGATCCAGCCGTGGGGCTTTACGGATTTCGCCGAGGCGATGCGCTGCGGGGTGGAGATCTATCACACGCTCAAGAAGGTGCTGCACGACAAGAACCTCTCGACGTCGGTGGGTGACGAGGGTGGTTTCGCCCCCAACCTCAAGAGCAACGAGGAAGCGCTGCAGATCATCGAGCAGGCGGTGACCAAGTCCGGGTACAAGTGGGGCGAGCAGGTCTTCGTCGCGCTTGATCCGGCCACCAGCGAGTGCTGGAACGAGGCGGAGAAGGCGGGCAAGAAGGGCTACATGATGTTCAAGAGCACCAAGGAGGTGCTCACCACCGACCAGATGATCGACATGTGGGCCGGCTGGTGCAAGAAGTACCCGATCCGTTCGATCGAGGATGGCCTGGCCGAGAACGACTGGGAGGGTTGGGCCAAGCTCACCCAGCGGCTGGGCGACAAGGTGCAGATCGTGGGCGACGACCTGTTCGTCACCAACAAGAAGTTCCTCGACCGCGGGATCAAGGAAGGGTGCGCCAACGCGATCCTCGTGAAGGTGAACCAGATCGGCACGCTGTCAGAGACATTCGACGCGGTGAACCTCGCAATGCGCAGCCGCTACAGCGCGATCCTCTCTCACCGTTCGGGCGAGACCGAGGACGCGACGATCGCCGATCTGGCGGTGGCGACCAACTGTGGGCAGATCAAGACCGGAGCCCCGTGCCGCAGCGACCGCAACGCCAAGTACAACCAGTTGATCCGCATCGCGGAAGACCTGGGGTCCAGCGCTGTGTACGGCGGTTCGACCTGGTGGCGCAAGTAAGTTCGAATCGCGGACAACGACCTGCAAACGACACGCCCCCCGGTGACTCACCGGGGGGCGTTCGGAACAGGTACGTGAATCGATCGCGGGCTTACCGACGCCGACGCCCCGCGGCCAGAGCGGCGAATCCCAGCAGCGCCGTCGCGCCCGGGGCGGGGACGATGGTGAAGTCGATGATGTCCGCGCCCACCGAGCCTGGGGAGGACGCTGTGCCGGTAGCGAGATTGAGCGAATAGAACGAGGCGCCGCTCCCGCTCCGCGAGGAGATGAACGCCTGCTGCGTGGGCCCGAAGATGTCAAAGCCCGCATCGTCGGAGAGGTCGAATCCCAGGGGCCCGACTGGTGTGACCACGCCTCCATTGAACGAGGCGTTGCCGCCCGCCTGTGAGCCGACTTCGCCGAGGATGTCGCGGGCGGAGTCGATGATGTACTGGCGGACCGACCCCAGCGGGGCGGTCTGCCCGAAGGTGAACGAGTTGTACGCGGTGCCCACGGCGCGGGGTGTGAGGCCCGATCCGTCGTTGTAAGTGAGGGCGGTGTCGAGGGCCGCGTTGGCGCCGTTGACCGGATTGAGACGACGGTTGGCGCCGCTGGCGTGGACCACGCGGACGCGGTCAACGGTGGGATTGAAGTCGATGCCGAGCGTAGTGCTTTCGAGGGCGGGTGAGAAGCCCGCGCCGATCCCCGTGGCGACGCCGGCGAGTGAAATGTTCACGAGCCGATTCGCCGAGGTGACGGCCACCAACTGAGCGTCGATGGTGCTGGGACGGGCGTCGATGCCCAGGACGCTCTCGCCGTTGGCCAGGCCGGTGATCGCGATATTGCTGTCGATGCTGCCGGGGGTGGCGGTGCTAAAGCGCACCAGGCGGTTGTCGCGGGTGACGCCGTACACAGTGAGCGCGGCGTGCGAACACGCGGTGGCGGCCGCGAACGCGGCGAGTGCGGGCACGAAATTCCTGTTCATGACAATCTCCTCTCGCGACGATGAGCGCCGCGGACTCCTTGAAGACCCGGGCCGGGCGCCGGGGCGCAGACAGACAGCCCCGCGGGACGACGGTGTCCGCGGCGAAAGCGGCTGGGTCTGCTGATTCCAGAGCGGTCAGATGAGACGAAACGGCGACGAGCGCGGTGGAGTAAACACAACACACGCCGGCAAGGCCGATCCGACCGTCGGGATTCACCGGGCTTTCGGGGCGACCCGGGATTCGGATTGGATTCTTTTGGAATTTCTCGCGATCAGCGGCCCGACCGGATTTCTGCCAAGGCAGCATTCAGAACCGGGTCGCTTGACGCGAAATCGGCGTCCTGTCCTGCGGCGATGTCCGGGGAAATCCCTACGCCTTCGAGCAGCGACCCATCCGGCATCAGGTCCCGCCACGACGGAAGCGAAACTTGGACGCCGTTGCCGAGATCGGCTCGGCGCGGATTTCCGGAACTGCCCAGCGTCTTCTCGCCCACGAGGGTGGCGTTGGTTCCGTGCTTCATCATCGCGATGAACGACTCGTTGCTGCTCGCGCACGCCGGGCCGATGAGCACGACGACACGCCCCGTGAACCTGGGCTTGCTCGTATCGGGTTTCACGACTCGAGCGACCGGCTGCGTGAAACCGGTGGGGGACTCGCGATCCCGGTACTGGCTCTGCGAGTACGTGGCCGGCTTCTCGACAAACCTCGCCGCGACGCGCTTGGCGGCCGGTTCCGCGCCGCCGCCGTTGGCGCGGACGTCGATGATGATCGCCTTGCATGCCATCAAGTCGTCGATACTCGACAACGCTGGTTCGATCGAGACGGCGGGAGCATCGTTCTCACCGGGCCACGTCAGGATCTGCAGGTACCCGATGCCGTCGTCGTACTTGCCGACGGCCACGTTCTCGTTCTTGCGGACGAAGCCGGGGACGGAGTTCTCGATGAACTGAAGGCTCACATTCCGGCGGGCGTTGGCGCGAAACGTGGGCAGGGACGCGTCGTTCACCCACACTTTCGCGTGGATGTCCCTGGCGGGTGCGAGCACCTTCACCGCGGCGCGTGCGAACGCGCCGGGTGTACGCGCCGACATCATGGCTTCTTCGTTGGCGACGAAGAGCGAGTCCCAGTCTTTGACCCGCAGGTCGCGGTACGAGTAACTCTCGTTGATAGCCTTTTTGAACGTGTCGATCGCGGGGGAGTTTTCCGCCGGAGTCAGCGTCCGTGGCGGCGATGCCGACGCGGCGTCCTTGGCGGTGCGGAAGTACATCTGGGTGATTTCCGCGGATTGGCCCTCCTTGGAGCGGAAGTTCTGCGCGGACGGGCAGTTGATCATGAACCGGTATTCATGCCCCGGTTCGAGATTGACCGGGACGACGATGATCCGGGGCGTTTCCCACCGGGGTGTGCCCTTCATCACCGGGAAGAGCGGCCCGCCACCGCAGAGGGAACGGCCGGCGCCCATGTCCTGGTCAAACTCGATGCGAAGCTCTGCCAGCGCGGGGTCAACGTCCAGATCGCCGATGTCCGGAACGGCGCTGAGCACGCGGGGCGGCTCGGCGAGTGCGCAGAGAGGGAACAGGCACAGAGCGGCGGCGGTCGGTGTGTTCACGGCGAGGCTCCGGGTGGAACCCCAGCGTATTCACAATCCGATCTTGATGCCTTCCTTCTTGAGCTTCTCGACGACGATCTGCAACTCGGCGAGGGTGCGGTCCAGCCGCTGGGCGGCGTCGCGCAAGGAGTTGTAAAGGTCGGGGTTCTGCATCAACTGGCCCATGGTCCCGGGGCCTCGTGTGGCGGTCTCCAGCGAATCCGTGAGTTTCGCGGCGGCGTCCTCGGTCTTGCGGAGCATCGTGAGGGCCTGCTCGGAGATGGCGCCGACCTTGTCCTCGACCTTGGCGGCGGCGTTGCGGACATTCTCCATCGTCGAATCTGCCTTGTCCGCGGCGGAGCGGATGGTCTTGACCGCTTCGCCGGCGTCGGTGAGGACCGAGTCGGCCTTGGCGATGGCGTCGCGCACCTGCTTCTTGATCTGCTCGTCGTCGAGCCACGCGTTGGCCGACGCGAGCGTGTTGTCCAGGCGTTGCAGCGTGCTGCGGACGTTGGGGGCCTTGCCCGCCGCGACGTCCGCGACTGTCCGCGGCTCGATCGCGTCGTTGAACCGCTCGCCAACGCTCGTGTAGACGTCGGCGAGGTGGTTGATCTTCTCCGCCGTGAGCGTGAGTTTGCTCAGCGGCTCCTCGACGGACTTTGCGAGCTTGTCGAACATCGTCTGCGGGTTGCCGCCGTCGAAGATCTCGCCGGGGCGGATGACGTCCGCGGCTTCGGTGGGGCCCAGGTTGGGCTGCTGCACGAAATCCAGCGCGGCGTCGCCGATCAGCCCCTTGTCGATCCCCATGCCGCACTTGCGGGGGATCTGCACGGAGGTCTTGACCTTGACGCTCAAGAGCACACCGCCCTGCGCGGGCGGCATGATCGCCGCTTCCGTCACCTGGCCGATGTTGACGCCGCTCATGGTGACCCGCGAGCCCTGCGCCAGCCCCGCGGCGTTGCCCAAGCGCACCTTGAATGCGTAGTGGCGGTCGAACGACAACTCTCCGAAGAACATCAGGATCGCCACCAGCCCGGCCAGGCCGCCGATCGCGGTGATACCGACCAGAAAATCCCGGGTAATTGGTTTCATGTCTTGCTGTGCTCCGTCACGGGCTTTTTCTCGGCCATCGGGGTTTCGTCGGCGTCGTCCTCTCGCACGTAATGGCCGGTGATGAAATCCTGCACGCGCCGGTCTTTACTGTGCGCCACCTGGTCGTACGTGCCTTCCGCGGCGATCCGCCCGCCGAGCATCATGACGACGCGGTCGGCGATCTTCTTGGCCGAGATCAAGTCGTGAGTCACGATGACGTTCGTGACTCCCAGAGTGCGGTTGAGCTTGATGATGAGGTTGTTGATCCCGTCGGCGCGGATGGGGTCCAGGCCCGTGGTGGGTTCGTCGTACAGGACCACGCGCGGGCGGAGCACGATGGCGCGGGCCAGGGCCACGCGCTTGCGCTGGCCGCCGGAGAGCTCCGCGGGCAGCTTCGGCTCCGCGCCGGCCAGGTCAACGGTCTCCAGGGCCTCGGCGACCTTGGCGGCACGCTCACGCCGCGTGAGCCGCGTGTGCTCCAGCAGTGGGAACTCGATGTTCTCCGCCACCGTCATGGAGTCGAACAGGGCCGACAACTGGAACAGCAGGCCGATCTGCAGGCGAATACGGACCATCTCCGTCTCGGAGAGCTGGTCGATGCGTTCGCCGTCAAAGAAGATCTCGCCACGGTCGGGCTTGAGCAGCCCGATGATGTGCTTGAGCGTGACCGACTTGCCGCACCCCGACGGCCCCATGATCACGGTGGTCTGCGCAGGGGGGATCTCGAGGTTGAAGTTGTCGAGCACCGACTGGGAGCCGAAGCTCTTGTACACCCCAACGAGCCGGATCAGGCCCCCGTCACCGCCGCGCGCGGCACGCCCCGCGCTGTCAACGGCGGCCGGTTGGCCATGCGTGCTCGCAGCGATTGTCGGGGTGGGTGTGGTGGGCGGGCCAGACATCCGCAATACAGTAGGTTCGTGAAGACTAACAAACCCGATTCGCCGCCGGTGAGGCGAGAACTGCTGCACCAAGGCGCGAAGTTCAACTACGAGCGACTGACGTTCGCCACACGGGGCGGTCAGGAAATCTCCAGAGAGTGCGTTCGGCACCCCGGGGCGGTGATTATCCTGCCGCTGCTCGGCCCCGTTGGGAAACGTTCGGTGGTGCTCATCCGCAACTGGCGGGTCTCGGTTGAAGACTGGATGTGGGAGCTGCCCGCCGGCACGCTGGGGGCCGGAGAAGACCCGCGGGTGTGCGCCGGCCGCGAGCTGGAGGAGGAGACGGGGTACTCGGCCGCCGGGATCGAGCCGATCATCAGCTTCCGCACGTCCCCGGGCCTGAGCGACGAGCTCATGCACGCGTTCGTCGCCACCGGTCTGCGGGCCAACGAACAACGGCTCGAGCCCGACGAGCGGATCAGCGTGCACCCCACGCCGATACAGGAGTGCATGACACTGATCGACTCCGGGGAACTGACGGACGCCAAGTCGATCCTGGTGCTGGAGCACGCGGCCCGGCGCGGGCTGCTGTAATGATGACTCGGCCTCGGCGGGGCTAGCATCTACCCCGCGAGCAACGCTATCGGACGGCGACACACGCGAACGGATTCAAGAGCACAGGCCCATGGGACTTCAAGACCGCGCATACGCACAGGAACGTGAACCCCGCGGCGGGCTGGGCTCGGTCAGTGCGCTCTCCGCCAACACCTGGATCATCATCGCCAACGTGGCGATCCATGTGTTCCGCGGGATCACAGCGCGACCGAACTCGGCGGACTACCTCTATCTCTACGGGTTCTTCTCCACCAACAAGGTCATGTACCACCCTAAGGCGAACCCGGCGGGCGGAGGCCTGGAGTTCTGGCGGTTCCTCACCTTCCAGTTTCTCCATGCGCCGGGCCTGATGCACGTGGGCATGAACATGCTGGGGCTGTACATCTTCGGCTCGCTGGTGGAGCAGCACCTGGGACGCAAGCGGTACGTCGCGTTCTACCTGACGTGCGGCATCTTCGGCGCGCTCATGTACCTGCTGCTCAACGTGCTGGGCGTGGCGTTCAACGCGATGTCGATCAAGGTTCCCGGGTTTCTCGCCATCGATGTGAACACGCCGCTGGTGGGAGCATCGGCCGGGGTCTTCGGCATCATCATGGCGTGCGCGTACCTCTCGCCCAACGAGATGGTGCAACTGATGTTCCCGCCCATCACGATGCGCATGAAGGTCATGGCGTACGGCTATCTCGCGCTCGCCGTGCTCAACCTGATCTTCGGCGGCACCAACGCCGGCGGCGACGCGGCCCACGTGGGCGGGGCGATCGCGGGATACTTCTTCATCCGCAACTCGCACCTTCTCAGGGATTTCTTCGACGTGCTCAACGACTCGCGCCAGCCCAAGAACCGGCCCCGGGGCGGGCCACGCCTGCGGTTGGTGGGAGAAGAAATGGCCGCGCAGGGGCCGTCGGAGGAAGAGATCAACCGCGTGCTGGACAAACTGCGCACGAGCGGTCGCGAGAGCCTGTCGGTGTCGGAGCAGGAAACGCTGCGGTCGGCCACCGCCGCGAAACGCGCGGTGGACCGGTCGTGACCGCAGCGCCGCTGTCGTTCGAGATTTCCGCGCGTTCCCGCGCGAGCCTGGCCCGCCGCGGCAGGGTCACGACGCTCCACGGCACGTTCGATACGCCCGCTTTCATGCCCGTGGGCACGCGCGGCACGATCAAGGGAATCCTGCCGGCCCTTGTGACCCAGACCGGCTCGCAGATCGTGCTGAACAACACGTACCACCTGATGCTCCGGCCCGGCAGCGACCTCATTCAGCGCATGGGCGGCGTGCACGCGTTCATGAACTGGAACGGACCGATCCTCACCGACTCCGGCGGCTATCAGGCCTTCAGCCTCGCCGCGACCAACAAGGTGACTGACGAAGGCGTGACGTTCAAGTCCATTGTTGATGGCGCGGTGATCCTGCTGACGCCCGAGCGTGCCATGCAGGTGCAGAACGAACTGGGCCCGGACATCATGATGGCCCTGGACGACTGTCCTCCCTCCATCTCTCCCGCGTCGGAAGACCGTGACGAGGCGCAGGTGAAACGCGTCTCTCACGTCGTCGCGCGAGACGCGGCCGGCGGTTCCCGACCCGACACGTTCGACCTGATCAAGCGGCTGGACATCGCCAACGAGCGAACGGTGCGATGGCTCGAACGCTGCAAGGCGGCTCACGGACGGCCGGGGGAGCAATCGCTGTTCGGCATCGTGCAGGGCGGTACCGATCCGCAGCGGCGTTCCTGGTGCGCCGAGCGGGTCTGCAACATCGACCTGCCCGGTTACGCCATCGGCGGCGTGGCGGTGGGGGAGGCTCCCGAGCAGATCGCCGCGGTCGTCCGGCATACGGCGCCCCTGCTCCCAGACGCCAAGCCCCGGTACCTGATGGGGGTCGGTTACGAGCGGGACCTGCTCGCGGCGGTGCTTGCCGGGGTGGACATGTTCGACTGTGTGCTCCCTACCCGCAACGGGCGGAACGCCAACGCCTTCACCGCCACCGGACAGGTCCGGCTCAGGAACGCGAAGTTCGCTGAAGATCAGGGGCCGATCGAGGCCGGCTGCGACTGCCATTCCTGCGATCCCGCCCGCCACGGATGGGTCACACCGGGGGAGCGGCCGTTCAGCCGCGGCTATCTTCGGCATTTGTTCATGGTTGGGGAAATGCTCGGGCCGATCCTCGTGACCCTGCATAACCTTCGCCACTTCCAACGGTTCATGTCGGACCTGCGGGAGAGGATAGTTGATGATGACTGGTCGGGGCTTCTTCGGCGCTGGCCGGTGGCTGCCGCGGGACTCGGCCCGGGCATGAATGCCCTCCGTGCGACGTGAGTCGGGGGACAAGGCCGCGTGCGAACGCTGCCGGGCATCTGTGTCGATACTGGGATCGCGGATAACAAGAGGCGAATCGTTGATGTCGTACGAGAACTTCGAGTGGATGAATCCCGCAGTGCTGGCCCAGACGCAGGCAGGAGCCGCGCCCGCGGCGAGCCCCTCCGCGCAGCCGGTGCAGGCGGTCGGAATGCCCGGCGCCCCCGCGGCGACTGTGCAGCCTGGCGCAACCCCCGCGACCACACCTGCGGGTGCGGGAGCCCCGCAGAACTCGATGCTGCTGTGGCTCATGCTGGGCATGATGGCGGTGCTCTTCCTCCCCGCGTTGCTCAGCGGTCGCAAGGAGAAAAAGCGTCGCGCGGAACTTCTGGGTTCTCTCAAGAAGCAGGACCGCGTTCAGACGCACAGCGGGATCATCGGCAACATCGTGGAGATTTCGGATACCGAAGTCGTGCTGCGTGTCGAAGAGGGGCGGATCCGCTTCTCCAAGGCCGCGATCCAGGGCGTCATCCGCCCGGGCGCCGGGGCGACCAGCGTCGCAGAGCCCAAGGACGCCAAGGCAGTGACCGTCTGAGTTTCGATCGCCTCCGCGGCCCGGCGCGCGTGGCTACGCACCATTGATTCCCGATCCCAATGCGCAACCTCTACAAGAGCCTCATTGTCGTTCTCACCGTGCTGATCGTCTGCACGTATTCGATCATCCCGCCGGAGGAGAAGCTCCGGCTGGGCAAGGACCTTCGCGGCGGCGTGAGCCTCGTGTACTCCGTGCAGACCCGCACGGGTTCGGGTTCAGACCCCAAGAAGCTGATCGACGACACCATCGCGCAGCTCAAGAACCGCGTCGATCCCGACGGTCTGTTCGAGATCTCCATGGTGGCCCAGGGCAACGACCGCATCGAGATCACGATGCCGCTGCCCAGCGACAAGGTCAAGCACCTCAAGGACCTGTTCGAGGAGGAACTCCGCAGCCTGGGCAAGGCCAGCCTGACCCGCACCCGGGTCGAGCAGATGGTGAAAGGTTCGCCCGAGGCCCGCGCCAAGGAGATTGAATCCCTCGCCAACAAGAGCGAGGGCCGCAAGACGCTGCTGAACAACGCGGCGAGCATGTACGACGCCGCGACCGCCAAACGTGCGGCGTACGCCGCCGAGACCGATCCGGCGAAGAAGGACGCCCTGGCCGCGGAGGTGGCCACCGCCGAGATCGCCTACGACGATGCGGTGAAGCAGGTGCTCGCCACCGCCTTGTCGGCCGAGGAACTGAGGCGCGTTGTTTCGCTCTCGCCCAGGCCGCGGGTGTTCAACGATCGTGACGGCAAGCCCGTGACGCTGCCCAGCCCGCGCGAGGAGGCCGAAACCAAGCTGCGTGAGTCGCACAAGGACGCCCTGCCGGAGATCGACCGGGTCATCAACGCGTTCAACGCCTACTCCAAGGAGCGCAAGAGCCTCGACGATCCCGAAGACCTCAAGCGGCTGCTCCGCGGTGCGGGCGTGCTCTCGTTCCGCATCACCGTGAAGCCGGACGACACCTCCGCCGCCGCCCGCGTCGACGAACTCCGCAAGAAGTTCCGGGAACTGGGCCCCAAGAACGCCAACGCCGACGACATGAAGTGGATGCGGCTCAACCGCATCGACGGTTGGCTGCACTCCAAGGAAGACGCAGAGGCTCTGCAGAAGAGCGACGCGTTCGCGGCCCCGTACTTCGCGGCCCGCGGGTACGTGGTCGAAGGTCGCGGCGGCGATTACTACATGCTGTGCTGGGACACCCCCAACACGCGGCTGACGCTGGCGGACCACCAGGACCAGCCCTGGGCCGTCGCCAACGCATCGCAGGGACGCGACGAGGTGGGGCGCCCCGCGATCCACTTCGCGATGGACCCGGTGGGTTCCAAGTACCTGGGCGCCCTGACCCGCGGCAACGTCGGCAAGCAGATGGCTGTGCTGCTGGACGACGAGGTGTACACCGCTCCCAACCTGCTCTCGGCGATCTCCTCGCAGGGCCAGATCACCGGAGAGTTCTCTCAGGAAGAAATCAACTACGTGGTGCGGGTGCTCTCGGGCGGTTCGCTTCAGCAGGCGCTGTCGCCCGACCCCATCAGCGAGAACACGATCGCGCCCCAACTGGGCGCCGACAACCTGACCAAGGGCCTGTGGTCGGGCGTGTACGCCGCGATCGTCGTCAGCGTGTTCATGATCTTCTACTACTTCGGCTGCGGCTTCGTCGCCGTGCTGGCGCTGATCGTCAACGCCACGATCATCCTGGGCCTGATGGCCCTGAGCAAGGCGGCGTTCACGATGCCCGGCATCGCGGGCGTCATCCTGACCTTCGGCATGGCGGTGGACAGCAACGTGCTGATCTACGAGCGCATGCGTGAAGAAATGCTCAGGGGCAACGACCTCAAGACCAGCGTGAGGCTGGGCTTCGACAAGGCTCTGGCGTCGATCGTCGACGGCAACATGACCAACCTGATCGTGTGCGTGGTGCTGTACTACACCGGCACGCCCGAGATCCGCGGCTTCGCGATCACGATGGGCATCGGCGTCGCCTCCACTCTCTTCTGCGCACTGGTCGTGACGCGGCTCGTGCTCGAGAGCGCGGTCGCCCTGGGTTGGCGCCGCACCTCGATGCTCTCGATGGCCGTGCCGGCCATCCAGCACGCCATCACCCCGCACTTCAACTGGCTCAAGGCCCGCTACGTGTTCTTCACCATCTCGGCCGTGTACGTTGGCTTGGGATTGGCGATGGTCTTCTTCGTGCAGGGCCCCAAGATGCTGGACAACCAGTTCCGCGGCGGCACCAAGCTCACGATTCAGTTGCGCGAAGACCCCGCCACCGGCAAACCGCTCACGATGACCCGCGGCGACGTGGAGAAGCGCGCCAAGGCCCCGGCCGAGGCGAGCAATGCCCCGACGAGCCTGCGTCCGCTGCTGAGCGTCGAGGTGGCCCCGCTGAACCCGGCGGCGGACGGCGTCACCGCCGAACGCTTCGAGATCAAGGTCGGGCCCGACGACTCGGGCGGCGTGGCGGACCCCAACGCCATCCCCCGCGCGATCATCAGCGCTTTCAGCGACGTGATGGATGTTCAGCCGGCCCTGACCTTTATCGGTTCGGACAAGGAAGACACGGACGCGGCGCACGTGATCGAGAAGCCCGTGCTTGCCGACAACATCGACAAGCCCATCGTGCCGAAAGAGCCGGTGACGGACTTCATCGGCGGCGTGGCGATCGTGCTCGAAAACCTCGAACCTCCGCCGACGTTGGCGTCGCTCAAGGCCCGCCTTGCTACCGCCCGCGGCACCCCCGAGTTCTCCTCCACGCTGGCGCGTCAGCAGAAGATCCTGATTTCCGAGGGCGATGAGCGGGCGGTCAAGACCGCCGTGCTGCTCATTCGCGACGACGCGATCAGCCCCGCGGACGAGGAAACCTGGAACTCCAGCGTCAAGGCCAAGGAATGGGCCCTGGCCCGCGAAGCCCTCACCAAGCAGAGCTCGTTGGCCGGCGTGCAGGCGTTCAGCCCCGCCATCGCCGGTTCGTTCCGCGCCGACGCGATCACGGCATCGCTCCTGTCGTTCTTCTTCATCGGAATCTATATCTGGGTGCGGTTCAAGACCATCAACTACGCCCTGGCGGCGGTCGTCGCCCTGATCCACGACGTGCTCACGGTGCTGGGCCTGTTGGCGCTCGCGAGCATCCTGTGCGAGACTCCCGCCACCAGCGGCTTCGCGCACTCGCTGGGGTTGCTGCCGTTTAAGATCGACCTCAACATCGTCGCCGCGCTCCTGACGATCGCGGGCTACTCGCTGAACGATACCGTGATCGTGATGGACCGCATCCGCGAGAACCGCGGCAAGCTTCCCTACGCCACGTCCACGATCATCAACGACGCCATCAACCAGACCTTCAGCCGGACCCTGATCACCGGCGGTACGACGCTGGTGTCGTGCATCATCCTCTATCTGATCGGCGGCGAGGGCATGCGTGCGTTCGCGTTCGCTCTCACGACGGGCCTGATCTTCGGAACCTACTCCTCGGTCGCGGTCGCCGCGCCGATCGTGTGGTCTCGCAAGCACGACAACCAGCCCGGGCTGGCTCCGCAGCAGGTGGCGACGCTCTAGTGTTGGCGAGACAACGGGGCGGCGGCAAGACGCGGCGATGCCTCCGCGTATAGTGTGCTCCGATGCAGGACCAAGCCACGCGAATCGCCGTTGGCCTCGTGCTTCTGGTCGCCCTCTGGATCGGCGTCTATTGGTGGTGGCCCGCCGGGACCGATTCCGGGGTGTCGGTCGCGCCGCCGGAGAAAGCCGCGAGCGGGGCGAACAGCGTCAAGCCGGCGCCGCCGACGCCGCCGAAAATCGAGCCCAAGGTCGAGCCGCGGCCGCCGGCGGTGGAGGCTCCGCCCGCCAAGCCCATCGCGGTCGTTCCGCCCGAGTTCCAGGAATACACGCTCAGGAGCGGCGACACCTACTCAACCATCTCGCTGCGGTTCTACGGCACCTCGGCGTACGCGTCCGCGATCGGCAAGGCCAATCCGTTGCTCAGTCCATCAAACCTGCGCGCCGGACGCGTGATCCGAGTGCCCAAGGACCCTAAGAACATCCAGGGCGTGCCGGTCAAGGCTGGTTCCGGGCCTCAAACCGCGTTCTCCGAATACGTGGTGGAATCCGGCGACACACTCTCCAGGATCGCAGCGACGGTCTACGGAGAGAGCAAGTTGGCGAGTCTGATCTTCGAGGCGAATCGCGACCAGCTCAAGGACGAGGATTCGCTGAAGGTCGGTCAGCGCCTCAAGATTCCGCCCAAGCCCACCCAATGACCAGCATTGCAGAGCTGCCCACAACTTCTTCAGTGATCGCGTGCGATTGCGTCGTCATGGGCGGCGGCATCTCGGGCCTGTGGGCGCGGGCGGTGCTCGCCCGCGCCGGCTACTCCTGTGTGCTGGTGAGTGATGGGCCTCTGGGTGCCGCGCAGACCGTTTGCTCGCAGGGCATCCTGCACCGGGGAGTCAAGTACGCGCTCTCGCCCGCTGCGGCGGAGGTGTCGCGGGCGCTGATCGCGGCACAAACCATTTGGGACGATTGCCTCGCGGGCCGGGGGACGATCGATCTGCGGGGCGTTGAGGTGCTGACCCGGCAGATGTACATGTGGACCAAACCCGGGCTGTTGAGCGGGCTCACGGGCGTCGCCGCGTCGTTGGCGATGCGGTCTGAGGTGGCGAGGCTGGCCCGCGCGGACCTTCCGGAAGCGTTTGCGGACGCGTCGGACCGTGTCGGCGTGTGGAGTGTGAAGGAACCGTGCGTCAGCGCCGAGAGCCTCGTTGCGGCGATGGCGGGGGTTCCCGCGGGGCCGGTGCTCGTGACTCCTCCCGGCGGGCCGCGTCCGCGGATGGTGCAGGAATCCGGTGGTGTTGGAGTGGTGGTGGGGGATGCCCGCGTTCACGCGCGAGCGGCGTTGCTGACGGCGGGGCTGGGGAACGAGACGCTTCTGGGCGATCTGAACGTTCAGGCTTCGCTGGTGTGCCAGCGGCGGCCCCTGCGAATGACGATGGCGAAGGGTGTTCCGTTCGAACTGTTCGGCCACTGCATCAAGGAGCTCTCGGACAAGCCCCGGCTCACGATCACCTCCTCGCGGGATCAAGACGGGCAGACGGTGTGGTACATCGGCGGTGATGTCGCCGAATCGGGCGTAGTTCGAAGCCGCGAGGATCACCTCGCGGCGGTGCGACGCGAACTGGGCGGGTGCATGCCGTGGATCGATTTTTCGCGGGTTCGTCTGGCGGAGTTTGAGATTGTCCGTGCGGAAGGCCGGGTCGATGGCGGCAAGCGGCCCGACGGCCCTGTGCTGCGGTCGTTCGGCCCCGTCGCGGCGGTGTGGCCCACGAAACTCGCGCTCGCGCCGCTCGCGGCGGAGATGGCGCTGGAGTGGCTGCGCGGCGTGATCGGGCCCGGCGCGGGCGCACCGGCATCAGTCTCCGCTCCCGCGCAGATCGCCGCGGCTCCGTGGCGGTGGAGGAATCTGGAGTGGAACTAAGACCCCTGGGTTCAACCTCGCTGCGGGTCAGCGTGCTGGGGCTGGGCACCGTGAAGCTCGGGCGTGCGCAGGGTGTCAAGTACCCGCGGCCGGTCACGATTCCTGCCGATGACGAAGTCAAAGACCTGTTCGCGGCGGCGGCGGAACGCGGGATCAACTTCATCGATACCGCGCCGGCGTACGGGAACGCCGAGGAACGCCTCGGGCTGCTGCTGGGAGGGCAGCGGGACCGCTGGGTGATCGCGACGAAGGCGGGCGAGGAGTTCGAGAACGGTCGTTCCCGCTATGACTTTTCGCCGCCGGCGATCCGCGCGAGCGTCGAGCGAAGCCTCATCCGGCTGCGGACCGACCGTGTCGAAATCGTGCTGATTCACTCGGACGGGGAGGCGGAAAAACGCCTTGATGAACTGGGTGTGTTCGAGGAACTCACGGCTCTGCGATCGGCCGGAAAAATCCTTGCGTTCGGTGTGTCCGTCAAGTCGATGGAGGGGGCGATGCTGGCGATCGGCCGCTGCGACGCCGTCATGGTGGCGCTGAACCCGGACGAAACGGCTCTGCTGCCCGCCATCGCCGCGGCCAAGCAATGGGGCGTGGGCGTGCTGATCAAGAAGGCGCTGGGGAGCGGTCACCTGGTTCGGTCCGCGAGCGATCTTGAGCAGTGTCTGGGATTGTCCGTGCGGACGCCGGGTGTTTCGAGCGTGATCATCGGCACAGCGAACCGCAACCACCTCAACGAAGCCTGCGACGCGGCGGATCGCATCACGGGGTGATGATCGCCGCCGACCCGCGGTCGGTGGTTCAGCAGCCGCCTGCTTCCCACACGGAGAAGAAGGCTTGTACGTCCGATCCGTCGACACTGCCGTCGAAGTTGGTGTCGGCGGCTGTCTCGCTGTTTTCCCAGTTCTCAAAGAAAGCACGGACATCGGCGCCGTCGACGCCTCCGTCCTCGTTCGCGTCCGCAACGCAGGGAGGCGGGCCGAAGGTGAGCTCGAATCTCAGGTCGCGGTCGCACTCATCGCCCGAGCCGATGAGCAGGGCGTTGTACTCGAACCGGTAGTCGCCCGCGGGAAGCTCGCCCACGTACAGAGTCCGTGTCTGAAGCGTCGGCTCCGTGGATTCAACGACCGTTTGCCCATCGGCCAGCGATGTCAGTCGGATCGTGGTGAGTTCCGCGGCGGAGGGTGCCGGCCCATCGCCACGCGTGCGGATGAAATACGGCTGATCGCTGGCGATCTGGAACGTCGCGTCCACGACGCTGGTCACGCTCCCTTGAACGGCGACGTTCCCGATGGCGTTGCCGCCGGCGGCGCGGAACCGTGCTCGACCTTTCACGCCGCCCTCGAAATGGCAGGAGATGAACCCGATCCCGGAGTTGAACCGCGTGACCCCGCCGGCGTTGAAGGGTGCTAAGTGCGACAGATCAGCCGAGAATGTCCCAAAGTCGGCCGCCGCGGCGGTCTGGGTGAACCCGTCGGGTCAGGGTCAAACATGCTGCGGTGGAGATGGAGATCTTCATGCGATGGTTCCCGTGTCGGGTCACTCCCGGTACATGCGGTGCCCCGTGGCTGGCTCTGTCACGAATTCTGTCATCAGGACCGCGAATTTCAAGAGAAAATACTCAAAGAGTGTTCGCAGTCCGTTTGAGGCGCCCGCATGACCGGCCGCTTTCATCAAGGGACGCCGATAACAACGATTGTGGCGGCAAAGCGGGAGGGCGGGTTCTGCGTCGGCCTATTCGCTCAATCTACTGCCCCGGTTCGGGAAATCGTTTCAGCCAATCGGCGGCCCGTTGCGGCAGGCCCATCGCGGTAAAGAGCCGCACACCCGCCTCACGAAGAAGTTTCGATCGTTCCGGGGTCGGCGTGACGCCCGCGTCCGCAGCGGCGTTGAGAAACTCCTCGGCCTCCGGGAAGCGGCCCGCGCGAGTGAGCACACGCACGAGTGCACAGCGCGTCAGGAGCAGGCGGGGGTCCTTGGGGCCGAGTTTGGCGGTGCGGATCTTGAGCGACTCGCGCAGCACGCCTTCGGCCTCGGGCAGCTTGTTGAGTTCCTCCCACACCAGCCCCAGGTTGGTGAGCGTCGCGGCGTGGTCTGCGTGATCGGCCCCCAACGCCTTGCGCTCCTTGGGGACCACGTCGAGCAGGATCGCTTCCGCTCGCTCCAACTGCCCCGCCGAGCGGGCGATGGTGGCGATGTTGTTCTGCGTCTGGAGCACCAGGGCGTTGTCGTCGCTGCGCAGCTTGCGGCGAAGTTCGAGCGCCTTCGCCATCACCTCGAACGCCTCGTCGTACCGCTTGAGATTGCGGTACACGTTGCCGAGGTTGTTGTACGTTTCCGCGGTTTTAATGTCGTCCGGATCGTCGAGCGAGAGCCGCTCCGAGAGCGATTCCTTGAGCAGCGACTCGGCCTCCAGGTACCTGTCCAGCGCCCGCACGGTGATGCCCAGATCGTTCAGGGCCTGCGCCACGTCTTCGCTGGGCCGGCCCTTGGCCACCGCCCGGTAGATGGGCAGGGCGGCGCGGAAGTCACGCTCCGCCTCCTCGTACTTTCCATTCTCGAACGCGAATGTCCCCAGTCCCATCAGGCTCTCGGCGATGTCGTGATGATCCGGCGGCAGCAGGGCCTTGCGTTCTTGATAGGCCTGGTCGATGAGCTCCTTGGCCTGCGCCTTGTCGTCCAGGTTGAGCAGCACCAGGCCGATAGTGTGCCGCAGCGTCGCACGGATCGTTGGCTTTTTGAGGCGGGGCAGGTACTCGTTCTGCAGACGCGCCATGGCGTCCCGCACGGTGACGTCCTTGGACATCACCAGCGGGTCGCTGCTACGCAGTGATTCCTGCAGGAAGGCCACGACCTTCTCGCTGTCGTCACGCGCGTCGTTCGCGGCGTTTCGCTCGGCGATCACGACGCGGTTCTGCACCGTGATCGCGATGCCCACGGCCAGCAGACCGACCATCGCCGCCGTCGCGGCCGCGCTCACCGCGGCGTGCCGCCGTACAAACTTCGTCGCGTGGTAGGTGAACGTCGGCGCCCGTGCAGAGACGGGGAGTCCCGCCAGATGCCTGTCCAGATCATCGGCCAGTTGCTCCGCCGAGGAGTACCGCCGCGCCGGGTCCTTGCTCATCGCCTTGAGCACGATGTTGTCCAGATCGCCCCGCAGCCGACGGGCCAGCGCGGGCGTGGCGCGTGCGGCGGCGCTCGGGGGCGACGCCTCCTCTTTGCACACGACGCGTTCGACCCCGGCCCGGTCGAGCGTGCCCAACTCGTACGGACGCTTGTGGGAGAGCAGTTCGTACAGGATCACGCCCAGCGCGTAGACGTCGGACGACGTGGTCACCAGCCCGCCCATCACCTGCTCCGGGCTGGCGTACTGGGGAGTCATCCTGCGGTCCTGCGCCCGGGTCATTTCCCCCGTGGAGCCGCCGCTGGGGTCCAGCACCTTGGCGATGCCGAAGTCCAGCAGTTTGACCGTCCCGCCGGTGGTCACCAGGATGTTGCCGGGCTTGAGGTCCCGGTGCACCACCAGGTTCTGATGCGCGTAATGCACCGCACGGCAGACCTCGCAGAACAGCCGCAGACGCTCGGGGATCCCCAACCGCCGTTCGTCGCACGCCGCGTCGATCGGCACGCCGTCCACGAACTCCATCACCAGGAACGGGCGACCGTCCGGGAGCACGCCGCCGTCGAGGAGCGACGCGATGTTGGGGTGCCCCAGCTTCGCCAGCGTCCGCCGCTCCTGACGGAAGCGAGAGACGATCTCCTCGCTGTCCATGCCGCGTTTGACGACCTTGAACGCCACCCGCTGGGCGACTTCGTCCGATCCCTGCCCGAACCGCCGCACGGCCTCGTACACCGCGCCCATGCCGCCGCTGGCGACGCGCCGCTCGATGCGGTACGCGCCGATCTCCCGGCCGGTGAGCGCATCGCCTCCAACGGTCGCTTCGGTCGCGAGCGCGGGGGTCTCGAGAAACTCGCCGGGCACCGCGGAAAAGTCCAACAGGCTTTGAACCTCGCGCCGCAGGTCATCATCGCTTCCGCATTCACTGCTCAGGAGCGCGGCGCGGCTCTGCGGCGGCGCCGCGGCCACGCGGCTGTACACCTCCTGCACTCTTCTAAAGAACTCGGTGTTCATGCGTCCGGGGATGATACCGCGTCGGAATCGCACGCCCTGCCTGCTACCCTTGCCTCATCATGGATATCGCTCAGCGCATCGCCCAGTTCGAGAACATGGTGGCCCCCGGCGCAGACCCGGACAACGACATGGCATGGTTCAGTCTCGCGGGGGCCTACGCTCAGGCCGGCCGGCACGCAGACGCCGCACGCGCCTACCAGCGGTGCATCGCGATCAACCCGGACATGTCCAAGGCCTACCAGCTCGCGGGCAAGGCGTTCGCCGACGCGGGGGACACCACCAGCGCCGTCGAGGTGCTCACCGGCGGATACCGCGTCTCCGCCGCGCGGGGCGATTTCATGCCCAAGAAGGCCATCGGCGAACTGCTCACCAAGCTGGGAGCCCCGGTTCCCCAGGTGGAGGAGGTCAAGGTCGCGGCGGCCGCCGGTGGCGGCACCTTCATCTGTCAGCGCACCGGCAAGGCGGGCACCAAAATGGCCAGACCCCCGTTCCGAGGCCCCGTGGGAGCCTGGATCGCCGCGAACATCTCCAACGAAACCTGGGGCGATTGGATCCGCCAGGGCACCAAGGTGATCAACGAACTGCGCCTTGATCTCTCTCGCGACGAGGACGGCGCGACATACGAACGCCACATGCGAGAGTATCTAGGAATCGACGAAGCGCTGCTGGCTGAACTCAACAAATAACGCGCGGGCCCGGGGCCCGCGCTGGTGCAAGCTTCGTTCGACGGCTCAGCGGGATTTCTTGCGGGCCTTCGCGGACGCTCTCGCCGCGGACTTGATTTTTTCGCCGGTGATCGGGTTGTTGAAGTGCGCTTCCTGGATCGGCACCACGGCTTCCAGGATGTGCTGCAGAACGCCCGCGGGCGAGCCGGTGGCATCGACCTCGCGGACGATGTTCTTGGGGTAGTACTTCAGCACCGGATACGTCTCTTCTTCGTACACCGCCCAGCGACGGCGGATCACGTCTTCCTTGGCGTCGTCGATCCGGTTCTCCTTCAGGGCACGACGACGCAGACGCTTGATCATCTCCTCCTTGTTCGGGCAAACCAGGTGGATGATCTCCAGCACGTCCAGATGCTTGGTCAGGAGCTTGGCCTGATGAACGTTCCGAGGAATGCCGTCGAGCACGAGCAGGTCCACGTTCGGCTTGAAATCGCTCAGCACCGTCCGGGCCTGCATGTTTTGGTGCCACATCTCGATGGTCACGTTGTCCGGCACGAGCTCGCCTCGCGAGGAGTATTCCTGGAAGATCTTGCCGATCTTCGAGGACATATCCATGGTGCGGAAGACCTCGCCGCACGAGAGGTGGTAGAAGCCGGGGATTTCTCCCAGGATCTTGCCCTGGGTGCCCTTGCCAGCGCCGGGTGCGCCGAAGAGGAGGATTGCCTGGTAATGTTGCGACATGTATGGACTCCGGTCTCTGACTCGGGGCGACCGCCCGGGGCAGGAAGCAAGGATAAACCCTCAGTCAGCCCGACGCAAGCGGCTTTGCGTTGAAGCGTTGACTACGCCCGATATGGAGAATTGTCCAGTTCAGGGAGACGAAATAACCCGCCACGCGGGTTGCTCGCCCGCGGCATTGCATTCACCCAGCATCATCTCACGGCGACGTCCGGGGGTCACTTCGCCTTGGCCGCCAAGGCCTTCTCGATCTCCTTGGCCAGGTCCTCGCCCCGCGGCCCTACCGCCAGGACGTTTCCCGAGTCGCCGTCAACCAGAAAGGTCGCCGGGATCGACTCGATGTTGTACTTGACCGCAATTTCGGCCTTCCAGTAACCGCCGTCGTAGATCTGCGGCCATGTCATCTTCTTTTCGCCGGTCACAGACTTGATCTTCTCTTCGGCGTTCTTCTGGTCCAGGCTCACGCCCAGGATTTCCAGCCCCTTCTCGTGATATTTCTCATACGCCGCGACGACGGTGGGCACCTCCCGCATGCACGGTCCGCACCAGGTAGCCCAGAAGTCCAGCAGCACGATCTTGCCCTTGTAGTCGCCCGGGAAGCTGATGCTCTTGCCGTCCATCGTCTTGGCGGCGAACGGGGTGATCTTCTTGCCGATGTTGTGGTCCGGGGGCAGCGGCACTTCCGCCACCTTCTTGTCGCTCTTCACGACCTTGAGCGAGGCTCCGTCCTTGGTAATGTCCGCCAGTTCGTACACCGTGCCGCCGATGTTGAACGGCTGCTTGGCGTCGAACTGCTCGCCCTTGCGCTCGAACCTTCCGTCCGCGTTCACATCCAGGAACAGCGTCACGCCCGACGGCTCTTCCGCCGCCGCGGCCTTGTTGCCGCGGAAATCGCCCGAAAGCGTCTCATCCGTCAGCATGATGTCGTACGACTTGTCGCCCAGAGTGATCTTTCCCGTGCGGGCGTAATCGCGGTAGGCGAAGAGCGAGTTCTTGACCTGCGCCCGCTGCGGGTCGTTCTTGTCAAAGCGGTACATCAGCAGGTGCGCCTCGAAGGGCGCCTCCTTGGAGCCGATTTGAACGCTGGCGCCGCCCTGGTACTGGGTGAGTTCCTGGCCGTCGCGTCCCTTGCTGGGCTTGGGCTTCCATTCCGGCGCCGCGTCGTCCGTCAGGTCTCCGTTGCCGTTGGAGTCGATGAACAGGCGGGCAGGCTTGCCGTCCGGTTCATCAAGGATCACCAGCATGCCGCCCTCGACGTTCGTGAACGGCAGCGTGCCGTACATCGGCGCGGCCAGATCGTCGGGGGCCTTCTTGAGGGACGCGGGCTTTTCCGTCCCCAGTTGCACCTGCCGCGGCATGTACCAACCGATCTTCTTGGCAACGCCGGAACTGACGGCGGTCAGTTGAGTCTGCTCGTCCCCCGCAACGCCGGCGCACGCGGCAACGATGATCATCGGAATCAGCATGGTGTCTCCTGGGTAAGGCCAATGATAACGCCCCAACCCCGCGCGGGGTACCTTTTCCCGGTCCTGAACCGGTTTTCCAGTCCTTTTCCAGCGGAGCACATCGCGTGGCCAATCGACCTCTGAATCTCGGCATGGTGGGCGGCGGCACCGGAGCATTCATCGGCGCGGTGCACAGAACCGCGGCGTGCCTCGACGGCGGGGCCAGGTTTGTCGCCGGCTGCCTTTCCTCCACACCTGATCGTGCCCTGGCCTCCGGCAAGGCTCTGGGCTTCGATGATCGTCGAAACTACCCCACCTGGAAAGCCATGGTCGACGGCGAGAAGTCGCTCCCCGCGGGCGAACGCATCGACGCCGTCTGCATCGTGACCCCCAACCACGTGCACCACGAAGTCGCCCTCGGGTTCGTGCAGGCCGGGTTCCATGTCGTGTGCGACAAGCCTCTGGTTCACACCACGGCCCAGGCCCGCCAACTGCTTGATGCCGTCCGCGCCGCCCGCACCGTGTTCGCCGTCACCTACAACTACTCCGGCTACCCCATGGTGAAGCAGGCCCGTGCCATGGTCCGGGCAGGCGATTTGGGAGCCATCCGCAAAGTGGTGGTGGAGTACAACCAAGGCTGGCTCGCCGGCCAACTCGAAGCCACCGGTCAGAAGCAAGCCGACTGGCGCACCGACCCGGCACGCAGCGGCGCGGGCGGGGCGATCGGCGACATCGGCAGCCACGCCGAACAACTGTTGTCGTACATTACCGGGCTCGAGGTCGCCGAGATTTGCGCCGATCTCACCTCGTTCGTTCCCGGCCGCAGGCTCGACGATGACGCCAACCTCCTGCTGCGGCTCGCCGCGCCCGGCAAACCCGCCGCGGCCAAGGGCGTGCTCATCGCTTCACAGATCGAGATCGGCCACGAAAACGATCTACGCATCCGCGTCCACGGCGAGAAAGCAAGCCTGGATTGGCGGCAGGAAGAGCCCAACTACCTCGTCCTCCGCCCCGACGGCGAGCCCGAACGCATCCTCCGCCGCGGCAACGGGTACCTCTGCGACGCCGCCAAGCGTGCCAGCCGCATCCCTCCGGGCCATCCCGAAGCATTCATCGAGGCCTTCGCCAACGTGTACGCCAACGCGTTCGCCGCGATCCGCGCCGGCCGTGGAGGACTGGAAGCCGCCGACGAATTCGACTTCCCCGGCGTGATCGACGGGGCCCGAGGGGTGCATTTCATCGAAAAGACGGTCGAGAGCTCGGCCAGCGATCGCAAGTGGACCCCGGCCGCGTTCAGCCGGTGACGCCCGCCGTTCGCCACACCCCGCCGCACCGCCACTACACTTCCTGCTCAGGAGCAGCCACATGACGACCATTTCCCGCCAACCCGCCGCCAGTCCCGCGTCCAGCACCGATCCCCTCCAGTTGGTCGACGTCGACCACGTCCGATTCCACGTCGGCAATGCCAAGCAAGCCGCGTTCTTTTACGCTCATTGCTTCGGATTCCAGATCGAGCAGGTCAACGACCTGACGACGGGCAGCCGCGAGGCCGCGACGTACCTCCTGACCCAGGGCAACATCCGCTTCCTGCTCACCAGCGGCCTCACCGCCGAGCACCCGGCGAGCCTGGAGGTCGCGATGTACGGCGACGGCGTCAAGGACGTGGCCTTCACCGTCTTCGACGCCGAGAAGGCGTACGAGCGGGCGGTCAAGAACGGCGCGACCAGCGCCGCCGAGCCCCGCACGATCAGCGACCAGCACGGCTCCGTGACCACCGCGAGCATCCGCACGTACGGCCGCTGCGTGCACACGTTTGTGTCGCGCTCCGGGGCGTACGAACTGACCAAGGTCAAGCAGGGCGGCCTGTTCGCGCCCCGTTTCAAGAAGATGGAGTCCATCGGCGGCTCGGTCCTCTCGATCAACGAGTACAACCGCAAGAATCCCACCGGGCTCAAGTACGTCGACCACCTCGTCGGAAACGTCGAGCTCGGCAAGATGAACTACTGGGTGAAGTGGTACGAGGACGTCCTCGAGTTCACCATGTTCAAGCACTTCGACGACAAGGACATCGCCACCGACTACTCCGCGCTGATGTCCAAGGTCATGGCCAGCGGCAACAACCTCATCAAGATGCCGATCAACGAGCCCGCCCCCGGCAAGAAGAAGTCGCAGGTGCAGGAGTATCTCGACTGGCACTGCAACACCCCCGGCGTGCAGCACCTGGCCCTCCGCACCGACGACGAACTCCACTCCATCGCCGCCCTCCGCGCCCGCGGCGTTGACTTCCTCACCCTCCCCGACACCTACTACGAAAAGGTCTGGGACCGCGTCAACAAGATGCTCACCGAGCACGGCCACCAGCCCGTCAAGGAAGACCACAAGAAGGTCCATGACCTGGGCATTCTCGTGGACTCCGACGACGAGGGCTACCTCCTCCAGTTGTTCACCAAGCCCCTGCAGGATCGCCCCACGCTCTTCTTTGAGATCATCTGCCGTCGCGGCAGCCAGTCCTTTGGCAAGGGCAACTTCAAGGCCCTGTTCGAAGCCCTGGAACTGGAGCAGGAACGTCGCGGCAATCTCTGATTCGTTGACTCGGCCGCATTATCCCCACCAGCGCCGCGCCCACAGCGCCAGGTTGATCATGGGCCAGGCGAGCCGCCACAACTCGCCCGGACGCGACGCCACTGTGTGAACCGCCGCCTGGGTGAACACCTCGGCGCACCACGCCGACTCTCGCAGCGCCGAAGCGTTGTCCTCCAGCCACCCATCAAACGGCAACGGGAACGAGGCCTTGGGGCGGGCCACGACCTCCCGCGGCAGGTCGTTCCCGAACGCGCGTCGCAGGCAGATTTTCGTCCGCCGCGGCTCCTGCCCCGCCGGATCGAACTTCTCCGTCATCGGCATCGATTCCGCCAACGCCGCGATAGCGATATCCGCGAAGGGCGTGCGTCCCTCGACGCCCTCGAGCATCGTCGCCGTATCGAGCCGCGACAGCAGCCCGGCAAGATTGATCCGGCGCATGAACCGCAGATGGGTCGAGAGTTCGTCGTCGCACCGGAGCCGTTCAAACTCCGCGCGGTAGAAGTCAATCAACGCACTGTCCCCTTCGATTCCACGCCACACCCGCGCCGACAACACGGCGGGCTTGGCGGAAAGGGGCATCCACGCCGCCTCGTGCAGTTGAAAGATCCCGCCGTCACGCCCATCACGGGGTGAGTGCGGCTCCTGGGTCGCCCACGTTCCGCGGACAAAGCTCGCCGCGGCGGACAACGGGCCTTCATACCCCCCGAACAACTCGTCCGCTCCCTCGCCGCTGAGTGCGACGACACACCCCTGAGCCCTCAGCCGCCGGGCGACCTCGTTGATCGCGACCTCGTTGGGTGTCGAGAGAGGCAGCCCCAGTTGCGACACCATCCACGGCCACCGCTGCGAGAAAAGCTCTCTCGTGACCGGGGCCTGTGTGTGCTCGGATCCGAGTGAATCCGCAACCAGATTTGCGTGCCACAGATCGTCCCGCTGATCGGTGACCGCCCCCGATGCGTACGTCCGGAGCGGCGTCTGCGGAGCCGCGTTCTTGGCCACGCGGCAGACGATTGAACTGTCCAGTCCGCCGCTTAGCAGGCAGCACGTGGGCACATCCGCCCTCAGGTGGCTGCGAACGCTCTGCTCGATCGCCTCGCGGATCGGGATGTTCTCCGGGCGTGGCCACGGGATCTCGGTTCGGGTTTCGGGGAGCGCAGCGCGGGAAAGGTCAAAGGTGATCGCCTGCCCCGGCAGCACGGTCCGGATCCCGTCGAACAGCGTGCGCTCGCCCAGTGTGTTGCGGATCGTCGTGAGGTACGCCGACACCACCGCCCAGTCCGGCTTCGCCGGGGTTCCGGGAATCGCCGCGAGCACGGCCGGGCTGCTCGCGAACGCGACTTCACCACCGATGCGCCGCCAGTACAGCGGCTTGATGCCCAACGGGTCGCGGGCCAGCAGCAGCGTCTGCGAAGCGGCGTCGAAGTACCCGATGGCGAACATCCCCCGCAGCGACGCGAGCGCTGCAAGGCCGTGCGCACGCAACGCGGCCAGGACCGTCTCTGTGTCGGAATGGGAGCGAAACTCGTGCCCGGCACGCAGTTGATCGCGCAGGTCCGCATCGTTGTAGAGTTCGCCGTTGTACACCATCGCCGCGTCGCCACGGGGCCACAGCATCGGTTGATGGCCCGCCTGGGAGACATCAACCACCGCCAGCCGCCGGTGCGCCAGGATCACATGGCCGCCGTCCCACACTCCGGCGTCGTCCGGTCCGCGGCGAGACATCTCATCGCGCAGCGCACACACCGCCGCCCGATCAAGGGATGGACGCAAACCAGCCGCCGTGGCGAATCCGAGTATGCCGCACACGTCCCGTCTATCGGCCCGAGTTCTGCCGCGCGGTGACCGCGGAGGGGGGGATCACTCCAACCAGTCCTTGGCCTTGATCCGCTGGGGCACGTAATCGTCCGTGACGTACGAAATGTCCTTGGTGATCAAGGATTCGACTTCCATCTTGAAGCCGTTGCGCAGCATGTGCTCGATCTCACGCTGCCAGCCCTTGTGCCCCTCAAACCAGGGGTAGGCGGCGATCTCCTTCGCACGCTTGATGTCGTTCTCTGAGAGGTCGATCTTGACCGCGTCCGACAGGTCGCACTCCTCCTGGTCCTTGGCCCGGATGCCCAGGAACTTGGCCTGCGGGATCGCCAGGCGCGAGGATTCGAACGCCAGCGAGATCGAGCCCTGCTTGATCACGCTGTAGATGTAGTGCCCCCAGGGATCGCAATCGAGCAGGCAGATGATCGGGAGCTTGAGCTCCTGGCTGAAGCGCTGGAGCAGGCGGCGGACGCCGCGGGGAGGCTGGCCGCCGCCGTGGGTCAGGATGCAGTTGTTCTTTTCCCAGAACCGGTCCTCGTTGAATCGGTTCCAGACCGTGCCCTTTTCGACGTGCAGGACGAACTTGGCCTCGCACTTCTTGAACTGGATCACGTCGGGCTCGACGATGCTCGGGATGCCATACCCGCCGCTGCCCATGCGGCGGCAGTCGATCTCGTCACCCTTGTCAACCAGCGTGAGGTTGCCCACGACCGTGCCGCGGTTCTCGGCAAAGATGTGCAGTTCTTCGCGCAGAGCGCCCAGCGAGACTTCAAGGTCTTCCAGGATGGGGTCGGATTCGTCCTGGGTGTCGAAGGTGTTTTCCTTCGTGCCCGCGACGGTGTGCTTGGCCTTGTAGAAGACGCCACGAAGGCTCGAGGTCTTCTCCGCCTCGATGAAGCTCTTGATCGTGCTGGCGTGCAGGAGCGTCTGCATGAACTGCTTGGCTTGGTTGAGGTTGAACAGTTCCCGCGCCGCCGAAGCATCGCCCATCTCCAGGATGCCCTTCTTCTTGTCCCAGATGGTGTTCGACCGGCTCCGCATGGGGATGTCGATGACCGGCTCTTTCTTGCTCAAAGCCTTCTTGGCGACGTCGTCCGCGAGTCCGACGAGCTTTTTGAGTGTGACCGCGTCGCGCTCCTTGGTGCGCTTGCTGACGCGGGATGTGGTTGGTGCTGCTTTGGCCATTCGAGGCACTCCGTTGCCTGTGGGTGGGGATTCAAGATTCGGTGCCCACAGGGTAGAAGGATTGGGCTTGGCGAGGCGATAACGGCGCGTTGGGCGACAGCGGAATTCTGCAAATTCCATCGGAAGGAGGCCGCAGGCCACCGGCACATTGGCCGGCCGGGCGTTGTCGGTACGCCCTGGGGAGTACCCGGATATCCTTTTGCGATTCTTCTTCGGAGGCCTCCATGCCGATACCGCCTCTTCGCCCGTCCACAACCCGCCGCGGCTTCACGCTGATCGAACTGCTCGTTGTCATCGCGATCATCGCGCTGCTCATCTCGGTGCTGCTGCCCGCCCTGGGCAGGGCCCGCGGCGCCGCCCGCCGCATCATGAGCATGGCGAACCTGCGGAGCAACGCTCAGTTCAATCATGCCTACGCGGGCGACAACAAGGATTGCTGGGTCAATCCCTTCACGCCGTCCACCGATCCCAACGGGCCTTGGGTGTGGCTGCAGAACCCGCCCCCGCCGTACCAGTTCGGCCAGTACGGCTGGGCGTACGGCCCGCCGTACAGCACCAGCGGCTCTGAGACATACGGGTACCACTGGATCGCCCACACCCTGTACCAGGATTCCGACATCGCGTCCCGGTTCAAATCGAACGTGGCACCCGATGACATCGATCTCCAGCGCTGGCTCCGCGAGAACAACAATCAGAGCGCCCAGACCGACTACACCTGGATCTTCCCCTCTTCGTACTGGTACCCGCCGGTCTTCTGGCAGGATTACAAGCGGTTCGAGGGGCCTTTCCGTCCGGTCGCCACGGCGGGCAATCGCTGGTTCTTCCGCCGCAACCGCACCACCGATGTGCTGACCCCCTCGGGCAAGGTGCTCCTCTTTGAGGCCAAGGACTTCTCTAGCAAGCTGAAGTACATGTGGAATCGCGCCGGCAGCAAGCCGCAGGTGGCCCTGACCGACGCCAGCGCCCGCACTGTTTACATGTCAGACGTCATCAACGACACCGGCGCCCCCGCTGAACGCGCGGCGGATCGCCTCTGGTATCCCTCGGGCACCTGGGATCCCGGCGAGGGAGAGATCGGCGGAAGCTACATCCAGTTCGGCCGCGGGCAGGGGTTCACGTGGACCTACGGATTGCCGGCGTATTTCTGGGCCACCCGCGACGGCGTGCGCGGCCGCGACCTTCGATAACCTGAAACCTACACCCAGAAACCTACACCATGTCTCAACCTACCAAAGCCGTGTCTTCCGGTCGTTCGTCCAAGACTGTGTGGGCCCTCGCCGGTGTTGCCGTGGTCGCAATCCTTGCGTGGCGCATGTTTGATTACCTCGGCGCGGAGAAGGCCGACGCCAAGGACGCCAACGCGACAGCGCGAGAGGCCGAGCTCGCCGCCGAAGCAGCCAAGGTCACCCCGCCGAAGGAAGAATCTCCCCCTCCCGAACCGCCTCCCGGAGATCCGCGCCACGGCGCACTCGCCGTTCCCAAGAAATGATCGCCCCCAGGCCGCCGGCCTTTCTGCCCTCGGCCAACCGAAGACGATCCCGAACCATGTTACAGAACACTCTGCACCGCGTCGTCGCCGCTGTGTCCATCGCCGCGGCATCTTCCGCGCTCGCCCAGGGATTCGTCTGCGCCGAAGGCGGCGGCAATCCCGGCAAGGGTTCATGGGCCGAGGAGGTCTTCGGCTGGATGGTTCAGAAGGGCAAGAAGGGCCATGTGGTGATCATCGGCGCGGTGCCGTTGGATTCCGACGATCGCCCGGAGCTGTTCAAAAAACTCGGGGCCTCGTCGGTCGAATCCCTGGTGATTGACCAGGCCGCCGCCGATACACAGGCGACCTATGACGCGATCAACCGCGCCTCGGTCATCTTTATCCGGGGCGGGGATCAGGCCCGGTACGTCAACTGGTGGACCAACACCAAGACCCAATCCGCCATCAAGGCCGTTTTTGCTCGGGGCGGAGTGGTCGCGGGCACCAGCGCGGGCTGCGCCGTGCTGGGTGAACTCACGTACGACTCGAAAAATGGGTCCCTTTCTCCTTCCGAGGTTCTCCACGACGCCCGCCACAAGGATCTGACGCTCACGCCGGATTTCCTTGGCTTCGCACCCGGCGTTCTCTTTGACACTCATTTCACCGAGCGTGGCCGCTTGCCGCGTCTGGCCGCGATGCTCGCCGTCGCGGCGACGGACCTGAAGAGGCAAGTGGTGGGTTTGGGCGTTGACCCGCGCACCGCCGTGTGCATCTCGCCCGATGGCACCGCCGAAATCCGCGGCGAAGGCACCGTCACCTTCCTGAAGATCAATACCGATACCAGCGCGGCGCTCACAGCCGGCAAGCCCCCGATGGTGCGGAAGCTTGCCTATTCCCAGTGGCCCGCAGGCTACCGCCTCGACGCCAAGACCTGGGAGATCCTCGCCCGCCCCGAATACGTCCGGCACGTCCGGGTGATCGCCGAATCGGCACGCAGCCGCGGCGAACCCAAGCCCACCGTGATCGATGGCGGCGCCAAGACCGATGACCCGGTGCATTACCTCGCTGGTGTCTGTGTTGTGGCCCGTTCATGGACCGGAGAGAACCCGGCCCACGCCATGCGTGCCGGTCAGATGTGGGTCTGCAATGACCCCGGATCGACCAGCATGTGGATCGACGTCGGCGCTCAAGTGTCGGTCGGTCAGGACCTCAAGATGATGGTCGGGTGTCTCGGCGACACGCCGACGTCGCTGGCCATCCTGAACGGCGCGACCCTCACATGGGCCGGCGTCAGCCCCACGGATCAGCCCGCGATCGAGGGCGCCCTGCTCGATATCGTGCCCGCCTGCGAAGCCAAGTGACGCACGTTGTGCGCATGTGCGGCGTCGTTCCAAGCAATTCAGGCGAACCGTTCGTGGTGTCCGCGTACCACTCTCTGGCGGACCGCTCCAACGCGCTGGGCGTGGGGCCGTTGTTCTTTGGAATGTGAAGAGAATGTGGGCGGGAAGGAACCGCGGCGGAGTGAGTCGTTGACGTGTGTCGGGGCGTGCACGCCACCAAAAGTTCATGTGCGCTGGTGTGGAGTACCTCGGTGTCCGTGCGTCAGGGCCACCGCACGGCTCACGTCATGGTGGTGCACCAGATTGGCGGCGACCAAAAGTTCATCGCGCCCATGGACCTCGAATCACGCGGCGGCGAAGACACGTCTCAATAACTTCCCTACCCGCGCGGGCAGGCACTCGACCAAAAGTTCATGCGCACCGCACACACGCCCCGGACTTGGCAAAGAGTCCCATACCAATCGCTGCCGCGATCCGGGCGTCACGTGTCCACCTGTGACCGCGACCCCAGCGCACCAACCCTTGAACCGTGTGGTAAATTTCGACGGAGCTACGAGCCCGGGCAGCAGAGAGGATTGTTTCCCCTGATGCCCGATGCCTGATGGCTGATGCCTTCCGGCATCAGTGTCCGGATAACACTACAAATCGCGCGGGCGCATACACCACCAAAAGTTCAACGCGCACCGTTTCAGACGAACCGGGCGATCAGAACAGGCTCGGTCCTTCCTTCACCGGTTCGAGCTTCCCGTTCACCAGCCGCATCTTCGGCTTGGGGGTCGACGCGGCGGGTTCAGGGACCTTGGGGGCCGGTTTGGACGGGGCTTCTTTGGCTGCGGGTTTGGCGGCCGCGGGTTTCGCCCCCTCGGGCTTCTTGGGCTCGGGCGCCTTGCCCTCCCGCTTCTTGGGAGCATCGCCCTTCTTCGTGAGCCGTTTCACGGGCGCTACGTCGATCAGGCTCGGCGAATCATCCTTGGCTCGGGAGGCCACATCCAGCATGGCCCGCTCGGCCTTGGTCTGCGTGTGCAGGACCGCATCGGAGGACGCGGCGATCGGAGAAGCACCCGCCGCCGCCAGATTCTCAAGGACGATGACGCCCTCTTGATCCGCGGGGTCTTCCTTGATCGCCTTGCCGTCCTCGTCCAGTTGCATGTCCGCGATCGCGGTGCGTTCGCGCGCCTGCGCCAAAAGAGCCTCGTACAGCTTCTTCTGGTCCGCGCCGTTGATCTCGTGGATGGCCTTGGTGATCTCTCCGATGTACCGCTCGAAGATGTCGCGGCGTTCACCCTGGCGGCGCATCGCCTGACGCTTGCGCAGGTACGTGCCCAGTTTGCGGCCGCACTCCATCAGCGCCAGTTTCATCTCCTTGCGGATCTCGTCGTAATCGGCGATGGCTTCCTTGCTCTCGCTCGTGAACGGCACCCACACGCTGGCCATGTGGATCATGATGACGAGAGGGCCCGCCGGCAGGCTGCTCCGGGGTTGCTGCAGGTTGTAGTTCCGCCACGACATCTCCGTCACGGCTTTGAACGAGGAGCACGCCGATTGTTGAAAGAGCAGCGGCACCCGGTTGGCGAACCGGATCACGCGTGCCGAATCATCCCCGGGCAGATCGCCGCCGAACGCGATCGCGGCTTCGATCTGGAACGGACGGCCGCGATAGACCTCGGCGTCGCGGCTGCTCGCCGCGTAAAACTCCGCCCGAACGCCCTTGAGCATGCCCGCCAGCAACTGCCGCACGCCGATCGGCGCCAGGCAGTCCGTGGGGGGCGGAGCCAGCCGGGTTTCCTGGAACTCCTTGTAGAGTTTCTCGGCCAGCGGAGGCTCGATCGCGCTCACCTTGGTCCGGCTCGTGACGCCGATCTTGTCGCAGAAGTTGCTCGCGGTCGTCGACGAGACGCGGCAGAACTTGTCCTGCAGGAACGTGTACAGCGTCCCGCCACGCTCGTCCTGCTCGTAGTCCTTGAGCATCTGCAGGAGCGTGCCCAACTCGATGCCCTTGGGATGCGGCTGGATCTCCTTGGTTTCCGGGGGCAGTTCCTGCACCGCCCGCGGGAAGACGATCACGCCGCCGGTCTCGGTCGTGATCGTGGGCTGCGGGGCCGCCGGCGCGACTTCGGGCTGCCCGTCGGCCTTCGCTGCCGCGGCCGCGGCGGCGGCAGCAGCCGCCTTGTTCTTCAGGAGCGGAACGTCCTCCTCTTCCTCGCTCACCTTGGTCGGAGGAACAAACGTGATCTTGGCGTGCGGGTTGGCGATGGCGGTGAGTTCCAGGAACTCGTCAACGCTGCCGCGGCCCTTCTGGTAGCGGCCTTCAAGCTCGATGCTCACGCTGGTGCCGGTGGGGTAGTCCTTGTGAGACAGGAACTGGCCGGACGCGGCCAGTTCTCGCGTTCCCGGCGTCAGTTCGCGGAGCCGCTCCAGCGGAAAGTCCTGCGTTTCTTCGTCCGTGGTCACCTCGGCCCGGTTGGTCTTGGTGTTCATCGCCAACTCAATGTGGTGAGCCGGGCGGTTCGCGTTGGGCCGCGTCTGGATCCCCATCGGCTTACCGGTGGTGATCAGGCCGTACATGCCCGCGGCGGAAATACCGATGCCCTGCTGGCCGCGCGACATCTTGAGGCGGTGAAACTTGCTGCCGTAGAGCAGCCGACCGAAGATGTGCTCAACCTGCTTGCGGACGATGCCCGGCCCGTTGTCCACGACGGTCACGCGGTACCTGGACTGCTTGACCTCGCGTCCGCGATCCGGCTGCAGGTCCTCGATCACGACCGTGATGTCGGGGAGGATTCCGGCTTCCTCGCACGCGTCCAGCGAGTTGTCCACCGCTTCCTTGACGGTGGTCAGCAGGGCCTTGCGCGGATTGTCGAACCCCAGCAGGTGGCGGTTCTTGGCGAAGAACTCGGAGACGGAAATATCGCGCTGACGAGTCGCCATCGATTCGGCGGTCGCCCGCGCGGGCTGCTTGGTCTTGGTCATTTTCGATTCGAGAACGGCGGGTGGCTCCGCAAGTGCGGCCTGCGACATGTCTGCCCTCCTTGGCAGTGGTGCGGTTGTATGTTGAGCGAAAGTCTAGGTCGCCGGAACCCGGGGAAAACTCGCCTGGGCCGGATCCGGGACGCTAACCTCTGCCCGTGCCACCGGACGGCAAGACCCAAACGCAAGGAAGCGCACCGCCCGACCGCCACGCGGGGACGTTGGCGGCCGCTGTACGCGTCGTTTCGGGCTTGACCCTCCTATCCCGGTTCGCCGGCCTCGCCCGCGACGTGGTGACCGCCCGGATCTTCGGCGACGCCGTCCTGGGATCGGCATTTCGGGCCGCGTACGCCCTCCCGAACCTTTTCCGGCGGCTGTTCGGCGAGGGGGCCCTTTCCGCGGCGTTCCTCCCCGAATACACCCAACTCCGACGCGACGAGCCGCGCGTGGCCGACGAGCTGGCCACCCTCACCATCCGGGTTCTGACTCTGGTCACCGGTGGCCTCACGCTTGTTCTGGAGGTGGTGCTGCTGGCGATCCTGCTGATCGCCCCCAAGGACGAAAGCCGGGGCCTGTCGCTCCAACTGATGATGCTGATGCTGCCGATGATGCCCATGGTCTGCATCACGGCCATCATGGGAGGGATGCTTCAGGCCCACGGACGATTCGGGCCCCCCGCCGCGGCCCCGATCATCCTGAACATCTTCCAGATCGCCGCGGGCGTTGCGTTCTATGTCGGGTGGATGACCGACAAGGTCAATACCGCTTACCTGGTGGGGATCGCGGCGGTGGCCGCCAGTGTTGTCCAGATCGTCTGGTCGTGGTGGGCGCTGCGAGGGTTGGTGCGGTGGGGCCGGGCCGGTACCGAAGCGGTTCGCCACGGTCGCAAGGTGCTTGGCCGGTTCGTCCCCGCCATGCTGGGATTGGGCACGCTGCAACTCAACACCATGATGGACATGGTGATCGCGATGTGGCCCGTGTGGGTCGGCCCGATGATGTTCGGGCACGCCGTCTCGCTCGACAAGAGTTCCAACTCGATCCTGAACTACACGCAGTCGCTCTACCAGTTCCCTCTGGGTGTTTTCGGCCTCGCAGTGGCAACCGCGGTCTTTCCGATGCTCTCGCGGGCGACCAACGACCCCGCGGAGTTCGCCATGGTCCTGCGGCGTGGGCTTCGTCTGAGCCTGTTCATCGGCCTGCCCGCCACAGCCGGCCTGATGCTCGTCCGGCACGATCTGGTCTACGTCATCTTCAGCGGCGGCAAAAGTGGTTTCAGCGCCGACGGCGTCGAGCGTGCCGCGGCGGTGCTCATGGGCTTTTCCCCAGGCGTCTGGGCCTACTCCCTCAACCATGTCCTGACCCGGGCGTTCTACGCCAAGCACGACACCCACACGCCGATGCGGGTGGCCGTGGCGATGGTGGGGCTGAACCTGTCGCTGAACCTGATCCTGATGTGGCCGCTGCGCGAAGCCGGGCTGGCGTGGGCGACCGCGATCGCGTCCTTTGCGCAGCTCACCTGCCTGATGGTGCTCTGCCGCACACGCCTAAATGTTGCTCCAATGGACCGCGAAACCGTCTTGGCCTTTGCCCGGATCGGACTGGCGGTGATCGTTATGTCGCTGGCGGTGTGGGCGACGATGCACTACTGGCCCCCGGCGGAGCGTTGGTGGCCGCGGCTCGTGAGATTGGCCGCGAGCGTGATGGCGGGCGCGGGGACGTTCGCCGCGGCGGCCGCGGTGCTGCGGATGCCCGAAGTTCGCTGGCTGATGGCCCGGGGCGGCCGCGGGGGCGGCGGCGACGCGATGGGCGGAATGAGTTTCGAGTAAACCGCGACCGCGTCCGGACCTGAAGATTCACGAGCGACGCCGTACAGTGAGGCACATGGATTTCGACGTACCGATTCTGACCGACGCCGACTTCGGCGAAGCTCCGCCGCCGCCCGCGAAGCCCGCGCCCACCGCCGAGTCGCTGGTTGACGGCCTGACCGAACCGCAGAAGCAGGCCGTGCTCCACACCGAGGGGCCGCTGCTGGTGCTCGCCGCGGCGGGGAGCGGCAAGACGCGGGTGATCACGCGCCGGATCGCGTACCTGGTCCATTGCGGTGTGCCGCCGTGGCAGATCCTGGCGCTCACGTTTACCAACAAGGCTGCGGGCGAGATGCGCGAACGCGTGTTTTCTCTCCTGGGTCAGCACGAGGGGGGCACGAACCGTGCCACGCGAGGATTGACGATCACCACGTTCCACTCCCTGTGCGCCCGCCTGCTCCGCCGGCACGCGGAGGCGGCCGGCCTCAAGCCTGATTTCGCGATCTACGACAGCGCCGACCAGTTGACGATCGTGAAGAAGGCGATCGAGGCGTGTCAGTTGTCCACCGCGAACTTTCAGCCCCGCAGCGTGCTAGGGGTGATCAGCAACGCCAAGAACGATCTGATCGATGCCGAGCAGTTCGCCCAGAGTTCTCTGGACTTCTCCACCAAGTGCATCGCGAAGGTCTACTCCTCGTACACCACCGCCCTTCGTCGGGCGAATGCCGTGGACTTTGACGACCTGTTGCTCCTGACCGCCCGGGTGCTCTCGAGGAACGAGCAGGTCCGAACCGTGTGCCGCGAGCGATGGCAGTACCTGATGATCGACGAATATCAGGACACCAACAAGGCCCAGTTCCAGATCGCCAGCATCATCGCCGGCGGGGGCGGCGGCGAATCCGGCGGTGAGCCGCGCACCAGCGGGCCCAACATCTGCGTCGTGGGCGATCCCGATCAGGCGATCTACGGATGGCGGGGTGCGGATATTTCCAATATTCTCGATTTCGAGCGGTACTACCCCGCCGCGGCGACGATTAAGCTCGGGGAGAACTTCCGCTCCACCGCCCCGATCCTCGCCGTGGCCGATCACCTGATCAAGCGCAACCGCCGTCGCAAAGACAAGCCGCTCTTCACCGTGAAGACGGGGGGCGAAATGGTCGAGGTGAACAAATGCCGCGACGAGCGGCACGAGGCGACGGTGGTGGCCCAGTGGCTGCGATCGCGTCACGAGTCGGTCGACAAAGGCGGTCAGGGACTGGCGTGGCGCGAGATGGCGATCTTCTACCGCACCAACGCGCTCAGCCGTGTCATGGAAGAGGCGTTGCGCGAGTACAACGTTCCGTACACCATCGCCCGGGGCACGGCGTTCTACGACCGTGAGGAGATCAAGAACGCGCTGGCGTACCTGCGATTGGTGGCGAACTCGGCGGATTCGGTGTCATTGGGCCGCATTGTCAATGTGCCGTCGCGCGGCATCGGCGACACGTCCTACGACCGTATCGAGATGTTCGCGGACCAATCCGGCGTGACCGTGCTCGAAGCGATGCACAGGGTTGGTGAAGTGCCCGACCTGACCGCGCGGGCAGTAAACTCCGTCACCAAGTTCGTGCAGATGGTCGACGGTTGGATCTCGCCGAACACGCTGCTGGCGGCCGCGGGCGGGTCGAAGCTGAGCGAACTGGTGGACCGCGTGGTCCGCGAGTCCGGTCTGGAAGCGATGTACAAAGCGCAGGCCGCGACGAGCAAGACCGAGACGGACGCGGAGCGGCTGGACAATCTCGCGGAACTCGTGAGTTCCGCCGCCGAGTTTGAGCAGGAATACGACCCCAGTTCCGATCCGATGAACACAACGGGCGGCGCGCCCTCGGTGCTCGACATGCTGCGGGCGTATCTGGAATCGATCGCGCTGGTCGCCGATGCCGACGCCGTTGATCCGTCGCAGGGCAGCGTAACGCTGATGACGTTGCACGCGGCCAAGGGCCTGGAGTTCGGCGGCGTCGCGATGATCGGCCTGGAGGAAGGGTTGCTCCCGCACATGCGCGCCCAGCAGAGCGAGCCCGCGATGGAGGAGGAACGGCGGCTCTGCTTCGTCGGCATCACCCGAGCGATGCGTCGCCTGCTCATCACGTCGAGTAACTACCGCACGATGCGGGGCATGTCGGAACGGACGATCCCCAGCCGGTTCCTTTCCGAGTTGCCCGCTGAGCACGTGAGCGTGCGCAACATGTCCGACGTGTCGGGCGGGCTCGGCGACGAGTGGGGCGAGCAGCACGACAGCGGGGACATCGAGTTCAGCGACGCGGCCCGCGCCCCGAGCCGACCGAAACTGAACGCGCCGTTCCCCGTGGGGTGCGAGGTTCGCCATCCCCAGTTCGGTCTTGGCAAGGTTCAGGCGGTGACCGGCGGCGCAAACGCCCGGGTCACGGTTGCGTTCCGCGGCCTTGGCGTCAAGACACTGGTGCTCGAGTACGCCCGGCTGACGCGGGTGTGAGCTACTTGGAGTCTTCGGTCTTCTTGCTTTCTTCGGCCTTGGCCGCGGCCTTGGCCTGCTGGGCCATCATGGCCCTGACGCTGGCACGCAGTTGCTTCGCCTGTGCCGCGCCGCCCGGGGTTTGGGACAGGTCGAGGTCGATGGCGGTGAACCACTGGTCGCCGGAAAAGGTGTATCCCATGTCCTGCGTCAGGCGGTGCTCCATGTCCGGCAGATGTCCGGCGCCGTAGAAGATCGCGACTGACTTGACGCCGGGTTCCTTCTCGATCACGCCTTTGAGATCCGTGAAGACCGCTTCATTGCGGTCCATCACGATCACCTTCATGAGCTTGCCAAAGTCCACGCCCAACGCCTTGGACTGGTTCACCATCGCGTCGTCGCCGTTGGCGAGCGTCTCGATCAACGTCATCTTGACCATGAGCGAGAGCTGCGGGCTGCTCTTGACGAAGCCGAGCATCATGCCCACAAGCTTGCCCGCGAACGACGAGCCGTCGAGCATACTGAAGAGGGCTTCCGCGGCGGCGTTGCCCTCGCCCATGCGCTCCTGAATCTCGTCCACGGTGAGGTCGCTGTTGCGCCAGGAGGCGTGGGTGTAATCGATCGTGGTGAGCTGGAACTTCAGCCTCAGGGCATCGGCAAGTTGGGTCTGGATTCCTTCGCCTGCCTTCTTCTCGTTTACGGTCAGCGGTTTCTGCTGGCTGAAGAGGATGTCTGCGTCGGCATCCTGACCGCCGGACTTACCGTCGGCGCCGAGGCTGATGATGTCGAACGCAGCGGGGTCCGCGGTCACGGTCAGAGTGAGCGACCGGCCCCAGCCGTCCTGAAGGCTGCCCTTTACCACCGCGGCCTTGTTGGTCGGCATCGCGGCGATCAGATCATCAAAGGTCGCCGGGAACGCGCCGGCCTTCGATTTGTGGCGGGTCATCAGGATCGCCAGGAAACGCTCGCGGGCCTTGGTGATCTTGGCCTTGGCCGCGTCGTCGGCGTTGGCGAGCGCGGTCTTGGAACCGCCCGGCTTCACGCCCTCGAAGAGCACGAGGTCCTGAGCGTCCAGGAACTTCTGGAGGCTCTCGTAATACGACTGGTCGCCGATGTGCACCGCGCCCACGAGGTGAACGACCGGCCCGTTCGCGGCGGGCTTGAAGGTGCGAGAGGAGACCTGAAGCAGCACGCGGCCGCCATCGTCGGTGTCCTGCACACGCACGAACCGGGGCCCCTCGGCCGGGGGCGTCTTGGCTGCTTCCTGCGCGAACGCGATCCCGGTGAAGCAGAAGACGAGGGCGGAGAGGATTCGGGTGGCCGTGCGTGGGGTCATGCGGGTCTCAAGGGGTCAAAGTTGAGCGTGCCGCACCAATACGCGGCGCGCAAAGGAATTTATGCAGTTTCGAGGCCGGGGTGTCGGATCGGAGAGATCACCACTGGTATCGGACGGTGTAGCGCAGCGTGCCTTCTTCATTGGGCTTCAGGGTCATGGGGAAATGCACGAGGCGGGCGTCGAGTTTCTTGGGGTCAATCGTGGACTTGATGATCTCCCACTGAGTCCAGCGGTACATGCGCTCCTGGATCACGACGTTGATCGGTTCATCCTTGCGGTTACGCACCTTGATCTCGACGGACTCTTCGATGACCTTGCGCGCCGAATCCACGCGGAAGTCGGTTTGGGCACGCTCGCCCACGACGTCGAACGCGTCGCCGAGCTTGACGAGCACTTCCTCGTTTTTCGGCGTGTGCCGGATCGTGTCCTCGCCGACGAACTCAAGGCTGCCGTCCGCCGGATCGGCCTTGCTGACTCGCACGCGACCGGCGGGCAGGGGCATCCCCATGCCGGACTCCTTGGAGTTCTGCAGTTTGAGGTAGACCGCGACGTCCTTGCGGGATTGCACTCCGAACCCTTGGTCAAGCATCGGGCTGTAGGGATCAATCCACATGTCCTGACCCTGCCCGTCGTACACCAGCACCTTCTCGCAGGGGACCTTCTTCGCCGCGGGGAAGAGTTCAAGCTGCTTGGTGGAGTTGTTCGGGATGGTGGTGGGGCGGCCGAGGGTGTACAAGTGATACTCGAAGAACGACTTCTCCTCGAATCCGCGGGGCTCGGCCATACTCTGGGGCATATTCCCCCGCATTGATCGGGCCGCGTAGGCCTCGGGCTGCGGGGCCCGGTGCACGGTGCCCGCGATGAGCTTGAGCTGCGCCTCGGGATAGGTGGCTCCGGACTGGTTCAGGATGCTCACCCAGGCGTTGACGTCTAGCGTGCCGCTGTTGGCGTCTTTGCCCTCGGCGTACACGAGGTTGTAATCCGCCCACCACGTGATGCCCTCGGTCTGGTAGGAGACACGCACATCGTGCGGCCCGGGCTTGGCGGTGGTGATATCCCAGATCAGCGTGGGCTTGGTACGCAGGCCCTGGGGCAGGGACGGCAGGCTGAGATTGGCGTATCCGTTGACGATGCGGACGGAGCCGTCCTTTTGGAGCAAGGTGAGTTGGCCCGGCGAGCTGGCCAGGAGCGTTCCGTACTCCGATTCGACCTGCTGACCGTGGATCACCTTGGCTCCGATGTCGACACCCAGGAACCGGGAGAGGAGCTTCTCGTTATTCACCAGGTCGAACTGATAGTTCTGCTCGATCACGCTCGTCGCGGGGTCGGTGAGGGAGGAGAAGGAAACCGTGGTGGGATCGATAAACGCCGCGACGTCGTCGAACTGCACGGTCTGGCGTTCGGCCTTGAGTTCCATCCGTCGGTCGCTTCGGACAACGGCGTAACCGGGGATCGGGGCGCCCCGGCCGAAACCGCTGAATTCCTGCTGGCCGGGGACAGGTCGGTAGAGATCGGGGTTGATCGCGCCGGGCTGGGCCGAGGAGTAGATCGTCAGGCTGGTCTTGGGTTCGGCTGACATCGCGGCTCCTGTGGCGAGGACGAGGGTCAAAGCGGCGGCAACGGCGTGCGTGTGTGACATCGCGAAGGTGGGGTGCATGGGGGCTTCCCTAGGGGGTTCAGAGCGGGCTTAAAAGTGAGGGTATGGGTGCCCCGAACGATTCTCGGGCGGCGTGCCGTGGAGCATCGACGGCGGAGGTGTTCCCTCCTATTATTTTGGCCCGTGGCACAATGCCGCGGCTTTGCCGGAGCCACCCAACATATGCCGCACGACCCGCTCGACACCGTCATCGGAGTTCCCGAAACCTCCAAACGCGATACCGCCACCTCGTCCAAGCACTACGCGGCCGGGCTGAAGCTCGAGTCCACGGGCGAGCGGTTGGCCGCGATGGATGAATATCGCCGAGCGGTCGCCGCGGACCACATGAACAGCGATGCGCTGTTCAAGGTGGCGTACCACCTTGATCTGCTGGGCGAAGAGGATGAAGCGCTGGCGATGTACGAGCGGTGCATCCAGCAGGGGCCGCCGCGGGTGAACGCGCTCATGAATCTGGCGGTGATGTACGAGGATCGCGGAGATTTCGGCGCGGCCGAACGGTGCCTGCGTCAGATTCTCGACACGCGCCCGAACCATTTGCGTGCACGGCTGTTCATGAAGGACGTGCAGGCGAGCCGTGAGATGGTGGTGGTGGAGGAGCAGGACCGCGACATCTTCAAGCGCAAGGCCATGCTCGATACGCCGGTCACGGACTTTGAGCTGTCGGTTCGGGCCCGCACCTGCCTCAAGAAGATGAACATTCGCACCTTGGGCGATCTGTTGCGGATCACCGAGGCGGAGCTGATGTCCTACAAGAACTTCGGTGACTCCTCGATGCAGGAGATCAAGAAGATGCTGGCGGCCAAGGGCATGCGCCTGGGCCAGGGGCTGGAAGATGCGCACCGCGCCGCCCGCAAGGCTCTCATGGAGCAGTACAAGGGCACGGGCAAGGAGGCGATCTTCGCCAAGCCGATCTCTGAGCTCAACCTCTCGGTTCGCGCCCGCAAGGCCGTTCAGTTGCTGAACTGCCAGACGCTGGGCGATCTGGCCTCGCACACCGAGGCGGAACTGATGGGGATCAAGAACTTCGGCGCGACTTCGCTCAAGGAAGTGAAAGAGAAGCTTACCGAGTTCGGTCTCGCGCTCCGCACGCTGGAAGCCTGAGCATGACAAAGCTGTAAATGACAAGCGGCGGGCCATGGGCCCGCCGCTTTATTTCTGCGCTTTGAACGACCGTGATTATTTCTTGCGCTTCTTGAAGCCGGCCTTGGGGCTGGGCGTGTACGTGGATCCGCGGGATGTGAGGCCCGGCATGCCCTTGAGGCCCGGGAGCATGCCCCCCAGACCTCCGCCGGAGGCCGACATTTCCTTCACGGCCTTGACGCGTTCTTTCATCGATTCGCCCGACATGGTCTTGGTCAGCCTGTTGACCATTTCGAACTGCTTGACCAACTGTCCCACTTCCTCGGGCTTGGTGCCCGAGCCGTTGGCGATGCGGCGGCGCCGGCCGATGTCGATGATGCTCGGCTTGGCCCGCTCCTTCTTGTTCATCGAGGAGATGATCGCCTCTACGCGGTCCAACTGTTCATCGCCGATGTGGACGTCCTTGAGCATCGAGCCCACGCCGGGGAGCAGCCCCATCAACTGCTTGAGCGGTCCCATGCGCCGCAGCGTCTTGAGTTGCTTGAGGAAATCCTCCATCGACATCTCGCCCTTGGCGAGCTTGGCCTGCATCTTCTCGGCTTCTTCTTCCGAGACCTGTTCCTGAGCCTTTTCGACCAGCGCGACGACGTCGCCCATGCCCAGGATGCGGCCGGCCATGCGGGTGGCGTGGAACTCTTCGAGGGCGTCGAGCTTTTCGCCCACGCCCACGAACTTGATCTGGGCGCCGGTGACATGCTTGACGGAGAGGGCCGCGCCGCCGCGGGTGTCGCTGTCGTACTTGGTCAGGATGACGCCGTCGACTTCGAGGCGTTCGTGGAAGGCCTTGGCGGAGTTGACGGCGTCCTGGCCCGTCATTGCGTCGACCACCAGAAAGATGTGGTGCGGCTGGAGGCTATTGCGAACCTGGAGCAACTCGCCCATGAGGGCGTCGTTGACGTGCAGGCGACCGGCGGTGTCGAGGATGAGCACGTCGGCGCCGGCCTTCTTCGCGGCGTCCAGAGCGCGGCGGCAGACCTGCACCGCGACGCCGACCGCTTTGCCGTACTCGGCGACCTTGTCCTTTTCCGCGTAGAACTGCACGGCGCCGCTGCCGGGAAACTCCTTGGAGACCTGGCCCGCGATCGTCTCCAACTGCTCCACGGCGGCGGGACGCTGAAGGTCCGCCGCGGCGAGCATGACGCTGCGGCCGCGCTTGCGCAAGTACGCGGCGAGCTTTCCGCACGTTGTGGTCTTGCCCGAACCCTGCAGGCCGCACATCATGACGATGGCGGGACCGGGGCTGACCCGCATGATGGCTTCGGTCTTGGGCTCGCGGCCGGGGGTCGCCGCGGCGATCAGGCCTGACATGGGGCTATCGGCGTCGGCGGCGGGCGCTTCACCGCCGAGGAACTCCACGAGCCGGCGGTGCACGATGCCGATCATCTCCTCGCCGGGCCGGAGGCTCTTGGTGACGTCGCGTCCGAGCGCGTCCTTCAGCACGCCGTCGCAGAAGTCGTTGACGACGTTCACGTGGACATCGGCGTCCAGGAGCGCGGTCCGGACGGATGCCATGGCGTCGGAGACATTCTTTTCGGTGATGCTGGCCTGGCCGCTGAGTGTGCGGTACAGGCCCTGGAAAGACTCGGTCAAGCGCTCGAACATGCACACTCCAAGGTCGGGGCGCGCGCAAGCCGCGCCGGGCTTCAATCACTGCCGATCGGCTCAGGGCTTGACCGGGGCGATGGTACGCGGGCGGGGTAGGTTTTTCACGCTTTGAACTGAGGCCGGGGTGGATTACTCGGGCTGCGGGGGAACGGCGTCCGTGACGGCTTCGTTGCTCTGTTCCTCTGCCTCGGACTCCCGGAGGCGGAGCATGATGACGCCCTCGACCCGGTCCTGCCGTACGGCGACGCGCCTCGCGCGGACGAGTTCGAGCAGGGCGAGGAAGAGCCCGACCATTTCGCCGCGGGACCGACGCTCGAACATGCTCTGCAGCGTGATCTCGTGGTTGGGGTCGGGTGATTCAGAGCGGATTCTGCTGACGATGTCTTCGGCGTGGAGTTCGAGCGGGGTGTCGTCGTACGTCACCTGGTGCTCGCCCAGGCGATCGAAGTTGACGGTCTCTGCGATTCGACGGAAGGCGTCGACCAGATCGAGGAGGTCCAGGTCCTCCAGTTCCACGTCGGGCGCGGCGTCGATTGCGGCCTTGAGGCGTTCGTCGTCGACGCCGGCGGGCGCTGAACCGAAACGGCGGCGCCAATCTTCGGCACGGTGCTCCAGCGCGTTGGCCGCGTCGCGGTACTGCTTGTATTCCAGCAACTGGCGAACGAGTTCGGCGCGGGGGTCTTCGTTCTTTGACTGCTTGCCTTCGACGGTCGGGGCGACGGCGGTTTTGGGAGAGAGCATCCGCGACTTGATTTCCATCAGCGTTGCGGCCATGACGAGAAACTCGCCGGCGGTGTCGATATCGATCCGCGCGGCGTGCCGCTGAAGTTCCGCGATGAACTGCAGATACTGCTCGGTAATCGAAGCGACAGGGATGTTGTGGATATCCACTTCATCCTTGCGGATCAGGAAGAGGAGCAGGTCCAGCGGCCCCTCGAACTCTTCAAGCCGGATTCTGTACGTGTCTTCGAGCATCATGCGGGGCAAGTGTAGTGCGGGGGGCGGGAGCCGCCCTAGCCGCAGGAATTGATCGTGCGGTTGATTGGGTGGACTGGGGCCTCCCGCGCCCACGTACCCTTGCGGCGCATGCCCGACCCACTACCGAACCTCTCCGACGCGGATGCGGACGTCCTGCGATTTGCCAAGGCGCTTGTGGCGGATGAGGCCGCGGCGGTGGCGAACCTGGCTTCATTGCTGGACGCGGCGTTCATCCGGGCGGTGGACCTGATTGTCGCGTGCGCGGATTCCGGCGGCACTGTGCTGGTCACGGGGTTGGGAAAGTCCGGGCTGGTCGGCGGCAAGATTTCGGCCACGATGGCATCGCTGGGCATCCCCTCGCATGCTGTGCATCCGTCCGAAGCGTTTCATGGCGATTTGGGGCGGTTCCGGTCGACGGATACGGTGATCTGTATATCGTCCTCCGGTGAGACAGACGAGGTGGTGAGCCTGGCGGCGGTGCTGAAGCAGGATGGCCTGCCGGTGATCTCGATCACGGCACGCAGGGGCGGCGATCCGACGAGCCTCGAACGGCTGGCGACGGTGTCGCTCACGCTCGGCGTGACTCGCGAGGCGGGGGAAGGGTTCATCGCGCCCACGAGTTCGACCACGGCGACCATGGCGCTGGGCGATGCCCTGGCCCTTGCGTCGGCACGCCGACGGAACTTCACGCACGAGGATTTCAAGCGCCGGCATCCGGGCGGCTCGCTGGGCGAGTTGCTGCGGCCGGTGACCGAGGTGCTTCGCTTCGTTGTGGGTAAGACACTTCCATTGGTTTCGGATACGCTGACCGTTGCCGGTGCGCTCGCCGAGGCGTCCAGAGTCGGTCGGCGACCCGGGGCTCTCACGCTGGTCGACAGCGCGGGCCGACTTTCGGGTATTTTCACTGACGGCGATCTGAGGCGGCTTATTCTGCGCGATACCGGCGAACTGTCGCGGCCGATCCGCGAGGTCATGACGAAGAACCCGCGGAC
>JBGAMO010000217.1:0-6899 GCA_044222845.1 Phycisphaerales bacterium
CTGGTCGACCTGGACTCGAACCAGGACTAACAGAACCAAAATCTGCTGTGCTGCCAATTACACCATCGACCATTGAGTTCGGCCGAGCGTTTCTCCGGTAATCAAGCCGACTTTCTGGCCGGCGGGTGCGAACGGGACCACGTACTCTTTCGCGGTCCAAGTCTCGCTGGCGCTCCCAAGAGTTGGGAGCGAAGGCAGAACCGGATTCCGCGGCATCGAGTGCCCGGGCCAACGCCCTCTGGGCCGGAGCGGGACGATCCATCAGCCGCGATGGGACCGCCCCTAATCGCGCCTCGGCCCCGAGGTCTTGACCTCGGAACTTCCGTCGCGATCGGCTCCTGAACTGAAGCCGGAGATAGTAGGAAGGGTGGGATGCGTCGGCAACAGCGTCGAATCGAGGCACAGGGTCGCCCGTTTGGCTCAGGCGGTGCATCCAAGACTGTTATACCAAACTTTTTGCTACCATTGCATGCCAACAAGCGCTTGTTACGGACTTGAATCGCTTGTTCGCTTTTTTGCAGGCATCGGTAGACACACTTGCGCAGAAGCCGCGATCGACTTGGTTGCCTTGATACTCGCTGATGCAGTCAGGAGCCCTTGGTGAGCATTTCGTAGACTTGAAGGGCTACATCGCGGAGGTCCGGGCGGTTCTGGAGACGGGCGATGGCTTCGGAGCGTTGGCCCATTTTGGCCATCAAGAGCGAAGTGAGGCCATCGTGGTCGCTGTACCGGTTCCAATAGGCGTCGTTCTGCCATCGACGCGGCCCGGAGAGAACCAGGGTCATCGCTTCGGGCACTCGGCCCGCTGCGTGAGCCTCTTCGGCGCTGCGAAACGCCAACCGCCCGACGTTGATCCAGAATATCTCCATTTCGCCTTGCTGCGGCAACTTGGACTCGAGTTGTGCCGCGGCGTCGAGCACGGCGCCCGCGAACGCGGTCGCATCGACGCTTCTGACTTGGCCAGCGGCGACATCATCAAGCCACTTATTGGCGAGGTCCATGGCGTCGCCGAGCATGAACTCGTGGGCCGTGATCGCCTTGGCCAGTTCGGTCGCCGCGGCGCTGCGGCCACCGGTAGGCGATGCCGCGTATGAAGCGAGTTGGTTCAAACCCTGTTCTTTGGGCTTACAGCCGCCCAGGAGCAATACCCCGATCGCCGCGAGAGCGGCAAGCGCGTGCAGAAAAGCAAAGCCCCGAAGCGGAGAAGTGTGGGTGCCCATCGTGTGCGATGGTACCGGGAACGATTCGGCGAGTTTCAAGGGTGAGCCCAACCCAAGGAAGTTGCCGATAAGGAGGACCGTGCCCAAGACCGTCGATCCAACACGCAAGCATCCAACAGAGCGAGCGAAACTGCCGGCGACATTGGCCTCGCTCGTGAAGCCATTCCTGGGCTACCTGCAAGTGGAGTGCGGCCTCTCGGCCAACACGATGGACGCGTATGGGCGCGACGTTCGATACCTGCTGGAGTCATTCGCGGCGAAAGGAACGCACTCGCTGAGCCGCGTGACACCCCGGCACGTCGTAGAGCACATGCAGAAGCTCCATTCCGAGCGTGGGCTTGCCGGCGAGTCGGTCGTGCGGCACCTGGCATCCGTGCGGATCTTCTTCAGATGGGCGATCGCAACCAATCGGATGGACACGGATCCCTCCGACATTCTCGAACGGCCCAGCCGCTGGCGGAGATTGCCGGATGTTCTCTCGCCCGCGATGACCAAGAGGTTGCTCTCGGTTCCGAAAGATGTAGACCTGTACGGCGGCGATGGCCCGCTGCGCCTGCGCGACGCCGCGATGCTTGAGTTGATGTACGCGAGCGGGCTGCGTGCCTCGGAGGTCTGCTCGATGGAACTGCGCGACGTGGCCGACACGCTGGGAGTCATCCGCATCACGGGCAAGGGTGGTCGCCAGCGGCTCGTGCCGATGGGAGTGCCCGCGCGTGAGGCCGTGATGGTCTACCTCAATGATGCCCGCCCGGTGCTCGCGGCGCGGAACCACGCTGGGAGCCAACGGCTTCTGCTCTCGGTGCGGGGCCGGGCGTTGACGCGGATTGCCGTGTGGCAGATTGTGGATCGCAACGCCAAGACGGCGGGTCTCAAGGTCCATCCGCACATGCTGCGGCACAGTTTCGCGACGCACCTCTTGGGCGGCGGCGCCGATCTGCGCGTGGTTCAGGAGATGCTGGGCCACTCTGACATCGCCACAACGCAGATCTACACGCACGTGGACCGCACGCAGATCAAGGCGATGCACAAGAAGTTTCACCCGCGTGGCTGAGCGTCAGGCGATCTCTTCGCCGGCGTCTTCCGCCGCGGCGTTGATGATGTAGTTCACTGCTTCTCCCGCGGCCTGCTGGGCATCTCCGATGAGCGCCGCCACTTCGCCGGCGGAAAGACCCTGCTCGTGCGAAAAGTCGATGAAGAGCGTCAGGGCCAACCGCCTTCGCACGTGGCGGAGCGAGTACGTGTCTTTGAGCGCTTCGGCAAGGTTTGCGTCCATCCTGGCCAGATGCTCGAGGTACTCCCGCATCGTGGTCGCCTTGGACTTGAGCCACGCAAGGATTGGGTTGTCACCCTGCGAGCCGCGGCCCTTGGTCACCGTGTGAAGCACCGAGGGCTTGGGCTCGATGGCCGAAATGCCGGCGCGGCCGATCCGCATCGGGATCGCATGGCCATCCACGGTCTGCGGACCTTCCACGGAATGAGTCAAACGCAGCATCGGAATCCACCTGGCCGATCGGGCGTCCCTGCCCATGATCGCTTAGAACCGCCCATCCTTGAGCGGAGCGTGCGAACTGCTCCTTGCTGACCCCATCGATCCACCACGATCGATCCGGGCGAGCAGACACACTTGTGTCATCGGCTCGGGCGCGTCATGCACCCGAATCGACCCACCCTGCACACACAAAAGTCTGTCGGACCCGTCGTAATCCGACAGACCGGAGAGATGAGAAAGACCCAGTTGGGAGTCCATCCCCCGAATCGGGTCCGGCCGTCCTGGCCATGCTTCCTCTGGCGAGAAACCGCAAAGAAAGATCTGTCGGACGCTGTGGGCCTCCGACAGATCGGAGAGAGAGAGAGAGAGAGAGACATGCATAGGTCGGGTGGATGTCCTTCCACGAGATCGGCCGTCATGGCCGCCGTCAGTTGCATTCATGAGTATCAACCGGCCCCGCGATTTGTTTGCTGTAGGGAGAACCCCCCAAGCTGCCGACATTCACAATATTCACTTTTCGCCCGCCAGTTTGCCGCTCGCTCCTACTTCCAAGATAACGAGTCCGTCGATCACAATCACTTTGATTCAAGCAATGTCAACGCTTTCATTTCAACGCCGCGATCGAGATGAAAGCGTTTACTCACGAAACCCGTAACGGTCATGCACCGGCCGCGAGCGTGGTCAAATCCTGCGTTGGCTGGTGTTTAACACCCACCCCCGCCACGCGGTATCCTTGTGTAACTCATGGCGAAGAAACCCCATCAAAGCCGCCCGCCCACCCTTCCAACCCCTCCTGCAAAGAACTTGGCTGACCAAAGCCCAAGGTCTCCCCGGTTTGCCGCCGCAGTGTTCCTTGGACTTGTGGGATTGGCAGCCTCGGTGATGCTGGTGCTGGATCATTTCGGGGCGATGAGCCTGCCGGGGTGCGGCGCAGGTTCAGGATGCGCGGCGGCTGCCAAGAGCGAGTGGGCGCACATCGGGTTTGTACCGGTGGCATTCCTGGGCTTGGCGTGGTTCGTGGCCCTGGTCGTCTCGCTCATCGCGTCACGCGGCGAGTTCTCTTCACCCGCGCGCCTGTGTGTGCGTGTCGCTGCGGGCGTTTCCCTCGTTTATGTCGGCATCGCGGCGGGCGCCAACCTGTGGTGCGTGTATTGCCTGGTGGTTCACGGGTGCAACGTGTTGATCTTCCTCCTTCAAACGGACGGAGCTAGGTCGCGCGGCGCTTCCCTGCGCCCGTTTGTGCTGGGCTCAGGAGTCGCGATGGCGTGCCTGGCGGTGCTCACGCCGATTGAACTGGTCGCGAAGCGCGACTCGCAGGCAAAGGCCGAGGCACAACTGGCGGCATCCACCGCGAAGATGACCCAACGTCCGGCGGCACCGCCGCAGGGCAAGCCCACGGAACAGACACCGCCGAAATCAACCGCGGCGCCCGCCACACAGCCGAGCGCCGCGGAGCCGATCAAAGCCCCCGCGCCATCCGACGCCGCGTCGCCGGCGACGCCGGAAACAGTTCGCCCACTCGCGGGGAGGTACCGCTTCGGACCAGAGAAGGCGTCGGTGCGCATCGTGATGTTTACAGATTACCAATGCCCAGATTGCTACAAGATCGAAGAGGAGTTGTCGGCGCTCATGAAGTCGACTCCGTCACTGAGCGTGGGGATCAAGTATTTTCCTCTGTCAAACAAATGCAACCCGGCGATGGGCGACTCGGACATGCACCCCAACGCCTGCTGGGCGGCCCGAGCGGCGGAGACTGCCGGACTTCTCAAGGGCACGGATGGGTTCTGGGAGATGCATCACTGGCTGTTCTCACGACGCGGGTCGTTCACGGACGCCGAACTCGCGGCCGGCTTGTCGCAGTTGGGATACGAGCGCAAGACATTCGAGTCGATCATGACCGGCGCGCAGACAGGCGCGGCGGTGAAGGCCGACGTTGATGAGGGCACCTCGCTGGGGATCTTCTTCACGCCCATGATCTTCATCAACGGCGTTGAACTCAAGGGATGGAACGCGCCCCAGGCGCTCACTCGCGCCGTCGCGGCGGTGGCTGCCAGCAGCCCCGCACCCGCGCCCAACTCCGTCGATCTACCCCCCACCGCGCGAGAACGCTACTTCAACGACTGGCGAGAGCAACCGGTGACAACTCTGCCGGAACGGTTCGCTCGTCACACCATCAACCCAAAGGACGCCGAGGTATCCGTCGTCCTCATCGGCGACTACCAGGAGAAGAACACGGCGGACGCCGATGGATTGCTGCGCCTGTTCACGCAGGGCCCCAAGCCGCACATTCGCTACTCGTACGTTCATTTCCCGATCAACAAGGACTGCAATCCGTCGACTCAGCTCGTCAAGAATCTCCAAGCCTGCGACGCCGCGCGGGCCGCCGAAGGCGCGGAAGTCATCGGCGGGGATGAGTTCTTCTGGCGCATGCATGATTGGCTGATGTCGCACCAGAACGGCGTGACGAAGGAGAGCCTTGCGGCGGCGTGCCCGGAACTCGGAATGGAGGCCGAGACCCTTGAGGCCGCCATGGAGCAACCGTTCACGGCGCAGGCCATCGCGGACGACGCAAAGGCCGCGATCGCACTGGGCATGGATTCGGTGCCGCGGATCTACATCAACGGCAAACGCGTGCCCCGGTGGAAGCTGAACAACGAGAACCTGCTCGCGGCGATGATCCTCGAGGCCGCGCAGAAATGACCGGCCGCCGCCGACCTCTCCGCCGGTTCACTTGAGCTCGGTATCGACCTTGCCCTGAACACGTTCGTCGGCGTATTTCTTGAACGCGGCGCGGAACTGCTGCATCTCGGGGGGTTCGGGGAAGATCTCGTCGAACTTCTTGGAGCCGAACCGCTTGGCACGCTCATCGACCGATTCGCGATACCGTGCCGCGAGCGGGTCGTACGCAAACTTCTTGAGGTCCGCCGGCGCTCTGCCGTACAGCCGTTCGGCGTCGTCGAGCGAGAGCGAGGCGAGCACGTTCACCAGAACCACGCCCGCCTCAACGCGGAAGTCGGGCTCCATCTGGTCCATCCGGACGTAGTCGCGGTTGACGACCACGGCCTTGCGCTGTTGCTCCATGAAATACCGGTGGCCGCGTTTGGCGTATTCGAACTGCGAAGAGAACAGATCGGTATCACCGGAGAGCAGTCCGCTGGTGTACGCGCCCGTCAGGGCCCCCACCACCTGCGCCACCGCAACGTTTGGCGAGGTAAAACGGTCGTTGAGTTCATTGTCCACGAACTCGCGAAGCGGCACGGACATCTCCGCGGCACGGTTCGCGTAGTTCTGGTTGAGGCCCTTGTAGGTGCGCAGCCGGGAATACCAGTACTCGGCGCCCTTGAGATCGTTGCGCCGGTAGAAGAAGCAGATGGTGTCCTTGAGGAAGTTCTCGTAACCCGCGGTCAGCGGAGAGAAGCCGCGGTTGTCGAGTTGGTCGGCCCAGGACCGGCTTCTGGCATCCTCGATGATGTCGCCGTACGCCAGCACGAAGTGCGGATCCGGCGCTCCGATCCAGACCGTGTACTGGTTCAGCATCGAAGCAAAGAAATCGAAGTACACATCACCGGTGCGGAAAAGTTCCTGGATTCCCTGCACCGTGATGCGGTCGGTGTTGAGGGTGTCGACGTCGCGGCGGTTGTCGTGCGTGAGGCGGGAGAGCCCCAGTTCCACGCCGCGGGCGGACCAGTAGACGGCGTGCGAGCCGTGATGGCGCCAGTCCATCGGGCCGTACTTCTGGGTGTAGCGGAACATGCGATCCGGCTCCATGTGGTAGTTGTCGATAAGCACCCGCTTGCGGATGGTGGGGAGCAGCGCTTCCCAACTTTTCTGCATCGCGGGGTCATCGACCATCGCGGTCAGTTCTTCCATCGGGGTCGGCTGGGTGTCGACCTTGCGCTTGGACTTGAGGGCCGCCTGGTAATCCGCGCGGTATACAGATGAAGCGCTGGCCTTGTGCATTTCATAGCGGCCCAGCACGCCCTCATCGAGTTTGAAGCCCAGTGCGACGATCTTGTCCGCAAGGGCCTTGGCATCGGGATTCGCCGCGAATAGCTCTTCGAGTGAATCCGGAGCATTGGCGACGATGGACAGCCAATCGGCCATCACCTTGATTCGATGGTCCCTATCGCGGTCTTCCGGAGTCCTTGCCGGAGGCGGGCCGAGCACGATCGTCCATTCCATCGCGAGCC
>JBGAMO010000218.1:0-6876 GCA_044222845.1 Phycisphaerales bacterium
CTCGTCGAGCGTCCGCTCGACGTGGTGCCCGTCCTGTGCGTCCCGCAGTTTCACGTGCACCGTCGGCTTCTGCTTGCCGGTGTGGCGCTCGTGGACGTCCTCCACGAAAAAAAGATGGTTGTGGTGACGGATCAGCATGCCGCGTGCCACCGGGATGTTCATGGTCGATCTCCTTCGCGCGGGCGCGCCTCAGGGGCCCCTGTGGGTCACCGCGGCGATCACCGCGATGATCGCCGCTACCAGGCCGAGCGCCCCGCCCGCGATCAACAGGGCCACGGACAGTTCGGAGGGGCCCACCGACGTCCGGTACGGGTCGAACGAGAGCGACGCGTCCTTCGTGCGCGCCGACACCGGCCGCTTCAGCCGCAGGCGCGAGCTGTCGAACTTCTCGATGAGCTGCCACCCCGCTAGCGCCTCTTCATCAAGGTACTGGCGCAGTTTCTCGGGCTTCTTGAACTCGCCGCGCGCGGACCGCAGGAACTTGAACTCCCACCCGCCCGCGAGCTCCTCGGCCGTGTACTGGGCCATCGCTTCCTCCTCGGCCTGCATCCGCCGGGCCTGCTGTGCCGCTGCGACCGCCGCTGCTGCCCCTGCGCTGCTCATGTGCCTCGGCCTCCAGCACGTGTTCTGACCGTACGCGTCACAATTCCACGTACGCCCGCAGCCCCTGCATCCCGCCCTCGCGCCCGAAGCCCGATTCCTTGAACCCGCCGAAGGGCGAAGCCGGGTCGAACTTGTTGTACGTGTTGCACCACACCACGCCCGCCTTCAGCCGGCGCGAGATATCAAAGATCTTGCTCCCCTTGTCCGTCCACACGCCGGCCGCCAGCCCGTACGGCGTGTTGTTGGCGCGGCTGACCGCTTCTTCGGGCGTCCTGAAACTCATCACGCTCAGCACCGGCCCGAAGATCTCCTCGCGCGCCACCGTGTGACTGGGCTGCACCCCCGTGAAGAAACACGGCCGGCACCAGAAGCCCTTCTCCGGAAGGCCGTCGCGCGTCGCGTAGTCCGCGAGGGAGCCGTTTTGAGTGCTGAGTGCTGCGTGCTGGGTGCTGCGACCAGGCACCACGAGGTCGGCACCTTCCTCCGGCCCTACGCCCAAATAATGCCGAATCCGCTCCAGCTGCGCCCTGCTGTTCACCGCCCCTACATCCGTGTTCTTGTCCATCGGGTCGCCCACGCGCAGCGATCCCATCCGGATCTCGAGCTTCTTGATCACCTCCGGCAGGATCGACTCCTGCACGAACAGGCGCGACCCCGCGCAGCACACTTCGCCCTGGTTGAAATAGATCCCGCCGATGATCCCCTCGATCGCCTGATCCAGACTCGCATCCTCAAAGATGATGTGCGGGCTCTTCCCGCCCAGTTCGAGCGTGAGCTTCTTGAGCTTCCCCTTGGCGTTCGGCGCGGCCGCGCTCTTGGCGATCCGCTTCCCGACCTCCGTCGAACCCGTGAACGCCACCTTGTCGACGTCCGCGTGCGTCGAGAGCGCCGCCCCCGTCCGCCCGTCCCCCGTCACGATGTTCACGACGCCCGGCGGCAGGCCGATCTCGTCAAAGATCTCCGCAAGCACCAGCGCCGTCAGCGGCGTCGTCTCCGCCGGTTTCAGAACGCACGTGTTCCCGCACGCCAGCGCCGGCGCCAGCTTCCACGCCGCCATCAGCAAGGGGAAGTTCCACGGGATCACCTGCCCGCACACGCCCACCGGGCGCGGCCGCGTCCCCGCGAACGCGTACTCCAGCTTGTCGGCCCACCCCGCGTGATAGAAAAAGTGCGCCGCCACCAGCGGCACATCCACATCGCGCGATTCCTTGATCGGTTTCCCGGAGTCCATCGACTCGATCACCGCCAATTCGCGAGCCCGCTCCTGAACCCGGCGCGCGATGCGGAAGATGTACTTGGCACGCTCGGTCGGCTTGAGCCCCGCCCACCTGGGCAGCGCCGCCCGCGCCGCCTTCACCGCCGCGTCCACGTCCGCCGCCGACCCCTGCGCCACCTCCGCCAGCACCTTCTCGTTCGCGGGGTTGATGGTCTCGAAGTACGCCGGGGCCTTCTCCTTCACTTCGTCACTTCGTCGCTTCGTCACTCCGTCACTTCTGGGCCCGACGAACTTCCCCCCGATAAAGTGCCCGTACCTCGCCTTGATCTTCACCTTCACCGTCTCGGGCGCGGGCGCATAGTCCCACGTCCCCGCGGCCGCGCGCGGCGCGGGCTCACGGATGGCCACCGTCGCCCCGTTCGCTGTCCCGTTCGTGCCCACCGAACCCGCGTGTTCCGTCCGCGTCTCGCTCATTTCGAATCTCCCGCCGGTTCAGCGGCGCGGATCGTGTCCGCCTTCAGCACCCGCACATTTCCGCGTTCCACGTAGCCCCGGCTTTCAACCGTGCCCGTCGCCATCACCCGCTTCCCGTCGAGCCCCCGCGCCGCCGCCCGCTCGCTCCCCGGATCAATCTCGAGCCGCGACCCGTCCGCCAATTCAAGCTCGAACCCTGTGTGCTCGCCGCCGATCCCCATCATCCCCCCGTGCAGCACGCCGCGGAACGTCATCGCCGCCGCGCCCTGATCCTTCATCGCGGCCACAGGCGCACTCCCCTCCATTGCCCCCGCGTCCGACGAGCAGGAGCACGCACACCCGCCCGCCGCGGCCATCGCCGCCAGCATCATCGCTGAAATGACCCCGCGCGATGCCCGCGTCATGCCGACCGCTCCGTGCCGCCCGACTCGGGCGGAACCGCAACACCAGATCGTAGGGCCCGGGCGGGGATCGGCTTGCCGCACTCGGTGCACACGGGGGAGGCGCCGATGGGATAGGAGCAGTGGGGGCAGAGGCCGCGGGCAGCGCGCAGACGCCGCTGGCACCATCGCGACCCTTCCGAAAGTCCAGGCAAAGTCAACGCAAATACCAAGACGTTTGCCGCGAATCCAATCGGCAAAGGCTGGATAGGGAGCACCCTGCCAACGGCATTGTTTTGACGCACAACAGTTGGATTCGGCCGAAGCCAATCCGGGGCCGGCAGGCCCCACCGAATGTCTCGCCACGCGGTTGGTGTCTGCAATGCGCTCGTGGAGAGGTTGGCACGGAGGATCGGATTCGAAGCGGCGAGCGATGCCATCGGCCAACCCGCATCGAGAAGTAGAAGTTCGTGGTCAGACATGAGCTTGTCGACGGCGGGCACCATCTCGTCTACCGACACCCATCGGGTGCGGAGGCCGATCCCGCGGGAGTGTTCAACACTTGCGGATATGTCGTAGGTTTGAGGACTGCCTTGTATGGCCCACTCCGAGGGAATGCGATGCATCAACTCACTCGGGACCGCTCTATCCCCGCGCAATAGCCAGTACAAGTCCTGCGCACGGTATCGGGTGACCGGCGACCACAGCGCGCACGCCCACGCCACCCCCACATTGACCACCGCCCCGATCAGCAGAAGCCCCAACACTCGCATCGCAATTCGCTTCATCCCGCAGCCCCCGCCCGCGCCGCAACCTTCCCCCCGCACTCCGTGCACACCTCCGAAACCCCCACCGGGTACGCGCACCCCGGGCACAGCCCGCGCCTCACGCGCCACAATCTCATCGCCGCGCGCCGCCCGGGCCACAGCGCGGCGATCACGCCCGCGTACACCAACGTGTCTATCGCGGCGCCCTTCCATTCAAGAGCAGTCGGAAAATAGAAAGTATCGGCCGGCCAGTTGCCCAGAGCGCTTTGTTCGACTCGGATCCCCAGCTCGCGACCCTGCGGCGCAACGCGGGGGCTGTAGCGGATTGAAGCGATCAGTTTGAATAGCAGCGTCTTGCTCGAGAAGCACGGCGACGGCCAGCCCGCGAACGACCACCAACGATGCTCAGTGGGTGCATCGTCCCACCCTTTCAAGTCCGTGAACGGTGCGTCGGGTCCGGGAGAGGCCAGTGGGACGCACTTGAATCCAAATGAAGTTACGCCTGGGCGTCGCATCTCACGGGGTTCGATCACCGCCCAGCCTTCTGACATTTCACGGGCGTACAAATCAACGATGACTGCGCGATCAGGTCCCTCGGCTGGACCCGGGCTCCATTCTCGCCCCGCCGCGCACGCGACGCAGCCCCACGCGACGACCACCGTCATCGCGGCCCCGGCGAGCAGGCAGACCAACGCGATGACGCTGGATCGCGTCATGCCGTGGCCCCGGTTCGCGGCGTCACCTTTGTGCCGCATTCGGGGCAGACCGGCGACGTGCCGACCGGGTACGCGCATCGCGGGCAAAGGCCATGTCGCACCCGCCGCCAGCGTCGCACGAACCCCGGTCCAAGCACTCCGAGGAACAGCATTCCTCCATAGAACACCGTGTTGACGGCAAATCCGAGAGGCTCGATCGCGCGAGGGAACGCGCCCCGTGAACCGCTACTGACCGGCACCCAATCGGGGAATCGACGCCATTGGCGCCAGCCGGCAGCCGCTTCGCAGCGGGCAAAGAACTGCTGCTTGGCCTCCTTGCTCAGGCCGCCCTGCAATCCGTAGTCATCGTAATACATGGAATGCATCGGCCAGCCGAATCGCACCCGCGTGAGGATCGCGCGGATCGGTCCTTCATTCCATTGGTACAGCGCGCTGGCACAGATACTCGAGTCAATGTCCGAGCACAAGACCTCAGATTGGTTGACGCCCCATCCCTGCCCGACGGCTTCCGAGTACTGGAGCGTTGGCGGCCAGAATGGACGCACGTAACCGGGCAGGTCCACCGGTTTCGCGGATCTCTTGTCGTCCCGCAGGTACTGAAGTTGTTCTGACCGCGCAGCCGCCAACCACGCCACCGTGAGGCTGATCCCTGACCCAACCACCAGAAACACCAGCACTCTCGCGGCAACCCGCTTCATACCGGCATCCCCTCGCGCCAGCGGCCTTCTCACGCCTCCGCAAAGTCATGCCCCGCGGCGTACTTCCCCGTCCGCAGCCACGCGATCTGCCGCAGGATGTCATTCAGCAGCGTCGACGCCCCGAACCTGAACAACCCCGGCGTCAGCCAAGGGCAATACCCCGCCGGCATCTCCGCCCCGACCTCATCTCCCGCGCCCGCCTCCCCGTTCCGCCACTTCGTCACTCCGTCACTTCGTCCTTTCGTCACTTCCCCAAGCGTCTCCTTCACCATCACCAGATAATGCAGACTCTGCTTGGCCGTGCGGATTCCCCCCGCAGGCTTCATCCCCACCGTCTGCCCCGTCGCCAGGTACCAATCCCGGATCGCTTCGAGCATCACCAGCGTCACCGGCATCGTCGCGGCCGGCTGCACCTTGCCCGTGCTGGTCTTGATGAAGTGCCCGTGTGCGCCGCCCGAATCGTTCATGGCCCGGATCGCAAGGTCGCTGGCGCGGCGGACGTTGTCGAGCGTCTCAAGCTCGCCCGTCTCCAGGATCACCTTCAGGTGTGCGCCCCCGCACGCCTCCTTCACGCGCCGGATCTCGTCCGCGACCTCCTCGTATCGCCCCGCGAGGAACGCGCCGCGGTTGATCACCATGTCGATCTCGTCGGCCCCGTCCTCGACCGCGCGCTTCACATCCTCCAGCCGCACCTCGATTGGGAACTGCCCGCTGGGGAACCCCGTCGCGACCGACGCGACGTTCACGTGCCCGCCGCCGGACTTGGCCAATTCTTCCTTGGCCACCTTCACCAGGTTCGGGTACACGCACACCGCCGCGACGCTGGGCAGATCGGGGTACGCGGCGTGCGGCGTCACCGCCTTGCGGCACAGCGCCCGCACCTTCTCCGGCGAGTCCTTCCCCTCCAGCGTCGTCAGGTCGAGCATCGAGAGCGCGAGCATAAGCCCCGACGCCTTCGCCGAGGTCTTGATCGATCGCTTGGTGAACTGCGCGGCCCTTTCCTGGGCCATGATCGGATCAACGGCGGGGCTTGAGATCATGCGGAAATAGTAGGGCTGTGAAGAAAACGGGATTCACCACAGAGACACAGAGGCACAGAGAAGACGAGTCAAAAAGACGACGACCAAGCGACGGAGGCCGGGCCGGATGACCCAGATCGCTGACTTCACATGCCCTCCATCGGTGTCATCCCGCGATCCGGACCTGATGTCTCTATCCGGGGCCATCTGGGCTCATCTGGGGCGCCTTCTCTTCTCCGTGTCTCTGTGTCTCTGTGGTGAATCCTCTCTTCAAGAATTCCCGCACCGCGCCCGCGCACCGCTCCGCCGTCCCCTCCTCCGTCCACAACCCGAAGTGCTGCCCACCCTCGATCTCGACCAGCGTCCCCCGCCCCGCCGCGGCGATCTCGCGCCCATCCTCCACCGGGCACACCGCGTCCTCCGTGCCGTGCAGCACCAGGAGAGGGCACGTGAGTTTCGACGCGTGCATCACCTGATCGAACCCGCGCCAGCGCACGCCCATCCGCAAATCGATCCCCAGGATCGCGAAGATCGGCGCGATCGTCCACCTCCACGGCAGCCCGCGCAGCCTCATCACATTCCGCGCCGGCGTCCATGGCCAGCGGTACGGCCCCTCGGCGATCACCGCCGCGACGTTGCATTCTTTGGCCGCGGCCCAGATGCTCACCACCGCGCCCAGCGACCAGCCGAAGAGCACGATCTGCCGTTCCGGCTCGCGCACGCGCTCGATCAGCGCCGCCAGATCCTCCGGCTCGCGCGTCCCCATCGCGCACGTGCCCTTGGCCTCGCCGTGCCCGGGCATGTCCCACAGGATCAGGCGCGAGGCCAAAGGCAGAAACGCCGGCGCCCGCGTGAGTCCGCCGATGCGCGAATCGCCCCAGCCGTGGCTGAAGATCACGACCGGCCCGTCCGGCGCATCGCCGGGGATATCCCACACGGGCAGATCGCGCCCGCGCGAGCGGAACGTCCACGATTCATACTTCCGCGGCCCCGCTCCCGCGCC